>JBBARJ010000110.1:0-9559 GCA_040399825.1 Gemmatimonas sp.
GGCCTTGCCGCGACTGAGGAGTTGGGGACGTACCGCAGCAATTTGATGTTCGTCACGGCCGGCATGTGGGCGATGGCCATTCAGTTTCGTCTCGACTCTACGAAGGTGTTGCAAAAGACGCCGGACTGGACGCAGGACATCATGGCCGCCGACGAGCCGGGCGATTTCTCTCCGCCGGCATCGTCCAGCCCGCCCGAACCACCGCCGCGCGCAAAGGACAGCACGCGCAAGGAACCCTGAGTATGCGGCATTTTCATCGGACCTCGCTCGCACCCGACACCGTGCTGACGTTGGCCGATCAGTTCTTCGCGGCGCTCGGACTATCCCGTGGTGCGGCCGACGCGCGCTCGCGAAGCTTCACCGGCACCCTCGGCGCGCTCACGCTCTCGGTCAAGATGGAAGGCGGGCACTACACGTTCGTTGAGGCCCGCACCGATCAGGTCGGTGAGAGCCGTATCGACAAGAACGTCAAGCGCTTTTTCAACGCCGTACATCGCACCGCCGATCCTCGCCACACGATTGAGGCGGGGTACTGATGGGTCGGGCGCAAGCCAGCCGTGCCACGTCGGTGGTCACAACGCGTCCGAGCGACGCGCTCTCGCGGGAGCGGAAACTCGAGCTGTACTACTGGATGAAGCTCACGCGCCAGCTCGAAGAGCGCCTCGTGAACCTCTACCGTCAAACCAAGGTCGTGGGTGGTCTCTTTCGCTCGCTTGGTCAGGAGGCCGATGCCGTGGGCAGTTGTTTCGCCCTCGAGCAGCGTGACGTGATGTCGCCGCTCATTCGCAACCTCGGCGCCATGCTCGTCAAAGGCGCCACACCAGTCGAAGTGTTGAAGCAGTACATGGCCAAGGCCGACTCGCCCACGCGTGGACGGGAGCTCAACATCCACTTCGGCGACATCGGTGAAGCGGGGGTGACGCGCGGCTTTCTTGGACAGATCTCACCGCTCGGCGACATGGTCCCGGTCATGACCGGTGTCACGATGTCATTCAAGATGCGCGGTGAAGATCGCGTCGGTCTGGTGTATGTCGGCGACGGCGCCACGAGCACCGGTGCGTTTCACGAGGGCATCAATTTCGCTGCGGTCCAGAAATGCCCGCTGGTCGTCGTCGTCGAGAACAACGGTTATGCGTACTCCACGCCGACGCACAAGCAGTCGGCGGCGAAGTACTTTGTCGATAAGGCGATCGGGTACGGGGTACTGGGACTTCAGGCCGACGGCAATGACGTGCTGGCCACCTACGACGTGACGAAGGCGGCGGTCGATCACGCCCGCGCCGGCCACGGCGTGGCTCTGGTCGAGCTGATTACCTATCGCCGCAAAGGCCACGCGGAGCACGACAATCAGTCGTACGTGCCGGCTGGCGAGATCGAGAAATGGGCGGCCGAGAACGATCCCATCGATCGCTACGTGCGGGTGCTGCGGTCGCACCTCGGCGTCACGGATACGGAGATCGACGCGATCGACGCGCGCATCATGCGCGAGATCGACGACGCCACCGATCTGGCCGAACGCTCCGGAACGCCGGATGCGCGGGAAGCACTGGTGGGTGTCTACGCGGAACCGCCCGCTGAGCAACCGCTCTGGTTTCGTCGTGACGCCGGAGCCGATCCCTACGGAGAGGAACGCCCCGAGGGCTGGGGCACCTGGAAGGCTGATGGAGCGACGTCCTGATGGCTGAGATCACGTATCTGGAAGCGATCCGTGAGGCGCTCTTCGAGGAGATGGAGCGCGACCGGAATGTCTTCTGTATGGGCGAGGACATCGGGGCATTCGGCGGTGCATTCAAAGTTACCGAAGGGTTACTGGCAAAGTTCGGTGAGCAGCGGGTCATCGATTCGCCGATCAGCGAGATTGCGCTTGTCGGAGCGGCGGCCGGTGCGTCCCACATGGGGCTGCGGCCGGTGGTCGAGATGCAGTTCATCGACTTCATCGCCAATGCCTACGATATGCTCACCAACTACGTCGCCACGGCGCGCTATCGCGCCTTCTTGCCGTGCCCCATGGTCGTGCGAGGACCCAGTGGCGGCTACGTCCGCGGTGGTCCGTTTCATTCGCAGAATCCGGAAGCGGGCTTCCTGCATACGCCCGGGCTCAAGATCGTCTATCCCGCTACGGCGGCAGACGCCAAGGGCCTGATGAAGGCGGCCGTCCGCGACGACGATTGCGTACTCTTTTTCGAGCACAAGTATCTCTATCGTCGCGTCAAGGATGTCATGCCCGCTGGAGACCACGTCGTGCCGATCGGCAAGGCGCGTGTGGCCCGTGAAGGGAGTGACGTGTCCATCGTGACGTACGCGTCGACCGTCTGGAAGGCGCTCGAGGCGGCAGAAATCGTCGCGGCCGAAGGCATTTCCGTTGAAGTCATCGACTTGCGCACACTCGCGCCGATGGACGACGAAGCCATCTTCCGTACGGTGAAAAAGACGAACCGGCTGTTGATCGTGCATGAGGATACGCGTACGGGGGGCATGGCGGGTGAGATTACCGCGCGCGTGAACGAAACCTGCTTCGAATGGCTCGACGCTCCCGTGTTGCGCGTAACGGCCGCAGATATCCCGCTGCCGTACGCTCCAGCCCTCGAAGATTACGTGTTGCCGCAAACTGCCGATATCGTTCGAGCGGTCCGGCGCCTGACTGCGTATTGATGACGACGACCTCAGCTGGCGATGCTCAGACGCCCCTCCCCGAAGACCGCGTCGGTCGGAATATCGGCGTGGGGTGTTTTACTTTCTTTATCGGTGGCGTCAGCGGCGCGATGGTCGGCGTCGGCATCGGGAAGTTGCTGGGCTTCTTTGCGCGCTGCACTCCCATGGCGGGATTGCCGGCGTGTGAATGGTGGGTGTACGCAGGGTATGGTGGTGCCTTCGGCGCGGTAACGCTGCCGATTCTCGCCTTGTGGCGTTTGCGTCGCGCGGATCGCGCGGCCGACGCTGTTTCTTCAGATCGAGGATGATCGAGTGGCTCGTGTAGATGTCATCATGCCGCAGATGGGTGAGTCCATCGCGGAGGGAACCGTTTCGCGGTGGTTGAAAAAGGTCGGCGACAACGTCAAGCGCGACGAACCGTTGTTTGAGATCTCCACCGATAAAGTCGACGCGGAAATTCCCTCTCCGTCGGCTGGTATCCTGGTCGAGATTCTGATCGGAGAAGGCCAGACGGTCGCCATTCAGACCGTGGTCGCGCGCCTCGAGACCGACGCCGCCGCCGCGGCGGCCCTGCCAGCGGCGGCGCCGAGTGCACCGGCTGCTGCTCCCGAGTCGGTGCCGGTCGTGGCAGCCGTCGTCGCCCCCGCCGCGCCCGTTGCGGCCTCGGCCACCTCGGCGGCACCCGCCGCACCGGCGGCACCGGCCGGCTCCTTCGAAGAACGTGTGCGCACCAAGTCGTCGCCGCTCGTGCGGAAGATGGCGGCGGAACACGGCGTCGAGATTGCCGGTATCAGCGGCAGCGGCATCGCGGGTCGCGTGACGCGCAAGGACCTCGACGCGATGCTGGCGGCGAAGCCCGCCGTCACCGCCGCGCCGGTGGCGGGCGCCTCGATGCACGCGCCGGCTGGCGCCGAACATCGCGGTCCGCTGCCCACACCCTGGGCTGGTGATATCGTCGAGCCGATGTCGAAGATCCGGAAGCTCACCTCCGATCACATGGCGCTCGCCATCAAGGTCGCCACGCACGTCACGTCGTTCTTCGAGATCGACCTCACGCGAGTGGCGCGTATTCGCGCCGGCATGCGGAAGGAGTTCGAGGCGCAGTCTGGGCAGAAGCTCACCTACCTGCCGTTCATCCTGCAGGCCGTGTGCACGCAGCTCAAGCGTCATCCCACGCTCAACGCCGCCGTCGCCGGCAACGACGTCATTCTTCGCAAGCAGATCAACCTCGGCATTGCAGTGGCACTCGAACCGACCGGTCTCATCGTTCCCGTGCTCAAGCACGCCGATGAGCTGTCGCTGACCGGTCTGACGCGAGGGACGAATGATCTCGCCGCGCGCGCGCGTGGCAAGAAGCTCAGCCCGACCGATGTCCAGGACTCGACCTTCACGATCACCAATCCCGGCGTCTTCGGATCGCTCTTCGGCACACCGATCATTCCCGTGGGTACCACCGCCATCCTCGGACTCGGCGCCATCGAAAAGCGGGCGAAGGTGATCACCGGCCCCGATGGAGAGGAGACCATCGCGATCCGGACGTGCGCGTACTTCTCGTTGTCCTTCGATCACCGGGTGATCGACGGTGCCGACGCGGATCGGTTCATGGGCGACCTCAAGAAGACGCTGGAGTCGGTGTCCGAAACGGGGTTCTGAGTTCGTCATGGCACGCGTGCTGGCCATGCAGGAGCGCGTTGTCGCCCCGGCGGAACGAGGAGCCTATCTGGCCAGCCTCGACCGTCGTCGGGCGCGCGCCGCTGCCGTACCAGCACATTTTTGGGTCTTTGAACACGCCACCGAATCCGGTCGTTTCGTCGAGTTCACGGAGGCCGCGAGCGATGAAGCCATCGCCGCGGCCCATGAAGTCGGCCAGACGCCCGGACTCTGGCGCGAAGTACAAGGAGGCTGATATGCCCGCGCGACGCATCACGGTCGATGGACGCGAATGGCAAGTGTACCCCTCCGGATTCCTCACCCAGTACGTCGGTGATGAGTTCGGATTGATCTTTGTGGCGGGAACCGGTGACGACCGCGATGTGCGGGTGACACGCTACTCGCCAGTAGGAACGCGCGCACGGGAGCAATCGCTCGCCGAGCTCGAAAATGCGCAGCTTCTCGAACTCTTCCGCACGTCGCAGCCGGGCGCGCGCTCTCCCGAGGCTGGCTACCGCACGTGACCGGCGCGCCGGGCACATCGGGCCCGGAGACGATTTCGGGACGCGGCGATTCCGCGCAATTCGTCGATCTGCAAGTCCACTCGACCGCATCCGACGGCGCGCTCTCGCCCACGAAGGTGGTCGAAGCGGCCAGCGAAGCCAAGCTGTACGCCATCGCGCTCACCGATCACGACACCGTCGACGGCCTGCCCGAGGCGATCGCCGCCGGCGTCTCGTGTGGGGTCCGCATTATCGCCGGTGTCGAACTGAGTTCGCACTTCGATGATGACGAGTTGCACCTGCTTGGCCTCCACCTCTCCAATCAGGACGCGATGCGTTCCGCGCTGCGCGAGCTGCAGGTCGGCCGGGTGGAACGCGCCGTACGGATCGTCGAGGTGCTCAATCGGCACAGCATTCCCGTTACCATGGAATCGGTGCTCGCCGAAGCGAACACGGGAGCGGTCGGTCGCCCGCACGTTGCCCGCGCGATGGTCGCCGGTGGGTGGGTGAGGGATTTCCGTGAAGCGTTCGATCGCTGGATCGGATTCGGGCGTCCCGCGTACATGGCGAAAGAACGCTTCGATGTTGCCGACGCGATCGCGCTGGTGCATGAAGCCGGTGGGCTGGCCGTATGGGCGCATCCGGGGGATTCGGCAACGCCCACCCGCATTCAGCGGCTCGCCGACATGGGACTCGATTCGGTCGAGGTGCTGCACCCCAGTCATCCGCCCTCACTCTCGCAACGCCTCTTCGATAACGTCGAGAAGGCCGGGTTGCTGCCGAGTGGCGGTTCCGATTGGCACGGCACGCACGATGGCCCGCGCCGGCTCGGGGGGCAGCTCGTGCCGAAGATCTGGCTCGACTGGCAGGAAGCGCGTGTCTCCGATCTCAACGCGGCTAGGACCGCCTGATGCCACGTCGCGTCGCCCTGGTTACCGGCGGCGCGCGGCGCGTCGGCGCTGAAATCGTGCGCAGTTTCGCCGCGCGCGGCTACGATGTGGTGCTGCACCACGGTCATTCACCCGCCGAGGCGGCCGCGCTTGCCGACGAGTTGACGGGGGCGTACGACGTGCGCATTCACGTCGTGCAAGAGGACCTCGCGGACGTGCACGCCCCGTCGCGCCTTGTCGAAGGCTCGATGCGCGCGTTCGGTGCGCTCGACGTCGTCGTGAGCTCGGCATCGGTCATGATGATGCACCCGTTCGATGCCGTCACGCCAAGCGAGTGGGAGCAGACGTCGGCGATCAACTTGCGCGCACCGTTCTTCCTGATGCAAGCGGCCGCCCGCGTCATGCGTGATGGAGGCGTGATCGTACAGCTGTCTGATCATCTCGCCTTCGAATCCATCTTCCCGCATCTGATACCGCATCAGGTCACGAAGTCCGCGCTCACCCAGTTGGTTCGCACCACGGCGTCGGCGTTCGCACCGCGCTTACGGGTCAATGCGGTGGCACCGGGGCTGGTGCTTCCGCCGGACGACCTGACGCAGGAAGCCATCGAGCGATTCCTGCGGGATGTACCAATGGGTCGTAGCGGCACGCCGGCCGATGTCGCGCAGGCAATCCACTTTCTCGTCGACGCACCCTACATCACCGGCGTCGTGCTTCCGGTCGATGGTGGCCGTCATCTCCGTCGGTGAGTACCTGCGATGCAGATCGGTGAACGCGCGGCACCCCTGACGTTCGGACGCATCGTGATCATGGGCGGTGGCTGCTACGGCAGCTGGTACGCGCAGCAGCTCACGCGGGCGGTTCAGCGCGGGGCGCTGCAGGCCACCGAAGTCGTGGTCGTTGATCGCGACCCTGCGTGTCGTGTGGATGGGCTGCAGCGCGCCGGCTCCTACGACGGATTGCCGTTGACGGTTGTCGTCAGCGACTGGGATTCGTATGTGGCGCGGTGGCTGGGGCAGGGTCCCGAGGCACTCGTCACCGATGCCATGGTGCCGTCACCACTCATGCCCCACGTCTGCCTCGATTGGCTGATCGGCCGGGCGCGGGGGCGGTGGCCGGACCGGAGCATTCGCGTCGCCCCCCTCGAACAGCCACCGGCCACGCCGTGGGAACGGGCGTCGCCCGACGGACGGCACTACGTGAGTTTCGCGACCTGGATGTGCCCGGTGAACTGCATTGAACCGGCGCGCTGCCCCCACACGCGCGGGGTTCGCGACTGGAGCATGCCGCCGATGATGCGGCGGTACGTCGAGGATAACCCGTCGTTGCTGGGTCCCGTTATCTTTCACTGCAGTCACCGCACGTACGGCGTCGGCATGATCGACGCCGCCACCATTGCGGACGCTGATCGGCAACTCGCCGCATGGGGCGCTTCCGGACCCTGTGCTGTGCTCGTCGGGACAGTCTCACACTGTCACGGCGCGCTGGGCGTGCTGGCGATCGATTGAGTTCTCTTTCTCTCTCCGCCGACATGTCTGATTCCCGTCCCGAAAACATCGTTATCATCGGTTCCGGTCCTGCAGCGTGGACCGCCGCGATCTATGCGGCCCGCGCCAACCTGAATCCGATCGTCTTCGAAGGCGAGCCGGTCGGCACCGAGCTGCCCGGTGGCCAGCTCATGCTGACCACGGACATCGAGAACTTTCCCGGTTTCCCGGAAGCGATCAGTGGCCCTGATCTCATGGACCGGATGCGGGCGCAGGCCGTGCATCACGGCGCCCGTGTCGTCTCCGAACTCGTGAAGCAGGTGCATCTCGCGGCGAAACCATTCGGCATCGTGCCCAATTATTCTGCGCCGATCACGGCGCACACCGTCGTCATCGCGACGGGCGCCGCGGCGAAGTGGATCGGCCTCGACAACGAGTTGCGTCTCGCCGTATCGGGGGGCGGCGTCTCCGCGTGCGCCGTCTGTGACGGCGCCATGCCGTTCTATCGCCACAAACGTCTCGCCGTCGTCGGCGGTGGCGACACCGCAATGGAAGAGGCCCTGTACCTCACCAAGTTCGCCAGCGAAGTGGTGGTTATTCATCGTCGTGACAGCTTTCGCGCCTCGAAGGTCATGGCCAATCGCGTGCTTGAGCATCCGAAGGTGCGCGTGATCTGGAACGCGCAGGTCACCGACGTGCTCGGCGACGAGTTCATCACCGGTTTGCAGCTCACCGATACCGAAACGGGCGCGATGAGCGAGATCGAAGTCGGCGGACTCTTTGTGGCCATCGGTCACACGCCCAACACCAAGTTCCTGCAGGGGCAGCTCGACACGACGGAACACGGCTACATCAAGGTGACGGCGTGGCGCACGGAGACCAATGTGCCCGGCGTCTTCGCCGCTGGTGATGTCATCGACGACTATTACCGTCAGGCGATTACGTCGGCGGGGACGGGGTGTATGGCCGCACTCGAGGCCGAACGCTGGCTCGCGCATCATGGTATCGGCGAGTCACCCGTGCTGGAAACGGCGGAAGCGCCGGTCCCCGTCACGCCGGATTCGACGTTCCAGTGAGCACGCTCACGCTGCAGCAACTCACCGTTGGCCCACTGCAAGAGAACTGCTGGCTATTGGCCGATACGGTGAGCGGCAAGGCCGTGCTCGTCGATCCGGGTGATGAGTCGGACGTGCTGTTGGCGGCCCTGGACGCCACCGGCTGTACGCTCGACGCCATCTGGCTCACCCATGCACACTTTGACCACGTGGGTGGCGTCGCCGGCGTGATCGCCGCCCGTCCCGTGCCGATCTGGGTGCATCCGGCCGATGCCTTCTTTTATGCCAATGCGGCCAGTAATGCCGCGCGGTGGGACGTGGTGATCGACAACCCGCCGCCGGCCGATCGTGATCTCGCCGAGGGCGATCGCGTGCAACTCGGCGAGTACCAGTTCGACGTGTGGCATCTGCCCGGGCATGCGCCCGGGCACGTCGCCTTCATCGGTCACGGCCTCTGTTTTTCCGGCGATGTGCTCTTCGCCGGCTCGATCGGCCGGACCGACCTGCCGTTGTGCGACCCATCGGCGATGCACCAGTCGTTGATGAGAATGGCGACCCTGAGCCCCGAGACTCGGGTATTTCCCGGCCACGGTGTTTCTACCACGATCGGACGCGAGTTAGCGTCCAATCCGTTCTTGCGCGTTGCCGCGCGGCCACTTGGCGCTTGAGCGTTGCTCTCTCCTTCCGGTCTTCGTATGTCGTCCTCGTCGTCTGACAGAATCCGCCCGATCATCGCTGTACTGCTCGGTGTCGTCGCGCTCACGGCCTGCTCCAGCGTCACAGAGAGCAACACCAGGCTCAGCAACTACGGGGCCGTCACGATCACCGGCAAGAATGCCCCGGCGGGGCGGGCCACGGCGACGATCACTGCGGTGTTCTTTCAGGGACTCTCGGCGACCGCGCCCAACAGTACGCTCCAGCAGGGAGATCAGTGCGCGTACGCCCTGGTCGACAGTACCACGGGCGGCGCGACCGGCTCACTGAAGGTCGGCGAAAGCCTGGCGCTCAGCGTTGCCGGTACCAGCATCGCGATGCCGTTCTCGACGGCCTTCTCGCGCTACGAGCCGGCCACCGGCGCCCTCCTCAGTTATGCGGCGGGAGACGCTGCCACGTTGACCGTGCCTGGCGTCGCCGGGGCATTCCCGGCAGCAGCGATCAGTGTGAAGCTGGCCGAGCCGATCCTTCCCGGACGACTTGTGATCCCGGCTGCTGGGTTGCCGCTTGACGTCACCTGGAACGCCACCAACGACGCCTCGGCCGCGATCATCCTCTCGATACGCTACGGAGCGACACCCACGTCGACCGTGCAGAACGAGCAGATT
>JBBARJ010000111.1:0-8187 GCA_040399825.1 Gemmatimonas sp.
GCCGACCATCACGCCGAGCGCCGCCGCGACCACGGTGTCGCTCAGGAAATGGCCCATCGCCAGCACCCGCGTGGCGGCACATCCAGCGGCCAGCGCGTACCACAGCCCGCGTGCCCGCGGATACATATGCGCCAGCACGGCCGCCCCCGCGAACGCGACCAACGTGTGGCTGCTCGGCATCCCCATCCCGCGATTCGACAGCGGTCCATCGGCGAAGGGACGGAACACGTACTCGAACGCGTCGGGATTGGGGCGCAGTCGACGAATCGAGAGCTTCAGCAGTTCGGCGAGAATGCCGCCCAGTGCCGGGCCGAGGACGAGTGCCCCCGCGTAGGCAGCGCGTCGCGGGTGGTCCCGCTGCTGCAACCAAAACCCGAGGGCAATCACACCCCAGGTGGGGAGATATCCCATGGAACGCAGCAGGCGCCCCCAATCCTTGTCGTTCACGGAGAGCAGTCGCGCCGAACGCCATGCGGTGCCATCGAGCAGGTGGGCGCTCACGATGGCCACGACGGCGATGATCAGGAACCGAATCCAACGGGATCGCGCGGAATTGGCGGACGTCATGAACGCGAAATCAACGCCGCGCCAGCCCTGCACGCCACTCGGTCCCCAGGCATATTTGAATGATGGAACGCAACACGAAACAGCGCGATGCGATCCGGCAGGTTTTCGAGGTCACGCCCCGTCCGCTGGGGCCCACCGAAGTGCTCGAAGCCGGTCGGGAGCAGATGGCGACGCTCGGCATCGCGACCGTCTATCGCACGATCAACGCGCTGGTGGAAACCGGCTGGTTGGTGCCGGTGGAACTTCCGGGCGAGGCGGCACGCTACGAGCGCGCCGGCATCGAGCATCATCATCACTTCCGTTGCCGCAGCTGCGCCCGCGTGTTTGAGATTCACGGATGCCCCGGCGATTTGCGCGAACTCACGCCCGAAGGCTTCCGACTGGAATCGCACGACGTGACGCTGTACGGACAGTGTGCGCGATGCGCCGCGGCGTGATCTTCGCGCGTGTGACGCGGCGCGGTGCTTTACTGCTGGGCGCCGTGCTGCTGACGGCCTGCGATCTCTCCGGCAGTTTCAAGGGTATGGCGGTCGATCCGCCGCGCGACATGCCCTCGTTTGTCTTCACGCGCGCGAACGGCTCCTCGTTCAGCACGGCGCCGGAATCGGGACGTCCGACGGTGCTCTTTTTCGGGTACACGCATTGTCCGGATGTCTGCCCCACCACGCTGGCCGACTGGAAGCGCGTTCGCGCCAAACTGGGCGACAACGCAAAACTGGTCCGCTTCGTGTTCGTCACGGTCGATCCCGATCGTGACACCCCGGCGGTCGCCGAACGGTACGCGAAGATGTACGACCCGTCGTTTATCGGCGTGTCCGGCGATGCCATTACGACGTCGCGCATGATGGATGCCTACGGCGTGGCCGCGGCCCCCGAGCCCGGCACGAACGCGACCGGCTACCTCGTCAGTCATTCGTCACAGGTCTTTCTCGTGGATTCGCGCGGCAAGCTGGTGGCGCTGTACCCCTTCGGAACGGGGTGGGACGCCTTGGCGGCCGACCTCGAGCGGTTGCTATGACATTGCGTGCTCGGTCCGCCCGCGGTCTGCCCCTCGCGATCGCGATGGGCGCGGCCATTTCCTGCACGACCACGTCGGCGCCACCCGTCGAGCGTTTCGTCGTGCGCAGCAGCTGGGCGCGGATCGCCGATTCCGGCGCGACCAGCGGTGCGTACCTGGAGATCGTGAACAACGACTCGGTGTCGAGGTCGCTGGTCGGGGTCGTCACCGATGACGCCGCGGCGGCGGAAGTGCACGAGACGATGCAGCACGAGGGGATGGCGCACATGATGCCGCGCACCGACTTGCCGATCGCGGCCGGCGCGGTCCTCACGATGCAGACGGGTGGCGTACACGTCATGCTGGTCGGTGTGCGTCGCGCCCTCGCGGTGGGCGACAGCGTGCGACTGCACTTGCGCTTCAGCGACAGCACGGACGTGCCGGTCACAGTGCCGGTGAAGACCCCATGAACGCCACCCGCGTCGCGATGCTCGCAGCCGTGATCGCCGGGAGTATGGGCCTCGCCTGGTTCAGCTGGCCGCGCCCGGATACACTCATCCGCGTGACGCGCGGTGGCACGGCATTGGTGACCGATGCGTACGGCCGCACCACGCCGCTCGGCGACACGGTGTTCGTGCGCGGCGGTGGTGCGCGCCGCACGATCCGTGTAGTGAACGAAGATACGGTCAAACATCAGCTGGCGATGTTCAACATCCCCGCGGGTGAGCAGACCGAGTACACGGTGCCGCCCGGTACCTTTGGTGGCGTCTGCTCGGCACATCCGACCAGCACGCGCCTCACGTTCGTGATCCGGTGAGCCGCCTCATGATGCACCATATGGCGGGCACGGACGCCACCGAAACGCGCGGCATGGATGCCGCGCTCGACGAGGAGTTGCAGGCGCTGCAGAGCGCCGGCCTACGTCGTTCACTGCGGCAGGTACATCAGCGACGCGCCGGCACCGTGTTGCTCGACGGCGAGCGCGTCGCCGACTTCGCCTCGAACGATTATCTCGGACTCGCCGCTGATCCGCGCCTGTCGCGGGCGGCCAGCGCGGTGTTGCAAGCCGAAGGCGTCGGCGCCGGCGCCGCGCGGCTGATTTCGGGGAATCATCCGATCCACGAGGGGCTCGAGCGCGCCCTGGCGCGCTTCAAAGGCTGCGAACACGCCCTGCTGTTCCCGTCGGGCTACATGGCCAACGTCGGTGCCATTCCGGCACTGGTCGGCCCCGGCGACGTGATTTATTCCGACGCGCTCAGTCACGCGTCGTTGATCGACGGCTGTCGCCTGTCGAAAGCGACGATCCGGGTGTTCCCGCACGCCGACGTCGAGGCACTGGCCGTGATGCTGGAAGCCGATCGTCACGAGTTCCGCCGCGCATTGATCGTAGTGGAAGGGATCTTCTCGATGGACGGCGATCTCTTCCCGCTTGAACAGCTCGTACCACTGGCGCGTCGATACGATGCGTGGACGTACGTGGACGACGCGCACGGCACTGGCGTGCTGGGGGCTACGGGCGCCGGCTCGGTCGAACAGTGCGGCGTGACCGGACAGATCGACGTGATCGTGGGCACGCTGGGCAAGGCGATGGGTACCGCGGGTGCGTACGTGGCCGGCTCGGAGGTGCTGGTGGACTATCTCACCAGCCGCGCGCGATCGTTCATCTACACGACCGGTGCGCCCGCCGCCATCTCGGCGGCGACGCTGGAAGCGCTGCGCATCATCCAGGTGGAATCGTGGCGTCGTGACGCGGTGCGCGAACGGGCCAACCGTTTACGCGAGCGCCTACGTGCCGCCGGCCGTGAAGCACCGGGCATGAGCGACGGACACATCATTCCGGTGTGGATCGGCGATCCGATGCACACCATGCGACTCGTGGCGGATCTGCGTCGTCGCGGTTTTCTGGTGGGCGGTGTGCGCCCCCCGACGGTTCCGACTGGCACGTCGCGGCTGCGCATCTCGGTGTCTGCCGTACACCCGATGGAATTGGTCGACGCCCTGGCCGCGAACCTCATTGATGCCATGCGGGGGATGCCGGTATGAGTGCGCCATACGATGACGATGGGTTCGACCTTGAGGAGAACTCCGTCGATGATCTCGAAGGGTTCGGCGATGGCATCGACCGCGACGACGAGGACGATACGCCGATGCAGAGCAACGCCGAGTTGGTGCTGCTGCACGACGCGGCGCATGTGTGGCACCCGTACACGCAGCATCATCAGGCGCCGCTCCCGGTACCGATCGTGCGGGCCAAGGGCGCCTGGCTGTACGACGCGAATGCGCGGCCGATCCTCGATGCGATTTCGTCGTGGTGGGTGACCACGCACGGGCACTGCCAGGACGACATCATCGACGCGATCACCGAGCAGGCCAAACGTCTTGACCAGGTGATCTTCGCGGGCTTCACGCACGAACCGGCCGCAGCGCTGGCGGCGGAACTGGTGCAGCGTTTGCCGCGCGGCCTCTCGAAGATCTTTTTCTCCGACGACGGCTCCACCGCCGTCGAAGTGGCCATCAAGCTGTCGCTGCAGTCGTTCGCCAATCGCGGCACGCCGCGTCGCCTGATCGCGGCGTTGGACAACGCGTACCACGGCGACACGTTTGGCGCGATGGCGGCGAGCGGGCGCGGTGTCTTCACGCAGATGTACGAGCCGTTGCTGTTCGAAGTGGCGCGGCTGCCCGATCCCACCGAGGGCGACACCATCGCGGCGCTGGAGAAACTGATCGCCGAGCGCGGCGCCGAACTGGCGGCCGTGATCGTGGAGCCGCTCGTGCTCGGTGCCAGTGGCATGCGCGTGTGGGACGAGCAGGTGCTGCAGGACATTCGTGAGCGCACGGCGGCCGCCGGCGTGCATCTGATCGCCGATGAAGTGCTCACCGGCTTCGGTCGTACCGGTCCCCTGTTCGCGTGCGAACGGGCCGACGTGCGCCCCGACCTGTTGTGCATGTCGAAGGGGCTCACCGGCGGCGTGCTGCCGCTTGGCGCGACGGCGGCCACCGAAGACATCTTCGACGCCTTCCGGAGTGAAGACCGTGCGAAGACGTTTTTTCATGGCCACTCGTACACGGCAAATCCGATCGCCTGCGCCGCGGCGCTCGCGTCGCTCGAACTGTTCGACGACGACAGCGACGACGATCGCGTGCGCATCGAAGTGGCGCACGCCCGTCACCTCGACGCACTCCGCGGCGTGAAGGGAGTGCGCGCGGTGCGGCAGATCGGCACCATCGCCGCAGTCGAGCTGGACGCGCCAGCCGGCTACCTGAGTGACATCGGCCGCGAGCTCGCGGCGTATGCGCTGCAGGAAGGCGTGCTGCTCCGACCGCTCGGCAATGTGGCGTACTGCTTGCCGCCGTACTGCATCACCGATAGCGAGCTCGATCTCGTGTACGGCGTCATGCATCGCTTCCTTGACGGTGCGCGGGCGGAGACGCTGACCACGGGTGGCCCGGTCGATGACTAGGCCGATCCGCCTCGGCGTGACCGGCACCGATACCGGTATCGGCAAGACGGTCGTGTCATGCGCGTTGGCCGCGCGGGCGCGCCAGCTGGGGCTGCGCGTGGCGGCGATGAAGCCGATCGAGAGCGGGGTCGTGGAGCGACCGGTGTCCGACAGTGGACTGGCCTCCGACGCCGACCGACTGCGCGCGGCCTGTGGGTCGACGCTGCCGATGTCGGTGGTGCGCCCGTACGTGCTCGAGGAGCCGCTGGCGCCCATGATCGCGGCGGCGCGTGCCAACGTGCAGATCGACCTGGGCGTCCTCTTCTCGGCGTTGACACAGGTCGAGCAGGATGTCGATGTGGTGCTGGTGGAAGGCGCCGGCGGCGTGTTGGTGCCGATCGATCTCCACCTGTCGTACCTCGACCTGTTCGCGCGCTGGCGGCTGCCGCTGCTCGTGGTGGCCGGCAACAAGTTGGGCGTGTTAAATCATGTGCTGCTGACCGTCCGTGCGGCCGAGACTGCTGGCGTTCCGGTGCGGGCGATCGTACTTACCTCACTGTCCGACCGTGACACCAGCGTCGCCGAAGCCACCAACTTCGAGGCGCTGGTCACGCTGCTGCCGCGCTATACGATTCTGCGTTTCCCGTGGGTCGACCGTCCCGATGATCTCGATGCACTCGCGGCGGCCGCCGAAGTCGGCGGTCTCGATGTGCTGCTCTCCCCTTCTTCTCCATGATCTCCATGTCGTCCGGATTCTCTGACTGGCAACTCCTCGCCGACCGCGCCTTGGCCGGCGAGGTGATCACGCGTGAACAGGCGCATGCCGTGCTGTCCGCGCCTGATGATCAGCTGCTCGACCAGCTGGCCGCGGCGTACCGCGTGCGACGTGCCACGTGGGGCAATCGCGTGCGGTTGCACTTCCTGCTGAACGCGCAGAGTGGCCTGTGCCCGGAAGACTGCGGCTATTGCTCGCAGTCGAAGATCTCCACCGCCGAAATCGAGAAGTATCCGATGATGGCGCAAGAGAAGATCATGGAGGCGGCCGATCGCGCCGCACAGCTCAAGGCCGGCACGCTCTGCATGGTGATCTCCGGTCGGGCGCCCGGCGAGACGGTGTTCAACAAGGTGCTCGACGCGGTGCGCGCGGTGCGCGCGAAGCACGACCTCAAGGTGTGTGCGTGCCTCGGTCTGCTCAACGAGGAGCAGGTGCTGCGCCTGAAGGAAGCCGGCGTAGAGACGGTGAATCACAATCTCAACACGTCGGCCAACTTCACGCCGGAAGTCGTGGGCACGCACACGTTCGAAGATCGCGTGAATACCGTGGAGGCGGTGAAGGCCGCCGGCATGAAGACCTGCAGCGGCGGCATTCTGGGCATGGGCGAGAGCGACGACGATGTGATCGACCTGGCGCTGTCGCTGCGCGAACTCGACGTGAAGAGCGTGCCGGTGAATTTCCTGATCCCGGTGCCCGGCACGTCGTTCGCCGGCATTCGCGAACTCGATCCGCGTCGTTGCCTGCGCATTCTGTCGCTGTATCGCTTCCTGTTGCCCACGCAGGAGATCCGCGTGTCCGGCGGGCGCGAAGTACACCTGCGCAGCATGCAGGTCATGGGGCTGTATCCGGCCAACTCGATTTTCATCGGTGACTATCTCACCACGCAGGGGCAGACCGCGCGCGACGATCTCCGCATGATCGAAGATGCCGGCTTCGTGCTGGAGACGCCCGAGGGCGAGCCACTGGTGGGTGATTCGTTCGACGGCGTGCCGGATTCGTATCCGCGGGCGGCCCTGCCGATGGTGGAAGTCTGAGCGTATGACCATCGCCGACATCCGTACCGACTACCGTCGTGCCTCGCTCTCGGAGGACGACGTGGCGGCCGATCCCATCGCGCAGTTCACGCGCTGGTTCGACGAGGCCGTGAAGGCGGCCGTGATCGAGCCGAACGCCATGTGTCTGGCCACCGCGACGCCCGACGCCTATCCGTCGGCCCGCATGGTGCTTTTGAAGGGCTGTGATGCGCGGGGCTTCGTGTTCTACACCGACTACCGCAGCCGGAAGGGACAGGAGCTGGCCGACAATCCGCACGCCTCACTGTGCTTTTTCTGGGCGGAGCTGGAGCGGCAGGTGCGCATCAACGGCGCGGTCCAGCGGGTGAGTCGCGCGGAGTCGGACGCGTATTTCCAGTCGCGTCCGCTGTCCAGCCGGGTGGGGGCGTGGACGTCACACCAGAGCATGGTGCTGACCGACCGCGCGGTGCTGGAGCAGCAGCTGGCGGAGAACGAGACGCGATTCTCCGCTGGCGCGGTACCGCTCCCGGAACATTGGGGCGGATTCCGTATCATTCCGGAAGAGCTCGAGTTCTGGCAGGGTCGTGAAAGCCGATTGCACGATCGCATTCAGTTTCGTCGTGAAGCGGGCGTGTGGGTGAAGCGCCGACTGTCGCCGTAAGGCCGGCCACGGGAACCGAACGCGTGCCTCATCAGTTCCGCGTGCATGTCACAGACATCGCACGCGGTTCTCATTTTCGGGGCAACCGGCGGCATTGGCGCCGCCCTTGCCCGTCGTCTTGCCTCCTCCGGCACGCCGCTATTCCTCACGGCGCGTCGCGAGGAGCCTCTGGCGGCGCTGGCCGCTGAGCTGGGGGCCGCGTATGCCACCAGCGACGCCACCGACTGGGCCGACATCGACCGTGTGGCCGACTTGGCGCGAGAGCGCTTTGGCGGCATCGGCGGCATGGCAAACTGCGTGGGCTCGCTGATCCTCAAGCCGGCGCACCTCACCAAGTTCGAGGAGTTCCAGCAGACGATCGCCCAGAATCTCACGAGCGCATTCGGCGTCGTCCGCGCCGCGGCCCGCGTGATGCCCGACGGTGGCGCGGTCGTGCTGTGCAGCACCGCGGCATCGCGTATCGGGCTGTCGAATCACGAAGCCATCGCGGCGGCCAAAGGCGGCGTGAACGGCCTCGTGCTTTCGGCTGCCGCCACCTATGCGTCGCGCGGACTCCGCGTGAACGCCGTGGCCCCGGGGCTGGTCGAGACACCACTCACGGCGCGCATCACCGCCTCGGCGCCCGCCGTTCAAGCCTCACAATCCATGCACGCCCTCGGCCGCATCGGTCAGCCGGGCGACGTCGCCAGCCTCATGGCGTGGCTACTCGGCCCCGATGCCACGTGGGTGACCGG
>JBBARJ010000111.1:8287-9465 GCA_040399825.1 Gemmatimonas sp.
TCGGCCACGAAGCCACCGCCCGGCAGCGGATGCAACATCGCCCCGACGGTGGTGTGCCGACCCTTGTTCACACTATCGCTGATCTCGGCCGTTCGCAGATCGAGCCCCGGAAACAACCGGTTCATCAACGACGACTTGCCAACGCCGGACGGTCCGGTGAGCGCCGAATCTTTTCCTGCCACTTCGTCGCGTAGCTCCTCGAGCCCTTCGCCGGTGACCACGCTGACGAGGTGCAGCGGGTAGCCCGCCTTCACAAACTCGTCGAAGCGTTCGCGGATCGTACTCGGGTCGACGAGGTCGATCTTGTTGATGATGATCCGCGCGGCGAGTCCATTCGCCTCGGCGATCACGAGAAAGCGGTCGAGCATGCGCGGGTGCGGCTCGGGGCGTGCGGCCGCGAACACCACCAGCACCTGATCGAGATTGGCCACGATGATGCGTTCCCCACGTGCGCCAGCCGGCGCACGTCGCGCGAGCTTGCTGCGCCGCGGATGAATGCGGTCAATTGCCCACGAATCGCTGTCGGCGACGCGGCCGATCGTGACGCGATCCCCGACGGCGAGCTTGAGGGACCCGTGCGCTTCGTGCTTGAGCCGTCCGCGCAGCGACACGTCGAACAACACGCCGTCGTCGGTGCGCACCTGCCAGATGCCGCCGGTGCCCTGCATGACCACGCCGTCGAACGTCCCGTCGAAGGTACCGTCGGTCACAGCGTGTGCCCCCGGATCAACCCGTCGAGCGTGGCCTTCACCGTGCCAAGCGCCATGCCGCCCAGCTGATGGCGCACGACGGCTTCGCTGGCGCCGGTGATGAGGAAACCCGTTTCGAGATGTCCCTGCACTTCCGGTTCACCGAAGCCCCATTTGACGAACATCAGGTACGCCCCCCAGGGCGCCGAGCGGTCGCCGGTTGTATCGGTAAGGATGTCCGCGGAGTACGCGTGCCCATCCACGCCTTCGAAGGCGGCAGGACGCTTATGGACGGCCATGTAGCCGCCGAGCGTGCGCTCGTCTCCCGCGTCATGATCGGCGGGGAGGTGATGTCCGTGATGTTCGGTCAGCGGGAGAGTGACTCTTTCACGATGTTGCCGGCCATGAACGCAATGTTGGCGGGGCGTTCGGCCAACCGTCGCATGAGATAGGGATACCACTGACTGCCGAACGGCACGTACACGCGCA
>JBBARJ010000112.1:0-9445 GCA_040399825.1 Gemmatimonas sp.
AAGCCGAGATCATGGAGGTTTGAGTCCGCCCTGCGGACCGCTCGCTGATATGCCCCTTGCCCCCGCCCATTATGGCTGATACCGAAACGGATTTGCTGGCACGCATACGCGTGCACGGGGCGGTGCCGCGGCATATCGCGATCATCATGGATGGCAATGGGCGCTGGGCGCGTGAGCGTCACATGCCCAGGTCGTTCGGCCATCGGTCCGGCATGAAGGCGGTTCGGGCGGTCGTGCAGGGTTGTCTTGAGGCCGGCGTCGAGTGGTTGTCCCTGTTCGCGTTCTCGCAGGAGAACTGGCAGCGACCGGAAACCGAAGTCTCCGCGTTGATGTCGCTGTTGGAGGAGTTCATTGCCCGCGAAGCGGACGACCTGCATCAGCAGGGCGTTCGCGTTCACGTTCATGGCGACCTCGATCGACTCAATGGGCCGGCCGCCGCGGCCGTGGAGCGTGTCATGCGCATCACGGAAAGCGGATCGAAGCTTGGGCTCAATCTCTTCATCTCCTATGGTGGTCGCGCCGAATTGGTGCGGGCCGCTCGGATGCTGGCGGAGGAGGTACAGGCCGGTCGCCTCTCGCCGGAGGCGATTACCGAGGAGGAGTTCCGTGCGCGCCTGTTCACCGCCGCGTGCCCGGATCCTGATGTGTTGATCCGCACGTCCGGCGAGCAGCGTCTCTCGAATTTTCTGTTGTGGCAGGTCGCCTACGCGGAGTTGTACATCTCGAGCGTCCTGTGGCCGGACTTCGGGCGGGCGGATCTCTACGAGGCCATCGGTGATTTTCAGCGTCGTGATCGACGCTTCGGCCGCGTCAGTACCTGATGCGCGTGTACGCGCTCTCTTCCCCTCTCGCGTGAACGAACTCGCTCGGCGTGCCGTAGTCGCCCTCATCGGAGCGCCGATTGCGCTCGGAATCATCTGGCTTGGTGGTGCACCCCTCGCCACGTTCGCCGGTGCACTCTCCGGGGTTGCTGCGTGGGAGTATTATCGGATTGCCCGTGAAGGTGGCACGGCACCGATGAGTGTGGTCGGGATCGGGCTCTCGGCGATGATTCCGCTTGCTGTTCACGCCCAGCAACTCGGCGTGTTCGCCGTACCGCTCGTGGTCTGGATATTGGTGCCGCTGTTCGTGTTGGCACTGTCGATCTGGACGCGAGGCGTAGATGGCAAACCACTCGGCGCTGCGGCCACCACCATCTTCGGTGCGCTCTACACCGGCGGCACGCTCAGCTACATCTACGCGTTGCGCTACTTCGGGTACGCTGTCGGCGATACGGCCGGAGCGCTCGTCGTGATCATGCCTGTGGTGCTCACGTGGGCCAGCGACACCGGCGCGTACTTTACCGGTCGTCTGGTCGGGGGGCCCAAGCTGATCCCGTCGGTGAGCCCAGCCAAAACGGTCTCCGGGGCAGTCGGTGCCGTGGTCGCCACCGTGGGTGCCTGCGCGGCCTTTGTGCACTACTTGCTCAAGCCGCAGGCGCAGCTCGCCTTCAGCCCTTCCGGGTTGGTCATCTTCGCCGTGTGTGTCAGCGTGACGGCGCAGATCGGCGACCTTACGGAGTCGCTGCTCAAGCGCGAAGCCGGCGTGAAGGACAGTGGAACGCTGTTCCCCGGACATGGCGGCGTCCTCGATCGCCTCGATTCGTTGTTTTTCGTACTCCCTGTGACCTACGCATTGTACTACGCGCTGCTCCTGCCGGCTCCGGGAGCATGACGCCCGTCGCCACGACCGGGGCGACGGCGGCGACACCCGCCGGTGTCGCCATCCTCGGGTCAACCGGATCGATCGGGACCAGCGCGCTGCGCGTGCTGGCCCGACAGCGGGATCGCTTTGTGCCGGTGGCGCTCACGGCCAACGGCAACCTGACGGCGCTCGCCGAGCAGGTTGGGACGTGGATGCCGAGGTTCGTAGGGCTCGTGCAGCCGCATGCCGATGCGCCCGACAGCTGGGGTGTCGGTGCCGACTGTCTCGTGGCCGCCGCGACGCACCCCGATGCACAGATCGTGATCAATGCCGTGGTCGGAGCGGCCGGTTTGCCGGCGACGCTGGCCGCACTTCGTATGGGCAAGCGCGTGGCCTTGGCCAATAAGGAGACGCTGGTGGTCGCGGGCTCGATCGTGACGGAAACGGCGCGCCTGCACGGCGGAGAGCTGGTGCCGGTCGACAGCGAGCATTCGGCCATCCTCCAGTGCCTGGCGGGTCGTCAGCCGCACGAAGTGCGACGACTCGTGCTCACAGCCTCGGGCGGTCCATTTCGCACGTGGCCGGCTGAACGCATCGCCGCCGCTACAGTGACGGACGCATTGAAGCATCCGACGTGGCAGATGGGGAGCAAGATCACGATCGACAGCGCCACCTTGGCGAACAAGGCCCTCGAGGTCATCGAAGCGCACCATCTTTTCGGGGTACCGTACGATCGGATCGACGTGGTGGTGCATCCGCAGAGCATCATTCACTCCTTCGTGGAGTTCGTGGATGGCAGCGTGCTGGCACAGATGGGCGTCCCGTCCATGGAATTGCCCATCCTGTACGCCCTGACCTATCCGGAACGCGTTCCCGATTCCGGCGTACCATCCTTTGATCCAGTGGCGCTTGGCAGTCTGAGCTTCGAAACGGTGCGGTATGCGGAGTTCCCGATGCTGCAGCTCGGAATCGACGCAGGACGGCGCGGAGGCGCAGCACCGGCGGTGTTCAACGCAGCCAACGAAGTGGCTGTCGCTCATTTTTTGGCCGGTCGACTGAGCTTCTCGGGGATTGCCGAGCGCGTGTCGGCTGCGCTGCACGAGTTTGCTGGCGCGCCGGGCGCGTCCCTCGATGAACTGCTTCGAGCGGATGCCGCGGCGCGCGACCACGTGAATGCCCAGGTGGGGTACTGAGACTGATGTCCTCGATTACACCGTACATCGCGCCGTTGCTCGTCTTCGGCCTGGTCGTTTTTGTGCACGAGCTGGGGCACTTTCTCGCCGCCAAGCTCACAGGAGTCTACGCGCCCGTCTTCTCGCTTGGATGGGGCAACCGGCTGTTCGGCGTGCGCCGCGGCGAGACGGATTATCGCGTGTCGCTGATCCCGCTCGGCGGGTTTGTGCGCATGGCGAGCCGGGATGATGAATCGATGGCAGGTATCGAAGGCGGGAGTGATCGCGGCTCACTCGGCGCGGCCATCGAGCGCCCCGCTGATGTGTCCCCGGCATTATGGGACGACGAGTCGATGGCGCCGTTCGGCCCGAAGGCCGTGCCGGCCGACCGCTGGGTGGAGAACAAATCGACGGCGGCCCGTGTGTTCATTCTGTCGGCTGGCGTGATCATGAACATCCTGCTCACGCTCGTCGTGTCCACCGGTATCTACTATCGCGTGGGCAACACGTACGTGCCGGCCGTGATCGATTCCGTGGTGGCCGGGGCACCGGCGGCCATCGCCGGACTCACTGGCGGTGATCGCATCGTGGCGATTAACGGCCATCCGATCCGGGCGTGGGACGAGGTGCTCGACGCCGTGGCTCCCGTAACGTCCGGCACACTGAGCGTCGAGATTCAGCGCGGCGAGGCACGGTTCACGAAGGACATTGTGCCGCAGACGGCGGAAATCGACGATCCCGTAACGGGCGCCAAGAAGACGGTCGGTCGGATCGGCATTCAGGTCCGCGCGTCCACGGTCAATGAGACGCTGAGCTTCGTCGAATCGATGTCCGCTGGTGGAGAGGCGACCTGGCGTATGGCGACGAGTGTCGCGTCCGTACTCGGCGGGTTGGCGTCCGGGCAGGTGTCGGCAAAGAATCTCGGGGGGCCGATCCAGATCGCGCGCACGTCGGTGCAGGCGGCGAAGCGGGGGTCGGAAACACTGTGGTCGTTGATCGCCTTCCTCAGCCTCAACATCGCCATTCTGAATCTCGTGCCGATCCCGGTGCTTGACGGCGGACAGATTCTGTTGGTACTGGCCGAGCGAGTGAAGGGTAGCGCGTTCAGTGGTCGCGTGCGTGAAGGTTTTGCCCGTGTTGGCGTCCTCGCCGTGCTGGCCTTGATCGTGCTTGTCACGTTCAACGATCTGCGCAATCTCTTCACGAACTGAGTCGATGAACACCACGGTCGCCGTTCGTCGCGCGGTGATGGGGTGCGTCGCGCTGCTGGCGGTGGGCGGCAGCGGGTGTCATCGACCGGAACGGGCGGCAGCGCCACTCGTGCCGGTGCTCCCGCGAATTCCGCGCGACGCCGCGCGTTTCGAGGTCGATGCCGTTGACGACAGCACCGCCACGTTTCGGGTCTTCGAGAGTCGCTGGATACGCGCCGGCTTGTCCGCGTACGCGGTCGATCCAGTCCATCGTGATGCACTCGTGGCTCGGCTCACGATTCTTCGACGCGACAGCACGACGGCCACAGCGCTCGTGACGTCGCAGGTGGCCCGGGTTACGACCGACCATTTCTTGCTCGTCTCTTCGCCGCCGACGCCTTGGTGGCGCACCAAACTGTTCTGGATCGGCACCCTTGTCGGCAGCGTCGTTGGCGCGGGCACGACCGCGGCGATTCGGTGATGCCGCGCGCGTAGCGGCCGCGGCCAGCCTGTTAGCTGCAGATCAGCGGGAATCGACGCGTGATCGTCGCGTCGTCGGCCCGGCGTGCCACCTGCAGCGTGTCAGTGCCGGTCACGCAACGCGGGGCCTGGATACGCACGACGTAGCGTCCTTCGGGCAGTGAGAGCGCGCGAGCGCTGTCGGCGCGCAGCTCCACGGACGGTCCGCCGTCCAGTGACGTGAAGGCGACGCGGGCATCGCGTGGCGTCACGTCGTAGCTGACCACGGCGCATCCGCGAACGGGCAAGCTCAGCTCCACGCGATCGCCAGCTTTGAGCGTGAGCACAGTGTCACGAACGGCCGTGGTGCATGAGGTCGCGGCGTTGGCGATAACCGCTCGTACCGCGAGTTTGCTCCCGGCCGCGTAATCGGCACTGAATCGTCCGGTGCCCACGAGCTGATTGTCGACGTAGAGCCGCGCAGAATCGGGCGCGGTGATCTCCATCCACGCGGTGCGCACGGCGACGGGTCGCGGGCGGCGCGTCGGCAACACGGGACGCTGACTGGCGCCGTCCGCCGCCGAAGCGGAAAGCGCCGAGGCGGAATCTCCGAGGGGACCGCCGCGCCCTGCGAGGGCGCTGTTCGCCAGCGGGCCGATGCCTGTCGGCCGAGGGGCGGTGAGCGCCGCCGAGTCGCCTCGCGTGCCTGGGCCCGTTCGCGTCGATGCGGGTTGATCTCGCAGGAGCATCCAAGTCAGCGCGGTGCCCATCACGAGAATGGCGGCGACGACGGCGCCCGGGCGCGTCGACGCGCGAACGGCGGGAAACGCGTCGACCGTGTGCGAGAGAAGGCGCGTGGTGAATCGGCTGCGCTCGGGCGCGCCGGAGAGTGCGCCGAGGGCGTCGAGCAGTTGCGTGGCCGACTGGTATCGTTGCTCGGGTGGCTTGGCGAGTAAGCGGAGAACGATCGCCTCGAAGGCCTGACTAAGTTCGGGGACGAACGTACGAGGTGGTTCGGGTGCCGTTTCAATGTGGTGCTTGGCGACGACGTACCAATCGTCACCCTCGAAGGGCAGGTGGCCGGTCGCGGCACGGTACAGGGTGACCCCGAGTGCGTAGAGATCGCTCCGCCCGTCGATGTCCTGGCCACGTGCCTGTTCCGGACTGAAGTAATGGGGGGTGCCCATCACGTGATTGGTGGCGCTCAGGGATGGCGCGCCTGCGAGCGCGCGGGCGAGGCCGAAATCGGCGACGACGGCTTCGCCGTCTGTGCTGAGCAGGATGTTGTCCGGCTTGATGTCGCGATGGATGATGCCGCCGGCATGGGCGATCGCGAGTGCCGCGGCCACATCAGTGCCAATCCGGATGCATTCCGCCTCTGGGAGTCTGCCGGCCAAGGTGAGCCGGCGCGCGAGGGTGAGCGGGTGCAGATCCATGGCCACGAACACCGTGCCGTCGACCTGCCCAACATCGCGGACGGTGACGATATTTCGATGCCGGAGACGGGCGGCGGTGGCCGCTTCTCGACGGAAGCGGGCTTCCGCTAGCTCCTGTCCGGAAAATTCCGGCCGCAGGATTTTCAGGGCGACCGGGATCTCTAAATCCTGGTCGATCGCCTCGTATACCCACGAGAAGGCGCCCGAGCCGAGAAGCCGGGTCACTTGGTATTTGCTGATTCTTTGCCCCAAATAGCGGTCAGGCACGTAAAGGTCCTTTACAGGCGGGGCAAGGTGAACTACACTTTTGTGCTTCCTACTATTGCGCGCACAAAAGGCTGCGCACGACACGCGCTGAGAATATTACGACGATGGCGTTCGATAAGGCACTCACGATCGACAAGTACCGGTCCCACGATGTGGATACCGGATCGACCCGGGTTCAGGTTGCCATCCTCACGGATCGCATCAACTACCTCACGGGACACTTTCGTACGCACGCGAAGGACCATCATGGTCGCCGCGGGCTACTCAAGATGGTGGGCAAGCGTCGCCGCCTGCTCGACTATCTGAAGCGTACGGACGTGCAGCAGTATCGCACGCTCGTGCAGGATCTTGGTCTCCGATACTAAGTCGGACCACGCCATGTCGTCGCGCGGGGGCAGTCATGCCTCCCGCGCGATTTGCGTTCTCATGAGGCTATTCAGCAGATGATGCATCGAATCGAGCGGACGTTCGCCGGTCGCCCCCTGGTCATCGAGACCGGTCGGATGGCGAAGCAGGCGGCGGGTTCCGCGATCGTACAATTCGGCGAGACGATGGTTCTCGCCGCCGTCACCGTGAGCGAGAACCAGAGTCCGCTCCCTTTCTTCCCCTTGACGGTTGAGTACAAGGAGAAGACCTACGCCGCCGGCAAGATCCCGGGCGGATTCATCAAGCGCGAAGGGCGGCCCCACGATCACGAGATCCTGGCGTGCCGCATCATCGACCGCTCGATCCGCCCGCTGTTCCCGGAAGGCTTCAAAAATGAAGTTCAGGTCTTCGTGTACGTCATCTCGGCCGACCAGGAGAATGACGCCGACGTGCTGGCGCTGCTCGCCACGTCGTTCGCGCTGAACGCCTCGAAGATTCCGTTTATGGGTCCGATCGGCGGCGTGCGCGTGGGTCGCGTGCAGGGACACTGGGTGCTCAACCCGACGTTCCAGCAGCTGGCCTTCTCCGACATGGAGTTGATCGTCGCCGGTTCGCAGGACTCCATCGTGATGGTTGAAGGTGGCGCGCTCGAAGTGTCGGAATCCGACGTCCTCGAGTCGCTGCGCCTCTCGCACGACGGCATCCGCGAGCTGATCGCGATGCAGAACGAACTGCTGGCCAAGGTGCAGGTGCCCAAGATGGCGTGGACGAAGACGGAGTCGCCCGACGCCGTCATCACCCGCACGAAGGAACATGCCTCGGGTCGCATTCGCGAAGCGTTGAATCAGAAGGACAAGCACACGCGCATCGAAGCGATCGAAAAGGTCAAGAAGGCCGCCGCGGCCGAGCTGCTCGTCGAGTTCCCCGACAACGCGAAGGACATTCACAATGTCCTGGGCGATGTCGAGTACAACGAGCTGCGCGCTCAGGTGCTGACCACCAATCTGCGCGTTGACGGTCGTAAGCCCGACGAAGTGCGCGGCATCAGCATCGACAACAGTGTGCTGCCGCGTGCGCATGGCTCCTCGCTCTTCACGCGTGGCCAGACGCAGGCGCTCGTCGCTGCGACGCTCGGCACCGCAAAGGACGCGCAGCGTCTCGACACGATCAATGAGGCGGGCGAGACCACGCGCTCCTTCATGCTCCATTACAACTTCCCGCCGTTCTCAACCGGTGAAGTGCGTCCGATGCGTGGCACCAGCCGCCGCGAAATCGGCCACGGCAATCTGGCCGAGCGCGCGCTGCAGGGTGTGCTGCCCGACTTCGCCGATTTCCCGTACACGATCCGTATCGTGTCGGAAGTCCTCGAGTCGAACGGCTCCTCGTCGATGGCCTCGGTCTGCGGCGGCTCGCTCGCCCTGTTCGATGCCGGCGTGCCCATGAAGGCCGCGGTCGCCGGTGTGGCGATGGGTCTCATCAAGGAAGGCGACAAGTACGCGATCCTGACCGACATCCTCGGCACCGAAGACCATCTCGGCGACATGGACTTCAAGGTCGCCGGTACGAAGGACGGCATCACGTCGATCCAGATGGACATCAAGATCGAGGGGCTCGACCTCAAGATCATGGAAGAGGCACTGCTGCAGGCCAAGGAAGGCCGCCTGCACATCCTCGCCGAGATGGACAAGGCGCTTGCCGCCCCGCGCGCTGACCTCTCGAAGTACGCGCCGCGGATCGTGACGGTGCAGATCCCGGTCGACAAGATCGGCGAGCTCATCGGCCCGAAGGGCAAGAACATCCGTGGTATCCAGGAAGAGACGGGTGCCGAGCTCACGGTCGACGACGATGGTACGGTGACGATCGCCGCTGTCGGTGCCGAGTCGATGGAGCGCGCACGTAAGATGGTCGAGGGCATGACCGCCGAGGCGGTGGTGGGCGAGACGTACGAAGGCACGGTCAAGACTGTGACGGCGTTCGGCGCGTTCATCGAAATCATGCCGGGCACCGAAGCCCTGTTGCACGTCTCCGAGATGAAGTGGGAACGTGTGGAGAAGCCGGAGGACGTGGTCAAGAAGGGCGATCGCGTCACCGTCAAACTGGTCGATCGCGACGAACGTGGACGGCTCCGCCTGTCTATGAAGGCGCTGCTCCCGCGTCCTGAAGGCATGCCGGAAGAAACGCCGGGTGAGCGCCCGCCGCGTCGTGAAGACAGCGGTGATCGTGGTGGTCGCAGCGGTGGACGGAGCGGTGGTGGCGGTCGCGATCGTCGCTAACACGTCGGGCGCGCAAGCGCCCACGTTGCACCGCACGGATCTGCCCAATGGACTGACCGTGCTCTCGGAATCCGTTCCGGGAGCGCGGTCTGTTGCTTTCGGGGCCTGGGTCCGCGCTGCAACGCTGCATGAACGACCCGAAAAGATGGGTGTGTCTCATCTGCTCGAACACATGGTGTTCAAGGGCACGCGCACGCGTAGTGCCCAGCAGATCGCGCTCGCGCTCGAAACACTGGGCGGATCGCTCGATGCGTACACCGAGCGGGAACACACGTCGTACCAGGCACGCGTGCTCGATGAACATCTTCCCGAAGCCGCATCGGTCATCGGGGAGTTGATTTTCGAGCCGTTGCTGCGTCAGGCCGATCTGGCCCTCGAGCGAAAGGTGATTCTCGAGGAGATCAGCATGGTCGACGACACGCCCGACGACATCATCTTCGATGTGCACAATCGTGCCGTCTGGGGTGATCATCCACACGGTTTCCCGATCCTCGGCACGCGGGCCACCGTGAAGGCGCTTTCGGTGGCTGATTTACACGATCTGCACGAGCGCGCCTACCATCCAGGCCGTCTCGTGGTCGCGGCATCCGGCCGCGTGG
>JBBARJ010000113.1:0-4122 GCA_040399825.1 Gemmatimonas sp.
GCGCAGCGGAGTGGTGGCAGCGTGCTCCAGGTACACGGGCTGAGTCATCGACGTAAATTAAGGGAACGTGTTCACCACATGTATCCACTGCGTGGCCGATTTGGGCCGAAACGAGGCCTTCGAAGCGTTCCCGGTCGGCACCCGATTGGCCTTCGATGCCGCCCGCGGTCGCCTCTGGGTGGTGTGCCGCCGCTGCGACCGCTGGAACCTCTCGCCGTTGGACGAGCGCTGGGAGGCGATCGAGGCCATGGAGCGCCGCTTCCGTGACAGCCGCCTGCGGGTGAGCACCGACAACGTCGGACTGGCCCGCCTGAAAGAGGAGGTCGATCTCATTCGCATCGGCGAGCCGCAGCGCCCCGAAATGGCGGCGTGGCGGTACGGCGACCAGTTCGGCCGGCGCCGGAAGCGGCAGATGCTGGTTACCGGGGCGGTGGTCGGAAGCGCGGCCGCACTGATCGGGGGGGTGCTGGCCGTCGGCGCCAGTATGGGCAGCTTCGCCGGCCTCTATGCGAACGGCGCTCTCTGGGACGGGCTGGTCAACGGCTGGCCCAACACGTCGATCGGCAAGCTCGCCCTTCCCGACGGACGGGTGGTTGACGTGCAGCGCAAGCACGCGCGCATGAGCGCCCTCGAACGTGCGGTGGACGGCGGCCCGCTCCAGTTGCGACTGGAATCGGTGACGGGCACGCATCTGCTGCTCGGTGATGATGCCATGAAGGCGGCCGCGCGATTGCTACCCACCGTCAATCGCTTCGGTGGCTCGCGGGCCCAGGTGCAGGATGCGGTGTCGTTGCTCGAGGAAATCGGTGATCCGTATCGCGTGCTCACGTCAGTGCAGCAGCGCGTTGGTGCGTCAGCTGGCGATGACCGATGGGGCGCGGGCAAGAAGGGCTTCAGTGGCAGCAACAAGCGCCACGTGGTCAAGAAACTCCCCGGCACGCTGCATTCACTCGCTCCGCGTGATCGCCTCGCCCTCGAGATGGCGTTGCACGAAGAAAGCGAGCGCCGCGCGATGGACGGCGAGCTGGCCGCGCTCGAACTCGCGTGGGCCGAAGCCGAGCAGATCGCGAAGATCGCCGACGACATGTTCCTCCCTGCGTCGATAAACGATCAGCTCGATAAGCTGCGGGAGCGCTGATGTACTCCACCTGCATTCACTGCCGCAAATCGCTCGGCGCCAACGAAGCGATCGAAGCGCTGCCCATCGGACGGCGACTGGCGTTCGACGCGCGCAAGGGCAGACTGTGGGTCGTGTGCCGCAGCTGCGAGCGGTGGAACCTCACGCCCTTCGACGAGCGCTGGGAAGCCATCGAGCAGAGCGAGCGTGCGTTTCGCGATACGCGCGTGCGCGTGAGCACCGATAATATCGGGCTCGCGCGCTTGGCCGACGGTACGGAGCTCGTGCGTATCGGAGAGCCACAGCGCCCCGAGTTCGCGGCGTGGCGGTACGGCGATCAGTTCGGACGGCGACGCGTGAAGGCCATCGCCACGGGCGTCGGGCTCACTACCGCGGCCGGCCTACTCGTGAGTGGTGCGGTCGCCAGCGGCGTAGGAATCGCGGCACTCATGCCGGCGGTGCATGCGCTCAACATGTACGGGCTTCTGGCCGCGAGTCAGCTGGTGCAGAAGCCCGTCGATCACCCTGACGGTGGCCGCTTCATGCCCATCGGCAATCCCCGCATTATCCCCAGCGATCGCGCCGCCGGATGGGCCATCGATATCGGCTACACCGCGCACTATCACGGCCCTGATCCCACACTGCGCAACGGCGGCTACTGGGGGATGATGCGACGCCAAGAGGGTAAGAACGAACTCGGACGCGTGCAATTGCATGGAGCCGATGCCATTCCGTTGCTGCGGCGCCTCATGCCACTCATCAATCGTGGCGGCGCGCGCCGCACGGTGATCACCGACGGCGTGTCGCTCATCGAGCAGGCCGGTGGGCCCGAACGCTTCGGCAAGTGGGCCGCCGGCATGCGCCGCGAGTGGGCCGCCCGGAGCACCTTTGGCGATACCGGCGATCTTTCCGCCATTCCCGTTGCGGCACGCCTCGCCTTCGAAATGGCGATGAACGAAGACGCTGAACGTGAGGCGCTTGAAGGCGAACTGACCGCGCTCGAGCGGGCGTGGGCCGAGGCCGAGGGCATCGCGACGATTGCGGATGCGTTGCTGCTCCCCGACGCGGTTACCGAACACTTCGATCGGCTCAAGAAACCCTGAGCCCGTAACGCGCTACTTCTCCCGGATCGCGCGCAGCAGCGCCCGCACGGGCGCGGCATCGGCGCCATGCACCGCCAGCGGCTGCGCCAACAGTTCGTAGCGTCCCACCGGCACCTTGTCGAGCGCCAGATTTTCCAGCACGAACGCGCCGCCGCCGAAGATCGCGTTGTGCACCGGCAACGCCGTACTCGTGCGGCGATCGACGCTGGGGGCATCCACCCCCCACAGCGTGAGTCCGTGCTGCACCAGCCACTGCGCTGCGTCTTCGCTCAATGCCGGCCAGTTCGCGGGAAAGGAACCGCCTGCCACCGAGTGCCCCGTGCGCACGATCACCCGCGTGGGCACGTGATCACCCAACAACGACTGCAGCACTCGAATCGTGATATCACTCGACGCCTCGTGATCAGCCGGAAGCGCGATCAACTGCACCTCCCCCACGAACACCGACGCCGGTAGCGACTCCGACGCCGGCCACGACGACTGCACGTGCAACGGCGCGTCGGCGTGCGTGCCCACATGCGCACTGGTCGACAGCACGCCCAAGTTCACACTGCTCCCTTCCTCGCGCCGGCACGTCCACCCGCACGAGAACCCCACGTCGTCCGGCCAAGGCGGCGTGGTTGAAGCAAACGGCACACTGATATCAATGAGCACGATGACTCCTTACTCCAGACTCCCTACCCCTTACTTCGCGGTCCCATAGAACTTCGATCGCACCGCCCACAACTCCGGGAAGAACCGGTGGCTCACCGTGCGTGACAGATATTTCGCGCCCAGCGTGCCACCCGTGCCGAACGTGCCGGGGCCGATGATACGCTCCACCAGCTGCACATGCAGAAAACGCCAGCGCGCGAACCGCTGTTCGAACTCCAGCAGCCCCTCGATCAGCAGGAACATCGGTGTCGGTCCCGGGCCCATGTAGAGCTCGGCCAAGTCCATCTGCTCGTGCTCGATCAGTGCCAGCACCAGCGACTGCAGGACCGGACGGGCCAGCGCTTCCTTTACCACCGCCGGCGGCTCGCCATGCTCGGTGATAGCCGCCAGGAAATGCGGGTCACGCAGGCCTGCTGTCGCTTCGATCGCGCGAAATTGCGCGCTCTGCGAACCGCTGCTCGACCCCAGATACCCGCGGAACTGCGCAAAGCGTTGCGGCGGCAGCGTGTCGAGCGCGGTGAGCTGTTGCGCGATGATCTCGGTGAGCACGTTGATGCGTTGCACGGCGAGTAGCGCCCGCATCGTGTCGAACGCTTCGAGCGCCGTGATCATCGTGTCCATTTCATGCCGCAGCACCTTGAACCACAGCTCGCTCGCCTGATGCACCACGATGAAGAGCAGTTCGTCGGGATGCTCGGGCGTGGACTGCAGCGTCTGCAGCTCCAGCAGCTCCGGGAGGCGCAGGTAGCCGCCGTAGTCGATGCTCGACGTGTGTCCGTGCGCGCTTTCACTCATGGCAATGGTCTGCGGGTAGGGGAGTGCATTCAGAACGTGGACACGCCGAGCGACGTGACATCCTCGATCTGCATGGTTTCGTCAGTGTAAAATGGCTCGCCGTATTGCACGCGAATGAGCGACCCGTAGTGCGCCGCCTGATGCGTGACAATGTCGTAGAGCGGCTCACCATTGGGATAGACTTCGCCGGCCTGCGTCGTCCCGTCGAACTGCGAGCCGTAGCATCGGATCGCCTCGAGTTTGCGGGCGAACTGCGCACTGATGTCGACCACAAACGACGGCTTCATGGCGTCTTCGCGGTACGTCACGACATGCAGCACTTTGAATGGACGGAATGCCGCATGATCGCTCGGCGAATACTTTGCGAGTCCGCTCAGGAAGCAGGCATCACGCGCCAGTTCGGTGGTGCGACGATGATCGGGGTGCCGGCCGCGCGGCGCCGGAATGATCACC
>JBBARJ010000113.1:4132-9442 GCA_040399825.1 Gemmatimonas sp.
AGACGGCGGAGCACCTGCACCAGCCGGCCGCGCGTCTCGTCGGTATTGCTGATCCCGGCGTCCGGGAGTCCGAGATTCTCGCGCACGTGCAGTCCCATCACGCGGGCACCGGCCGCGGCCTCGGCGGCCCGTAACGCCGCCGACCCCTTGGTCCCCATCTCGCCTTGCGTGAGGTCGAGGACGCCGACGCGATGGCCGGCATCGACCGCTTTGATAAGCGTACCGCCACAGGTGAGTTCCGCATCGTCACGGTGCGGCGCGATGCAAAGAAGATCGAGTGCGGACATGGAGGGACGCTACGCGGTCGCAGACCTGTCGGCAACTGTGGCACGTGTTGGCTCCGTGCCTCCGTACCCCCGCGGAGTGCTCAGCCGGCGCGGGCGAGGTAGCTCGCCACCTGCTGCGCGATCTGCTGTCCGCTCGCCACGCAGTCGCCCACCGACACGCCGTTGCGGTAGTTCCCCGCGAGGTACAGCCCCGGGTTGGCCAGCTCGGTCTCGTCGACCGCGTTCTTCACCGCTTGGTAGCCCACGGTGTACTGCGGGATCGCGCGCGACCAGTACACGTGCTTGGCGAAGACCGGCTCACCGCGCACCCCAATGAGTTGACGCAGATCGATCAACACGCGCTCCACCAGCAGATCGGTGTCTTCGCGCGCGCGCTCGGGCATGCGGGCACCACCCACGAAGCAGGTAATGGCCAAGTGGCCATCGGGGGCGCGGTCGGGGAAGAGCGACGAACTGAAGAGCGCGCCAAGAATGCTGCGCTTCTCCGTTGCCGGGATCAGCATGCCGAACCCGTCGAGGGCGTGCGCCACGTCCTCGCGCGCAAATCCAAGCGTGAGCGTGCTGACCGGAGGATACTCGACACGCTCGACGAGCGCGGCGTGCTTCCGCATCGCCGCGGGCAACTCCATCGCGGCCAACACGTGCGCCGGCGTCGCCATGACCACCGCATCCACGGTGCGGGAACGTGCGCCGCCATCCTGTCCGGCCTCCACCACCCACCGTCCCTCGTCGCGATGCAGCAGGCGGACGGGGCATCCCAGGCGCAGTGTACCCGCCAACGATGCCTCAAGGGCCTCCGTCAGCGTCTGCATGCCGTCGACGAACGAAATCAACCGCGCGCGTGTGGGAGCGGTCTCCGGTGACTCGGCCTCATTGGTGGCCTCATTGGTGGCCTCGTGCGTGGTCGCTGTTGGTATCCGACCGCGCGTCGCCATGAGCCCCGCCGACAGCGACCCATGCTGCTGCTCGAGCTCGAACAGGCGCGGGAAGGCGTGCACCATGCTCAGCGTTTCGGGATCGCCCGCGAAAATCGCTGAGACGAACGGATCGACCGCGTAGTCCAGCACTTCGGGCCCGAGCCGTCGTCGCACGAACGACGCGACCGATTCATCGCCGTCCGTGGAGCGCCGCCGCACCAGCGGCTCCAACAAGACCCGCAGCTTGGCCCGCAGCGAGAAGAGCCGCGTCGTCAGCATCGCCGGCGGCGTCGTCGGAAAGGCGCGCAACAGGCCGTCGCGCACGATATATCGACGATTCGCCGAGGGGTTAGCCTCGACGACATCATCCTGCAAGTCAAGCTGCGTGATCAGCGCCTCGACCGGCGCCGACGTCACGAAGGAGTTGGGGCCGTGCTCCGCCAGGAAGCCGTCGGTGCGCGACGTGCGAATGGCGCCGCCGGTATGCCCACTGGCTTCATACAGCGTGACGTTGACCCCGCGCCGACGCAGTTCATACGCGGCCACGAGTCCCGTAATGCCCGCCCCGACGACCGCGACCGATCGATGCTCGCCAGCGTTCGTGTCGGCCGATGGCACGATGTCGCGATGGTCAGCCAACGCACGCATGGGTCATGCTCCGGCGACGTCCGTGACCCAGTCGCGGGGCTCAAGCATCCGCACCAGCCGAGCCTCGAAGGATTCCGGGTTATACCGTGGCGCATACTGCCACATCGCGAGCGGCGGCAAGCTCATGAGGACGCTTTCCACCCGCGCGTTCGTCTGCAGCCCGAAGATTGTGCCGCGGTCGTGCACCAGGTTGAACTCCACGTACCGCCCACGACGCACAAGCTGGAACTCGCGTTCGGCTGCGTTGAACGCCTCGTCGCGACGTCGCTCGACGATCGGCTCATAGGCCTGCCGCAACACGCGGGCCACGTCGCTCACGAACGCTTGCACGCCGTCATGATCGAGACCATGCGTGCTCTCGTCTGGACGGACATGGTCAAAGAAGATGCCGCCGATCCCGCGCGCTTCATTCTCGCGATGCACGTTGACGAAGTACTCGTCGCACCAGTGTTTGAAGTCCGGATAGAAGCGCGTGTGATGGCGATTGGCCATGTCGCGAAGCGCACGATGAAACGTGATCCCGTCTTCGACGTGCGGATAAAACGGCGTGAGATCGGTGCCGCCGCCGAACCAGCTGTCCGTGAGCGTACCATGCTCGTCGGTCAGCTCGAAATAGCGCACGTTCAAATGCACCGTCGGGACTTTCGGGCTGCGCGGGTGCACGACGAGGCTCACACCCGTCGCGAAAAAGTGCGTCGCGCCAGCGGCCGCCCCTTGTCCACCCAGCCGTCGGGCCGCGAGCTCTGGCAGCTCACCCATCACCGCCGAGCGATTGATGCCGGCTTTCTCGAAGGTGATGCCGTCGGTCATCACGCGGGCCACGCCGCCACCGCCGCCGGGGCGCTCCCACCGGTCCTCCGCGAACGTCCCGCCACGGTCGAGTCGACCGAAAAACGAGGTCAGCTCATCGTGCAGGCCCGCGATCCAGCGAATGGCGTTACCGCGGCGCGTGGCGGCGGATGGGGCGGCTGGCGCGACCGCCCGTGGGAACACCGCCGTTTGGAGCACCGCCGCGCTCACCGGCTCACCGCCGACGGATTCGACCACATGAGCGACGGCGCCGCGGGCTGCGCGGCGATCTCCTCTGCCGTCCACGACCACTCCTTCACGGCGTCAATGAAGGCGCGCGCGTGCGCCGGCGGCACGTCAGGCAGGATGCCGTGCCCCAGATTCGCGATGTGTCCAATCGGACCAAACGCGCGAATCATGGCGTGCGTGCGACGACGGATCTCGGCCGGTGGCCCGTACAGGGCGCACGGATCGAGATTGCCCTGCATCGCCACGCGGAACGGGTCGAGCTGACGGCGCGCATCCTGTGGCGACGTATGCCAGTCCACACCGATCGCGTCGGCATTGGTGGCGGCGGCGATCTCAGCGAGGGCCCAGCCGGCGCCGGGGGCGAACACAATCACGGGCACACCGGCTTCACGGGCCTTCTGCGCACAGCGCGCGAGATAGGGCAGGGCGAAGGTCCGGAATTCCTCGGGGCCCAGGGCACCGGCCCACGATTCGAACAGCTGTACGACTTGAGCCCCGGCACCGACCTGCGCCACCAGGTACTCACCCACGGCGTCGGCAATCTTGCCAAGGAGCGCGTGCGCCATCTCGGGATTCTCGTACAGCATGCGCTTGGCGACGGCGAACTGCTTGGTGCCTTTGCCTTCCACCATATAGGCCGCGAGCGTCCACGGCGAGCCGGCGAAGCCGATCAGTGGCACTTTACCGTTGATTTCGCGTCGGGCCAACTTGAGCGCGTCGAGCACGTACTTGAGATGCTCCTGCGGATCGACCGCGTGCAGCTGGTCGAGATCCTTCAGCGAGCGAAGCGGGGAGGGGAACTGCGGGCCGATCCCTTCGTCGAGCGTGAGGTGCATTCCCATCGCTTCTGGAATGACCAGAATGTCGCTGAAAATGATCGCCGCATCGACGCCGACCAGGTCGAGCGGCTGCAACGTCACCTCGACCGCCAGCTCAGGCGTCCGGCACATGGTGAGGAAGTCGGACTTCGCGCGGACCGCGCGATACTCCGGCAGATACCGTCCCGCCTGACGCATCATCCACACCGGTGGGCGCTCAACGGCTTCACGCCGGAGCGCACGCAGGAGCAGATCATTCGCAGGAACCGACTGGGCGGGCGTAGCACTCACGTGAACTGCTCCGGTGAAAGAACCATCGAAGGGCGACGCTCGCGGGGCGCAACCGGAGGCGTCGGCACGTGCTCGACGACCGGGACGGGCTTGGGCGCGGCGGCGCGTACGGGACGGACGGCTCGTGGTGCAGGGGCCGCCGCCGGTGAGAACATCTCCAGCAACATCATCGCTTGGGCATCAAGCGGTTCACCGCGCTTCACGGCGCGACGGAGCGCCGCCATCGGGCCGGCCAGAACCTTGGCCACAATGCGCGACGCAGCGCGCTCGGCGACGCCAGCATCCTTCGCCGCAAAGGCAACCTCACGGCGGGCGACATCTTCCAGCGCGGCCCGGAGCGGCTTGATCGCGTCGCGCGCCGGCATGTTCGCGATCCACTCCATGAACGAACTGATTTCGCTCTCGCAGATGTCCGCGGCGAGCGGCGCCGCATCGCGCCGCATCGTGTCCGCGGTGAGGATCGGCTGGTGCAGCGTATCGAGATCAACCAGCGTGATCCCGGGCTGCTCCGTCACGGCCGGATCAATGTTGCGGGGGAGGCTCAGATCCATGAGCAGCATCGAGTACCCCGTCGCCGCGCACGCTTCACGCCCCCGTGCGAGGCCCTCCGCCGTGATCACCGGCACCTCACTGCCCGTCGCGACGATGACGACGTCGGCCATCGCCGCTTCGACATGGCGGGTCTCGAACGGCGCGGCGCGTCCGCCGACGAACTTGGCGAGCTCCAGCGCCGTCTCGAAGGTCCGATTCACAATCACGAGATCGCGCGCGCCAAGCTTGTGCAGCTGCTTCGCCGCGCGCGCACCGGTCTTGCCCGCACCGACGAGCAGACACCGCGCATTCTCGAGATTCCCGAAACGCTGGTTGGCGGTGATCGCCGCTTCCGCACCGACCGAGTTGCGGCCGGCCGTGAGCGACGTCTCGGTCTGCACGCGCTTGCCAGCACGGAGCGCGGTCTCGAACAGACGATGCAGCACCGGGCCGGCCGTATGGCCGCGCGACGCCCGCTTGTACGCCGCCTTCAGTTGTCCAAGGATCTGTCCGTCGCCAAGCACCTGTGATTCCAGCCCCGCGGCGATGCGCACCACATGCCGTGCCGCGTCGACCCCCACGCGGCGCGTGGCCGTCTGCAGGAGCTGGTCACCCTCCGCTCGCGTCCGCATCCAACGTCGGGCCAGTGTCTGCACGGCACGGTCAACCACCGCGGGCTCGTCGCTGTCCACCCACGCGTAGAGCTCCGTGCGATTGCACTTCGAGATCAGCGCGGCCTCGGTGACGATTTCGCTGCGTGCCGTACGATACAGCTGCGTA
>JBBARJ010000114.1:0-9337 GCA_040399825.1 Gemmatimonas sp.
AGAACCCGGGCGCGGCAGTCTCGAGCGCGGGGAGCAGCTCGTGGCGCACGCGCCCCCGAAGAAACGCGCGCGAGACGTTCATGGGATCCTCGAGATACGCCACCTTTTCGAGCACCGCCCAGCGCGCCAGTTCAGCCCGCGACACGCCGAGCCACGGGCGCACCACGCTCGACGTCGCGGCCAGGGCGGCCAGCCCACGGGCGCCCGCCCCACGCAGGAGACGCATCACGACCGTTTCAAGCTGGTCATCGCGCGTATGCGCCGTGGCCACGCGCGCCTTGTAGGCGCGACCGATCCGGCCGAGAAAGTCCCAGCGCGCCGCCCGCCACGCGGCTTCACTCTGCCCTGGCGTGCGCGACCGCTCGCGCACCACGGTGAGCCCCAGCCGGCGTGACTCCGCGGCCACCAGCGAGGCGGCGTCGGTGGCGTGTGGACCGGTGCCGTGGTCGAAGGTGGCCACCGCCGCGATGCGCTCGGGAGCCCACCGCGCCATGGCCTGCAGCAGCACCATCGAATCCCGCCCCCCGGACACCGCCAAGATCACCGGTCCGACGACGGGCGCCATGGCCACCTCGAGGGACGCACGCAGCAGCGCCTCAGACGGGAAGTTCGTCAACTCGGACATGCTGGACTGATCGCTCTCCGGCCGCGACGCGTCAACCACCCCCTACCTTCCGGAGGCCGTGTTGTTTAATCTTTTCCCTGTTCGGCGGCCGCACGCAGCTGTGCGGTCGGCATCAATCGACTCCGGAGACTGACAGTGGAATCACACGGAACGTTGGGAACCATCTGGGCCTCGTTGGGGATGACCGCCTATTACATGGCGCTCATCTGGATCAACATTCTGCTCGGACTCTTCCTGTCTCCGCTGTTCATGATCCCGATGACGTGGCTGCAGGATAGAAAAAAGGCTTGAGGCCTGTTGGGGGATAAGGAAGGGGCGCTCACCGTGATGGTGAGCGCCCCTTTCATTTTCGGGAAACTGCAAACTCCCTAGTAAGCAGGAGGGAGGGTATCAGGGGGCAGGAAGGAGGTGGACCACGCACCTCCTGCCTCCTCTTTCCTGATACCCTCCCCCCCTGCTTACTAGGGAGTTTGCAGTTTGCAGTTAGCAGTTAGCAGTTGCCAGTTGGCAGTGAGCGCCCGCGCCTACCCCCGCGTCGCCACCGACCGCTTCATCTCACTCGTCGACAGCACCACGGCGTCGCCGAGCGCCGTGCGGCGCCCCGTGAGATCACTGAGATCCGACCCGTGGTACGCTTCCTCGCCGTGTTCCGCGAGATCGATGCCCTGCACTTCGGCGTCCACGCGGATGCGCAGCGGCATCACACGCTTGAGCGCGAACAGAATACCGAAGCTCGCGGCGCCCGCGAAGGCGACGGTGGCCACGACCGCCAGCAGCTGAATGCCCACCAGCGACGGATTGCCATACAGCAGACCGTCGGCGCCGATGGGATTCACCGCCTTCGACGCAAACACCCCCGTGAGAACGGCCCCCGTGATGCCGGCCACGCCGTGGCAGGCGAACACGTCGAGGGTGTCGTCGAGCGACGTCTTCGCGCGATAGTGCAGCACGAAGAACGACACGGGCGCGGCGAGGCAGCCGATGGCGAGCGCCGACATCGGCGTCACGAAGCCCGCGGCGGGGGTGATCGCGACCAACCCGACCACGGCGCCGGTGGCCACACCAACCGCCGTGGCGCGTCCGCTCTTGTACAACTCGAGCAGACACCACGTGAGCAAGCTCGCCGCCGCTGCCGCGTGCGTCGTCACCAACGCATTCGCCGCAATGCCGTCGGCGGCGAGCGCGGAGCCGGCGTTGAAGCCGAACCAGCCGAACCACAACATGCCCGCGCCGAGCAGCGCGAAGGGTACGTTGTGCGGCACCGTGGGGACGCGCTTGAAGTCGCGTCGCGGTCCAAGGACCTTGGCCAGCACCAGCGCCGTGATGCCGGCACTGATGTGCACCACCGTGCCACCGGCGAAGTCGAGCGCGCCCAGCGTGCGCAGCCAGCCGCCGTCGCCCCATACCCAGTGGGCCAGCGGGTCATAGACCAGCGTGGTCCAGATCAGGCCGAACGTGAGATACGCCACGAACCGCATCCGATCGATGATCGCGCCCGAGAACAGCGCCACCGTGATGCCGGCAAACATGGCCTGGAAGGCAGCGAAGAGCAGATGCGGCAACGCCGCCGCGTAGGTGGGATTCGGCGCCGCGGTAACGCCCTGAAAGCCGAAGAAGCTCAGACCACCGATCCAAGTCGAGCCGGGACCGAACGCCAGGCTGTAGCCGAGGAGCACCCACTGCACGGTGACGATCGCCAGTGCGCCGAGGCTCATCAACATCGTGTTGAGTGCACTCTTGCTGCGGACGAGTCCACCATAGAAGAAGGCCAGCCCCGGTACCATGAGCAACACGAGGGCGGTGGAGATGAGCACCCATGCCGTATCGCCGGAGGAGATGCTGGGCGCCGGCGTCACTTGTAGTCGTCCATGTTGGGGACCCGCATTTCGAGCTGCGTTTGGCGCATGATCTCATCGGCATTGACGGCCGTGAGGGCATGATTGTCGCGCTCACCGGTGCGGATGCGCACGGTGCGATCGAGCGGCAGCACGAAGATCTTGCCGTCGCCCACGTCACCGGTGCGCGCGCCTTCGCAGATCGCGTCGATGGTGCGCTCCACGAACTCCTCGGAGCAGGCCATTTCAATCCGGACCTTTTCGTGGAATTCGAGCACCACCGATTCGCCGCGGTACTGCTGCACGACGTCGCGCTCCCCACCGTGCCCGCTGACACGGGAGAGGGTCATGCCGGTCACGCCGACTTCAAAGAGCGCACGTTTGACGTCCGCCAGTTTTTCCGGGCGGATAATGGCGACGATCAGCTTCATGTGGTTCAGGTCGAAGGGCGGTCGGTCGCGGAACAATTCCCGATAGCAATGGCGCTTGCCGTGGGTGCGTTTCCGATCTCAGCCTATTTTACGCACCGGCGTATTCGCTCGCTGGCCCTCGCCGTCCTCCCGAAGTTGAGATTCGCCATGCCCGCACTCGGCACCATCGCCATCCTCGTCGGCCCCGGCTACGAAGACCTCGAGGTCTGGTATCCCAAGCTCCGTCTCGAAGAGGCGGGCTACGACACGCCGCTGATCGGCAACGGCGAGCGTTCGTACTCCGGCAAGTGGGGATATCCGGCCGTCATGGACGGTCAGGTGGCCGACCTCGACCCGGCCACGCTGCGGGGCATCGTGGCCCCCGGCGGATGGGCCCCCGACAAACTGCGGCGCGATCCCGCGGTCCTGTCGCTCGTGCGGCGCGTGTACGAGCAGGGGGGCATCATCGGCACGATCTGCCACGGCCCGTGGATTCTCATTTCCGCCGGCATCGTGCGCGGCACACGCATGACGTCGTCGCTGGGCATTCGGGACGATCTCACCAACGCTGGCGCCGTGTGGGTCGACGAGCCCGCCGTGGTCGACGGCAATATCGTCAGTGCCCGTGTCCCGAAGGACCTGCCGGCCTTCACACGCGCAATGCTCGGCGCGCTGGGCGACTAACGCGCAGCCGCAGACGGCAATGCACGCGTGGCGCGGTTAAAAAGCAACAGCCGGAACACGGATGACACGGATCGATTGGAAACAACACGGATAAGCCAAAAAGCGCCGTTTGCTTATCCGTGTCGTTTCCGGTCATCCGTGCGATCCGTGTTCTGGCTGTTGCTTGTGCTGTTGCTTGTGCTGTTGCTTGTGCTGTTGCTTGTGCTGTTGCTTGTGCTTTTGCTTGTCTATCGCCGCGCGGCTAGTTCGCGCCGTCGGTGACCAGCGTGTCGTACTGCCGGCCGCGCCAGCGGGTGGGCGTGCGCGCGGTGCTCAGCGTGAGGCGCCACGCGGCGGCGATGTCGGACAACCACGACAACCAGAACGGCCAGCCGCGTTCGGCGTAGCTCTGGCGCAACGCCACGAGCATCATGAGCCGCACCAGCAGCGCGGAGGCGTTCACCAGCACCAGCGCCTCCAGCAGCATCACCTGCGGGTTGTCGGCGGACGGCCATCCCATCGACGCGAGCATCGCGACGAGCACGAGCAGCATCGGGAGCGGTAGCGCCTGCGCGCTCCACACGAGGGCCACGTCGACCCAGCGGCGCCAGGTGGGGGTCGCGTCTTTCAGATCGAAGCTGCGGCCCCATTCGCGCCACATCTCGGCCAGCGAGACGTACGCGCTCACCTGGATGATGTTGGAGCCATCAAGGAATCCCACACGGGCGCCATGTGACGCGAGATGGCGCGCCAACGTCACGTCGTCGCAGAACGAGGCCCGCGCGGGTGCGTAGCCGCCGTGTTGCTCGAGGAGCGCGCGCCGCGCCACGAAGCACTGCCCGTTGGCGAGCACGCGGTCGGGGGGCGGCTGGGTGGCCCCGGCGGCGCCGCAGCGATACACGAGGGTGACCAGCATGGCCGGTTGTACGAAGCGCTCGGCCGATGTCTGGTCGCGAAACTGCGGCGAGAACGACGCCACCTCGTAGCCGTCCTGCTCAACCGCGTCGACCACCGCACCGACCAGTCCGGGCGCGGGCACGGTGTCGGCGTCGATGCCGAGTACCCACGCGCCCTTGGCCTGCCGGAGCCCCGTCTCGAGCGCCCACACCTTGCCCACCCATCCGGCCGGCAGCGGATCGTCGGTGATCAGGCGAATGCGCGGATCACGCGCCGATGCCGCTTCGACCAAATCCCGCGTGCCATCGGTGGACCGACTGTCGACGATGAGCACTTCCAGCATCGGCTCGGTCTGCGCCATCAGTCCCGCCAGACAGGGACCGATGCGCTTGGCTTCGTTGAGCGTGGCCACGACCACGGTCACGGTCGTATCGGTGCGCGGGGTCAGGCGCGGCGCGATCGGCGGCCGTCGCGTGCGTCCCGGCATCAGGCGCACGAGCAACAACAGCAGCAGCGGCACCTGGACCGCCAGCAGCGTGAGACCGACGCCTCGCGCGACGTCCATCAGCAGGGGTGTGGCGTTCATCTCGAGGGCTCGTTCGATACGCGCGTGCGCATCGGCGGCGACATCACCGGCTCGGTCCGCACGAGCGGCGCGACCGCCGTTGCCATGTCGCCAATGATGAACAGGGGTGCCGGAGACATCGCGTACCAGTAGAGAAGACCGAAAAGACCACGCGGCGCGAAGCGCGCCATCGGATGAACGGGCGCGGACGCTCTACCAGTTCCACCCGCCAGCAGTCGACCGCTCCTCCAAGATACTACTTCGCGGGGTCCCAGCGCCCCCAAGTGCCGCAGACGTCCGGCTTCACGGACCCACACCACTCGTGCTCAGCGTCCTCGGTGCGTCGTGTATCCGAAGGGACTCAGCGGCACGGGGACATGGTCGTGCCGAGCGTCGCGACCCGCGCCCCATCACGCCTTGCGCCGACGAACCACCGCCAGGCCGGCGAGCCCTAACCCCAATAACGCGAACGATGCGGGTTCGGGAACCGTCGTCGGTGCGTCGGGATCGGTGGGCGGTACGACGGGGATTTCCTGCACGCCTACAAAGGTGAACTCGAACGGCGTGAGCGCGGAGGATTCATAGCCGTCGTCCCACATATCCCACGCACCCGCGTAGCGACTGCATTCCTCGGCCAAATACTCTGACGCGAGCAGCGTCACGGATGGGCCGGGCACCGTCTCACATACCTTTGGAATCCAGGAGACCACGTCCAATGTCTCAACGGAATACGGCACACAGGCCTCTCCATTCTCATCGCACGACGCTCCAGACATAGAAGCATAGTCGAAGAGCCCGACGAACCCGTGGCCGATCTTGCCACCGAGCCCCACTTGGGACCGGACGTCCACCCCCTCTTCGCTGGTACCGACAAACGAGGGAAGCAGCCTGTTTCGATCGATCGTTTGGCTGGCCCACTCAGAGGCCGCGGAAGCGGCCAACGAGTCACTCCCAAACCATGGCTGCGATTTTAGGAGCTCAGACCACGAGGATTCCGGGCGTGCGCTGGTCCAGTCCAGCGTGAACGTGTAGGTCCCGAGCGCATACGTAATGCCGTTGAACGTGAAGTTCTGCCCGGACGGCGCCCAATTGGTCGTGGTCGACTTCAGCTGTGCACGCACGGGGATGGGGGCCGCCGTTAATGACACGGCCAGTCCGAGTAGGACAACCGTGCGAGTCGGGCCGTTCGCAATCGCCGCGCCACGCAAAACAAGGGCGTCAATCAGGTTTTTCACAGGATGCTCGTCGTTGATGTCACTGGCGTGTTCAAGAGGGCACGCCACGACTCGTGCGTCGTCGAGTCGCCGTCCCTCATCACCAGCCTCTACCGTAGCAGGAACCGTGCCTGTCGGCCCGCACCGGCCACCCCCCAGTGCGCATACTCACGTAAGCACATGCACCGTAAGCGATTGCAGCGTACGCACGGCCCGCCTCCGGCAGATGGATCGGATTCGGGGTGGCATGGACCAGCTACCGGCGCCACATGTACGGCACATCATGATGCACATGTACGATACATCATGTTGTGCGTGTGTTGCACATCCACAACACGTCCACATGTGCGGCCAAGCGGCGCCGGATCACGTCGGGCGAACGCTTTCGGAGGAGGCGCGAAGGCCGCCGCAGCGGAGCGCCGCGCCGCCGTAGGCGCTGGGCTCGCCGGCAGGCACACCAGCGTTCGTACGGCGCGGTGCCTTGTGCCCGTCGCGCGGCACGCCCTTCATTCGGCCTGGTTCACATCTTCAGTCACGGTGAGAGGCAACTGCATGACGAGGCAACGAGTGCTCGGCTGGGCCACGAGGGCCCTGCTCTTCTTTGGCGCATCGGTCACCGAGGCATTCGCCCAGGGGATGACCGGTGGGGTCGGCGGCGTGGTGCGCACCGCGAATGGGGCGGCGGCCGAGCGGGCCACGGTCACCGTCGCGGCTGACGCCGGCACCGCTGTCCGGCGGGCGCTCACGGGTGCCGACGGGCGCTACGCGATCACGGATCTCCCGCCCGGCACGTACACGGTGTCGGCGGCCCTGATCGGATTCCAGCCGCAGTCCAAGGCGGGTGTCGCGGTGTCCACCGGCACCATCACCGTGGACTTCGCGCTCGCACTGCGACCGCTCAATGCGGTCACCGTCACGGCGTCGCTGCGTGAAGAGACGCTCGCCGACGTACCGTTCTCGGTGGCGGCGGCGTCGGCGAACACGATGCGCCAACGCGGTATGGGCAACATCGAGCAGATCGCGATGCAGGTGGCGGGGTTGAGCGTGCAGAACCTCGGCCCCGGCCAGAGCCAGGTCGCCATCCGCGGCGCCTCGTCGGGGCAGATCGCCCGCGACCAGCCCGGCGTGAAGGAAGATGTCGGCGTGTATCTCGACGGCGTACCGATTTCCCTCTCGCTGTTCACCCCCGACCTCGATCTCTTCGACGTGAGCCGCGTGGAAGTGCTGCGCGGCCCGCAGGGCACACTCTTCGGCTCGGGGTCGATGTCCGGCACGGTGCGCTACATCAGCGGCCAGCCGGAGCTGGGCGTGCACCGCCAGTTCGGTCAAGTCGGCGCGAACGCGATTCGCGGCGGCGGCGCGGGGCGCGATGTGAAGCTGGGCGTGAATGTGCCCGTGGGCGATCAGGTCGCCGTGCGCGTGGTGGGTTACTCCGACGTGACCGGCGGGTTCATCGACGCCATCCAGCCCAACGGCCGCATCACACAGAACGTGAATGACGGATCGAAGACGGGGCTGCGCGCGGCGCTCCGCTTCGAGCCGAGTGACCGGTTCTCCATCACGCCTCGCCTGGTGGCGCAGCGGGTGCAGGCGAACGGGTGGAACCGGCAGGACGCGTTCAACATTCTGGCCAATCCGTATACCACCACGCGGCCGCCGGTCACGCTGGGTGACCGTCAGCAGTTCACGCAGATCGGCGAGCCGTACACCGACGACTTCGTGATGGGCGACGTGAACATGACGTGGCATCGGGGAACGACCACCCTCACCTCGATCACGTCGTACGCCACGCGCGACATTCTGGCGGTGCGCGATGCCGGCGCACTGACCGCGAGCATCACCGGCGGCAGCCTCGGCCTGCCCGCCCGGGTATACACGCTAAACGCGCCGCTCAACGACCAGACGAATACCTCAGCGTTCACGCAGGAGCTTCGCTTGGCCGGCAGCGGCCCGTCCGTACGGTGGCTCGTGGGCGCGTTTGCCAGCCGCAACAGGCGCGATTACGGGCAGCGTGTCACAGTCGCCGGGTTCGAGGCCCTCTCCACGCTCCCTACGAAATCCGTGTACGCGCAGCAGGACGAACTGTTCTGGTCGTCGCTGGCGTACACGTTGTCGCAGACCGCCCTGTTTGGCGAAGCCACGTATGCGGCCAGCCCGCGCCTCAACCTGACCGCCGGCGCCCGGTACTACCACTTCAGCGAGCAGCGTTCCCAGATCTTCGACGGCCTGTTCGGCGCCGATGACCGCGGCCAGCCCGTGTCGAATCCGGGGTCGGTGAGCGCGAACGGGTTTGTGCCGCGTGTGATGGCCAGCTGGAAAGCCACGTCGCGCACCACCCTCAATGCGCAGCTGTCGCGTGGATTCCGCCTTGGCGGGATCAACGATCCGATCAACGTGACGCTGTGCACGGCGGCGGACCGGGCAACCTTCAGCGGCCGGAACGCATGGAAAGACCAGACGGCCTGGAACTACGAAGCGGGCGCGAAGTCCGAGCTGTTCGGTGGCAAGGGGAGCCTGAACGTGTCCGCGTACAGCATGGACATCAGCGATCTCCAGCTCACGGTGACCGCCGGCTCGTGCTCGTCGCGACTGGTGTTCAACGTGCCCAAGGCGCGGAGTCAGGGCGTTGAGCTCGAGTTCACCGCGCAGCCCACGGCGCACTGGGAAATCGCGGCTTCGGTGGCGCTGAACAACGCGCAGCTCAAGTCCAGCCTCACGTCGACGTCGTCGTCGGGCGTCGTGAGCAGCGTGTCGGGGATCACGGACGGCAATCGCCTCCCGAGCGTGCCGAGGGAACAGGTGTCGTTGGCGGCGACGTACCGGTGGCGGGTCGCTACCGGGTGGAATGCCTCGGCGACCGGCACGTTCAACCATGTGGGGTCGCGCTACACGTCGATTGACGACCTTGCCCAAGGCTTCGGGACGGTTGACCTGAATTCCTTCGGCGCGAACACCATCGGGCGCCCGCTCACGCAGTCCACGTTTCAGTTCCCCGCGGCACTGCCGGCGTATCAGCTGCTGAACCTGCGGGGGGCCCTGATCCACGGCCGGTGGGAACTGTCGGTCTTTGCGCACAACCTCACCGACACCGTGGCGCGGCTCGCGCTCGATCGTGAACGCGGCACCCG
>JBBARJ010000115.1:0-1162 GCA_040399825.1 Gemmatimonas sp.
GCGCGGCGGCCGGATCTTCAACGAGTTCCCGCTCATGGGGGGCCAAGTGGTGCCACCCGGGTACAGCACGCTCACGCCGTGGTGGAGCAACGCCTTCGAGAACCCGGCGGCGGCGCAGTTCCACCACCGGCTGTTGGCGCTCACGGTCACGGCGTTTGTCCTCACCCTCGCGTGGCGCTCGCGGAGTGCCCCGCTGCCTCAGGCGGTTCGACGGGCCGTGTTCGCCTTCGGTGCGGTGATCACCACGCAGTTGGTGCTAGGTATCACCACCCTGCTGCTGGCCGTGCCCGTGCCGCTCGGAGTGCTGCACCAATTCACCGGCGTGCTGGCGCTCACGGCCGCGCTGGTGGCGACCCAGCGGGCGATGGCGTCGGGAGCGACCGTGGAGGCCCCGCAAAGCGTGGCGGCCCCGCGCCCCGCTCGGGTGGCGGCGCCAGTCGGGTCGGCGGCGGCCGTTTAGCGCCGGGCGGCCGAGCGTGGCATTCGGCCCACGGGCGGGTATGCTGCGGACCGGAGCGACGTTTCTCTGTTCCGGCACCCCACGAGTCATGGAACCGGGAGTTGTGGCTCGATGTGTCGGACCACTGCCACAGCATTGCAGCGAGCAGGGGGGCGACGAGGCGCGTGGCCATACGGGATTCGCACCGCAACCTTATACACTGCAAGAGCTAAGCTTGCGGGCGGTCGCGGCGCCGGAGTTTCCTCCGCGTATGGCCCACCAATTGCTACACGAGCACGTAGCATCAACGATGAGATCATTCGCGTTGGCGGGGCGTGCCTGCCCGCTGACTCCATCAATGCTGGTGGTCCGATCTCTCGGTTCACTCCCTACCCCTCTGACTGGAACCAGCTATGCGAAAGCTCGTGCTCATGATCGCGCTGTCGGTCCTCCCCACCACGGCGGCGCATGCCACCCCCCCCGTGCCCGTGCCCGAGCCGTCCACTTATGTGCTGATCGCGTCCGGCCTGGCGGGACTCGCGGCGGTCGCACGCCTTCGTCGGCGCGTGTAAGGCGCATCGCACGCGGGCGTCACGGTGATGGAACCGATCGGCTCAGCGCGTACACACGGGGAAACAACCACCGAGCACGCTGAGCCGATCCACGTTTACGGCTTGGGCAGCGTGGCCCGATAAGCGGTGATCGCGTTGATCGTCGTCGTCA
>JBBARJ010000115.1:1262-9281 GCA_040399825.1 Gemmatimonas sp.
TACGGCTTGGGCAGCGTGGCCCGATAAGCGGTGATCGCGTTGATCGTCGTCGTCACGCGCAACTCGGCCACCTTGCGGCCAAGGTCCTGCAGCCATTTCAGCGACTCGAACTTGATGCCGTTGATCTCGGCCTGACCAGCTTTCACGCGCTGCGCAAAGCGGATCGACTGCGGATCGGCCAGCGCCATCGTGGCGTCGATGCCGAGCTCTTCGTGCAGACCGCTGGTGCCGGTGCTGGCGCCGATCTTGATCCCTTCGGGGATCTTGAGGTCGTTCTGGAGATACGGCTGCACTACACCGGTGTGGTTGTAATACTCGGCGACGTGCTTGAAGGAGACCTTGTCCGGGCTGTCGGCGTACACCTTGGTCAGTGAGTCGGCCGCGGTCTGCATACCGCGCGCGTTCCCGCCGCTATCGCCCAGATAGTAGATCTGCGTGAAGCCCATGCTGCGCAGGTAGTTGCCCATGTCATACAGCAGCGCGGTATACGTGGCCTGCGACAGCATCGGGCCGGCGCGCCCCGGCTGAATGGTGGGCCCCGCGTTGCCGGGTTCGAGCGTGACGAGTGGCGCGACGAGCGTCTTGCCCATTTTCCGCGCGATCATCTCGCCCAGAAGCTTGTTGTTGATGTTGTGCTTGTTCATCGAGAGGTTGCCGTCGTTGTTCTCGACGCCTCCGGTCATGATCAGCACCGTCGTGTAGCCGTCCTTGATCAGGTCACGGAACTCGGGCTGCGTGAGTTCCTCGAGCCACACGGTATTGATGCCGTCGATCGTGCGGGGCTTATTCGCCGCCGCCGCCCGCTGGGCCGCCTGGGCCGCGCGGTCGGTCGCACCGGCACTCCCCGTTGCCTGCGCTGAAGCGCTCGCCACGGCGCTCGCCGCGAGCAGGGGCATCGTCAACAGCACCATCCACGTGGTTCGCATCACATCTCCGAGGGGTGGGGGAGTTCGCACCGGCGATTGCGCGGTGTTTGTCTGCGCCTGCAACGACCGGAAGATACTCGGGAACCGTGCTCGACCTTGGTCCTTTGAAAAGCCGGAACGCCTGGCGGCGAGGGCAGGGGAGCCGTCGGCGTCCGGCCCGCGGTATCCGCCGCACCACGCCTCAGGTGGCCCGTACCCGAAGGCTCACACGTTGGCTCACACGTTGGCACGAGGAACGAACATGACGGAGAAGAAGCACGAGCAGCCCGAATCGGACGCAGAGAATCCGTCGCTGACGGATGCGGAGCTGGAGCAGGTCGCGGGGGGTGGCGGGACGAAATATTGCAAAAACCATGGGCAATACTATCCATGCGGGGGCAGTGGAACGCACCACTACGTCCTCGTTCCCCTGACGTTCTCGCCGTAACTCCCCGGGCGGATGCCGGCGCGCCAACACCGGTCGCGCCGCCGAATGCCCCGTCTCTGTCCGCACGGTTACCCGGCATCCGCATCCGGGTGGGACGCGGCGTTCAATCCCCGTAGGGACCGCATGATACTGGCATAGCCGTGATCGGCGCCCGTCATGGCGCTGAAGATGTCGCGTGTCTCGCGCAAAAGCGTCTCCAGCCGCGCAATGCCGATGTCGATGCAGCGCAGCGCCTCGGTGCTGGTGGCGCCATGGCCCGGCAGCAACAGATCGATGTGCCAGGGGCGTAGGCGGCGCAATGAGCCGATGAAATCACTGATGTTGCCGGAGGCGACCACGCCGCCCACCACGCCATTGGCCATGATGACGTCGGCCGTGAACATCGCCCGGGTGCGGTGCTCATACAGGCAAATGGCGCCTGAGCAGTGCCCGGGCGTATAGATCACTTCGAGTTGGTGGGAGCCCGTGTCAATGATCGAGCCATGCTCCAGACACACATCGACCTGGACGTGCGCGAAGCCCGCGGCGAAGACCTGATTGTACTGGGCAAACTCATCTTTCAGCGCCAGCTTCTCGGCGCTCATCCGATGCGCCGCGACGACGCAGGATGTGGGCATGAGCGGTGCGCCCCCCGCATGGTCGATGTGATCGTGCGTCAACAACACCAGGTCGATGTCCCCCGGGGTCATGCCCAGCTCGGCCAAGGCCGACTGCGTGATGGCGAAGGTCTGCGACAGGCCGCTGTCGATCATGACCGTGCGCCGACTTCCCTTCACGATGTAGATGTGGGCGGCCCCCTGGCGACCCCGTATCTGATAAATGCCGTCGGCGACTTCCTGAATGAGTTCGGCGTTCATGATGCCGCTCCGTTGGAGGGCTGCCCAGTCAGATGCAGCAGCCGCTGATTCATGGATTCGATCCGCTGCGCCAGCACACGCATCACGCTGAGTGCGAACGCGGGCTGCTGGCTCACCAGGTAGACGAAGCGGGCATGATTGACCGCCACCAGTTCGGTACCATCGGCCTGCACGGTCGCGGTGCCGGTACGCAGGCTGCTACCGACCAGGGCCATCTCCCCGAAAAATTCCCCCGTCGTGAAGGAACCCAGATGTACATTGGCCGCGTCCGAGGTGACGTCCATGCGCACGCCTCCCTTGAGCACGATGAACATTTCGGCGCCGCTGTCCCCCGCCGCGAAGACCACGTCGCCCGCTTGGTAGCTGCGCGCCATGCGGGCGATGTCACTGGGCGCTGATGGGGCGACTGTGTGGTCGGCGTCCAGGGTGTCCGGGGCTTCTGGGGTGATCATGGTCGTGTGCTCGAGGGAATTCGGACTGCGATGACACGTCCTATCGCGGCGCCGGCACCGCCGAGGCGAGACGAAAGCCGCGGAAGCCGTTCTCGGTCGATGGTACATCCACGTAGCCGTCCGCAGCCGACAGGGGAGAGGCGCCGTGCGCCCAGCAGCCTCCCCGCACGCCACGCTGCGCCCCGGCGGTGCCGTTCTGATCGTTCCATTCACTCACGTTGCCGCTCATGTCGAACGCCCCGTAGGCACTTGGTCCACCGCTGGTCCCGACGGTCGTGAGATTGCCGGCTTGAAGGTTCCAGCTGGCGGTGGCGTTCCAGGTGGCGTAGTTGCCCGCGCCGCCCGCCGCGCCCTTTCCGGTCGCACCCGCCGTCACCGGCGTGGGCGCTGTGTTGCTTTGCGTGGCGTAGTCCCAGTAGCCGGCATTGATGCTGCCGCCCTTGTAGTACGCCGCCTTGTACCACTGGTCTGCCGTGGGGAGATGGTACGTCGCTCCCGCATTCACCGCCGGCGCAGCGCCACTGGGCGCCGTGCCACTGGTCGCACCACCGAGCGTGTACGCCCCCGTCTCCGTGCCCGACGTGCTCGTCCCCCCGTTCGTATACCAGTTGGCCACCCGCGCCGCGTCGAACCAACTCACGTAGTTCACCGGCTTGTCGCCCATGTTCGGCTTGACCGCGTAGACATAGCTGCCGTCCACACCGCTCCGCGTGATCCCGCCCCGCGCGTCGGTGCCCATACTGGCGTTGTAGAGCGCGTAGCGGTCGGTCTTCGCCACCGCGTTGAGGACGTCGGCGTATTGCTGGTTGGTGAACTCGTACGTCATGATCCGGAACGACGTCGCTACGGAACCGAGGCCGGAGGGATCGGTGTCCACCGCGTTGCGGAGATCACCGACCGTCACCCACGCGATCGATTCGGCGGGTACCGGACCACTCGGAGACGAGGCATCGGAACAGGCGGCCACGGCGGCTAGGCCCAGCAGTGGTGCCACGAGACGTCTGTTAATGGAGAAGACCGGTAATGAATGAAGTGCGTTACATGAAGTGCGCTAAACGTTCTCGGTCGGGTTGCCGGTGTCAAGCAACGCCTGACATGCCTCCGGGCGCGTCGAAGTGACGCGGGCGATCAACGACTCCTTGATCCGCGGCGCGGTAGCTTTCGCGTATGGCGAACACTTTCCTGCTCTACGGAGCGACCGGGTACGTGGGCGAGGCGAAGGTTCAAGGGGTCAGAGTCGTTGAACGAGTCGTTGAATGCTAAGGCGCCGGCGCATGGCTAACGGGATGATGCTACGCGGCCGCACGGCGGTCATCACCGGTGCCGGCAGCGGTATCGGGCGCGCGATCGCGACGTCGTTGGCGCAGCGCGGCTGTCATCTCGCGCTCGCCGACATCAACGAGCGCGGTCTTGCCGAGACCGTGTCGTTGCTGTCGGCGAGTGGTGTGCGGGTGACGCCGCATACGCTGGATGTGGCCGATCGTGCCATGGTTGCGGCGTTCCCGACAACCGTACTCGCAGAGCACGGCGCCGCCGACCTACTGGTGAACAACGCAGGGGTGGCGTTGGGCGGCACGTTCGACCTGGTGAGCGAAGAGGACTTCGACTGGCTCTTCAACATCAACTTCCATGGCCTGGTCCGCATGACGCGCGCGTTCCTGCCGTTGCTGCGGGCCAGCACCGACGCGCGTCTCGTGAATATCTCGAGCATCTTCGGCATCGTCGCGCCGGCGGAGCAGGTCGCCTACGCGGCCAGCAAGTTCGCGGTGCGCGGTTTTTCAGAAGCGTTGCGTCACGAGCTGGACGGTAGCACGGTTGGCGTGACGGTGGTGCATCCGGGGGGCGTGCGCACGAATATCTCCGAGCATGCACGCGCGCCGCAGGGGGCGGATGACGCGGACGTGGCGCGTCGTCGGGCGGCGTTCGCGAAGTTCCTCCGCATGCCGCCGAGCAAGGCGGGTGAGATCATCGTGCGGGGCGTGGAACGGCGGAAGAAGCGGGTGCTGGTGGGGAGTGATGCGGTGGGACTGTCATTGCTGGCGCGACTGGCGCCGGTGTCGTACTGGTCGGTGATGGCGAGGGGTCTGCCGACGTGAACCGTCTTTCAAGGGGTCAGAGTCGTTGAAAACCGTTCAACGACTCTGACCCCTTGAAAGACGGTTTCCTCCGTGACCCAAGCGGGTAACGGGCCGCCCCAGGCGCGCACGCACCTCGTCGGTAAAGGCCGTCGATCCAAGCACCTCCCCTCGACGGATGGCCACGCGAATGCCCCCAACGACCTCCGGTTCGACCAACGGCGTACACAACGCACGGTACGCGGCCTGACGCTCGACCGGCGACGGGCCCAGCGCGTGGTATTCCGCATGCTCCGTGATGAGGTCATCGCGCACGCCATGCGCCAGCCGCGCATAACTGGACCACCGGTAGGCTGCCGGTGACGGAACCATGCCGGCCCGTACCGGATTCTGGTCAATGTAGCGCGAGCAGTTGAGCAGATACCGGGCGGAGTCAATCACGCTCGACCGAAACCGTCCTTCCCACAGCGTCCCCGTGCGGTGGTGTCGCGTGTTGTATGCCCGGACGTATTTCCGCCCCATCCATTGGGTAAGCCGCGCGATCGCGTCGGCTCGTGTCGGAGTCAGCAGCAGATGCACGTGGTTGGACATCAACACGTACGCGTGCACCGCACACTCGAGCCGGTGACAGCCCTCCAACAGCAGCTGTCGATAGAGCCGTCGATCCCGATCATCCACGAAGATCGGTCCTCGATTGTTGCCGCGCTGCACATGGTGAACGGGAACACCCGGAAGGAGAATGCGCGGTAGGCGAGGCATAGCGGATCAGGCACGTGAGTGGGAGAACGGGCTCGGTCGGTACTCACGCGACGGCCGTCGTGGGCCAGCCGGAGAGCAGGGCGCTAATCTGTCGTCGCCGACGGCGTTCATCGTCACCAAAACATGCGGCATGGCGCCAAAATAACGCGCCTGTTCAACGACTCTGACCCCTGAATCCGCGGCGCGGTAGCTTTCGCGTATGGCGAACACTTTCCTGCTCTACGGAGCGACCGGGTACGTAGGCGAGGCGATGGCCCGCGCGTGTGTGCAGCGCGGAATGGCGCCCATCCTGGCGGGACGCAATGCGGCCGCGCTCGCAGCGCTGGGCCGCGAGTTGGGACTCCCGCATCGCGTGTGTGCGCTGGATGATCCACGTGCGCTCGATGCCGCGCTGGCCGGTGTGTCGGTGGTGTTGCACTGCGCTGGCCCGTTTCTCTACACGTCGCAACCGATGGTGGACGCCTGTCTGCGCACCGGTGCGCATTACCTCGATATCACCGGCGAGTTTCCGGTGTTCGAGGCCGCCGCCGCGCGTGATGCCGAGGCAAAGCAGCGCGGCGTGATGGTGATGCCGGCGGTGGGATTCGATGTGGTGCCGACCGATTGCCTAGCGGTGTATCTCAAGCAGCGCTTGCCGTCAGCGACGCACCTGACGATGGCATTCCAGAGTGTGGGCCCGAGCGGATTGCCGCCGGGCACGCAGCGCACGGTGATCGAGTTGCTGCGTTTCGGGAATCGCGTGCGGGTGAACGGACGGTTCGTGCGCGCCACGAGCGCGATGAAGACGCGGTCGGTCGATTTCGGTGACGGGCCGGTGTTGGTCACGCAGCTCACGTGGGGCGACGTGTTCACGGCGTACTACAGCACGGGCATTCCGAACATCGAGGAGTACACGGTGTTGCCGAGTGCGGCGCGGCAGTCGATGGCGGTGATGCAGTGGCTGCGACCGCTCCTCACGATGGGCTGGTTCCGTGCGCTGTTGCGGCGCGGTGTGAAGCCCGGCCCGTCGGCGTCGCGTCGCGCACAGACGGTCACGCACGTGTGGGGCGAGGTGACGGACGGTGCCGGCGGGCGGGCAGCGGCACGACTCCACGGCCCCGAGGCCGGTGTGGAGTGGACGGTGGCCTGCGCATTGGCGGTCGTGGAGCGGGTGCTGCGTGGCGAGGTACAGGCCGGGTATCAGACGCCGGCCAAGGTGTACGGGTCGGAGCTGGTGATGGCGTGTGCGGGTGTGACGCGCGAGGACGTCTAGCGGACGCCGCGCGCCGCCGCGCTACTTGGGCGTCACCCGAAACAGCCCGCCCGTGGGGGTGTTCTCGATCATCCACAGCGCGCCGTCCGGCGCCACCGCGATATCGCGAATCTGATGGCCCACGCTCCACCGTTCGGCGGTGGTGGCGCCACCCTTCCCATCGAACGTGATACGCGTAACGGTCCGCGAGGCAAGGCCGCCGACGAGCGCCGATCCGTTCCACGGCGCAAACATCTTGCCCTTGTAGAAGGTGAGATTGCCCGGCGCGATCACCGGCGTCCAGTAGAGCACCGGCTTGGCCAGATCGGGGCGCGTGTCGGGGCTCGGGATGGGCGTCTGGTTGTAGTTCACCGCGTACGACACGAGTGGCCAGCCATAGTTCTTGCCGACGTCCACGAGATTCAACTCGTCGCCGCCGCGCGGGCCGTGCTCCACTTCCCACAGGCGACCATCGGGCGCGAAGGCCAATCCGTACGGCGTGCGGAAGCCTGATGCCCACGTTTCCGACGGCGTCAGGTTCTGTCCGGGGAAGGTGTAGGTGAACACCACCGCCGCCGTCTTCGCCAGCTCCGTGTCGCGCGGCGGGTTGATGATGTCGAGCGTGGCCGAGCCGGTGGTGCCCGCCTGCGGATTGCCGGGCGCCGGTTTGCCGTCGAGCGTGAGACGGAGAATCTTGCCCAACGGCGAGTTGGGATCCTGCGCCGGCGTCATGCGCTGCCGATCGCCGACGGCGAGGAATAGAAACTTCTTATCGGGGGAGAACGCCACCGCCGCGCCGAACTGTCCGCCACGTCCGCGGGCTCCGTCGCGCCAGATCACCTGCAGGTCATCGAGGCTGGCCGCGCCGTTGGTGATCGACAAGGTGGCCATGGCCAGCGCGAGGCTGGAGCCGCTGGGATCACCGGGCTCCGAATACGTGAGGTACACGTGGCGGTCTTTGGCATAGTTGGGCGACAGGTACACGCCCAGCATGCCGCCCTGTCCCTGCGCCAGCACGGCCGGCACATTCGCCACCGGCGTCTTGACGCCTTCCTGCGTGACGAGCCAGAGCGGCCCCACCTTCTCCGTGATGAGCATGCGTCCATCGGGGAGGAACGCGATGCGCCAGGGCAGGTTGAATGTCGCCACCGGCGTCATCGTAAACGGGACGCTGGCGTCGGGCTTCTGTTCGCCGACATTCACTTGCGCGTGCGCGACCGCGGGCACGCACGCGAGCGCGACGGTGGAGACGGACGCCAGGACCAATGCGACACGCGCGAACAGCTTCATCA
>JBBARJ010000116.1:0-9281 GCA_040399825.1 Gemmatimonas sp.
GGCCGGTTTCGATGCCGCGGTGTACGCGCTGGACGAACTGGTGCGCGAGCTCGAGACGTATGCAGAGTCGATCGAGGCGGACCCGGCACGGTTGCGCACGTTGGAGCGGCGTCGTGATCAACTGCTCTCGCTCATGCGCAAGCATGGTCCTACCCTGCAAGAGGTGATCGATACCGGAGCGCGCGCGCGTACGGAGCTCGATCTCGTTGACGGCGGCACGCTGGATCTGGCAGCGATCGCTGACGCACGGGCCTCGGCGGAGGGGGCGCTGGTCGAGGCGGCGGCCGAGCTGACGCGCCGTCGGCAGTCTGGCGCACAGCAACTCGCCCGCGCGGTCACGCTACTGCTGCCCGAGCTGGGAATGCCGGAAGGACGCTTGCAGGTCGTGCTGTCGCCGGTCGAGGATATCGGGGCGTTCGGCGCTGAGCAGGTGACGTTCGTGGCCGCGCTGAATGCCGGCAGTGATCTGCGTCCACTCGGTCGCTTGGCGTCAGGGGGTGAACTCGCGCGCGTCATGTTGGCGCTCAGCACGGTGCTTGCGCGCCTGCAGCAGGTGCCTACGCTCGTGTTCGACGAAGTGGATGCAGGCATTGGCGGTGCCGTCGCGTGGCAGGTGGGTGCGCTCATGCGGCGGGAGGCCAAGCTTCATCAGATGCTCGCGATCTCACATCTCGCGCTGATCGCGTCTCGCGCGCATCACCACGTCGTTGTACGGAAGAGCGCCATCGGTACCGTCACCACCGCGGACACGACGGTCGTGCGCGCCGAGCCGCGGGTGATCGAGATCGCGCGCATGCTCGGCGGCGACGCTGACCGCGAAGTCAGCCGAGCGCATGCACGCGAACTCCTGGCGCGTGGTGAGGATGAGGACAGCGAAACCGCGGTCGTGGCCCCGGCGCGTCAGCGTCGAGGGAAGCCGGTATAGACGCGGAGTTCAAGTCGGTCGCTCGTCGACGCGGGGATCGTTCCGCCGGATCCGGCGACCGGAATCGTATGTGAGTAGATGACTTCGGCCGGGATGCGGGAGCGGCCGCGCATGTAGCTCGCCAGCGTCGAGAAGCTCGCGCCGAAGGCGGCCGCATGCATCGTGCGCGACGGCACTGCGTCGTCACGCCCGAGCGTGGCACTGGCGGCGGGATCGCTGGCGTCGTATCGATCGGCCCCCCACCGTCGAAGCATATACGCCGCCGAGATGCCGAAGAACTGACCGAACGACAATCGCGGCGCGACTTCGAGTTCGACCCGTGTGCCGAGCGATCGCGTGGCGTGGCCCACCGCGAAGGTGTCGAAGACGTTCGCCGCGTCGCGGAGGGGCATCGCTACGGCGATCACGTCGGACAGCGGTTTCACCGCACGAACGGTCGCGCTCATCCAGAACGAACGGCTGAGCACAAGGTCGGTGGTGCTACGCACCAGCAGCGCGTTGGCGCCTTCACCGATGGGCACGTCGAACGGGTCGTCGGTGCGGTCGGCGCCGGCCGTGCCGAAGCGCCAGCCGGCGGTGAGCATGCTGCGCACCCCACGCGACGGTGTGAGCAGCCGCCGCGCTTGATCGGCCTGGAAGCTATCGAAGAGGAGATACGATGCGGTGAGATCAATGTCGCCAATGCCGGCGCGACGCGTGTTGCCGAGACGACCGTAGCCCAGCTTCCAGGCGGTGTCGCCTACGATGCGCGAGATGCCGCCGGGACCGTAGATGGTGCCCGCGCCCGCCGGTGCGGCTCCTTCGACGATGTTGGTGACACCGAACGCCGCGAAGTCCGTCCGGAGGGTGGCGATCGTCGTGCGAACCGCGGCCTGCGCGCTCCCGTTCGCGATCGGGACCACCGGGGCACCGCCGGCCTTGGCATCGCCGTACACCGCGGCGATGGCCGTTCGGGTAGCACCGGCGCGAATGAGCAACGCCTGCGCGGCCCCCACGTTCGCGCGGATGGCATCGCATCCCGTCGCGGTGGGCGAGGCACACCGCGTGATCTCGGCGGTCAGGCGCGTGCGGGCGAGATCGAGCTGCGACAGGACGGCGCCGTTCGTCGAACGCGCCGCAACGCCGGTGCCCGCGACGTACGCCGGGTTCATGCCCACGTTGGCCGTCGAGCCGACGCGGTTCAACAGGAGCTGCGAGACGTCGCGGGACTCCACGTATGGCACGAGCAGCCGGAGCGAAAGGCGGCGCGTGAGACCAAGGCTGACCACGAGCGGCGCAATGCTCTGCCGGACCTCACCCGTGGCGTCGAGCGCGCCGAGCGAGAGCGCAAAGCTCGACTGACCCGTCAGCGTACGCAGGCCGGCCTCGGTTGACGCGAGCTGCGGGAAGATCGCGACGCCCGCGTTCGACGTGGCCAAGGCGCCAAGCAGTGGCCGCCGTGTGCTGCCACCGGTCGCCGCGGGCGTGTACACGGCGTCCCAGTCGTTCCACAAGCCAGAGATCAGGAACCGCTTACTCCCCTTCGGCAGGGGAATGGCGTCATCGCCCAGTCCAGCCACGGTCTGCGCATGGAGGGAGCCCGGTCGGGCGGACGCGCTCGCGAGGAGTGCACCGCTGAAAGCGAGCAGCGCGCGACGCGAGAGAACGAAACGAGGCGCAGACGTCAGTCGGTAGAAGGCCAAGGCGAGTGGTCGTGTGCAGGGTGAAGCAGGCCGTTTCGGACCCACGCCGCAGTCGGGCGTCGGTCGGGGAGCGTCGTGCGCCGAACCGGCTAGATTAGCCCGTATCAGAGGGGGCGTCAACGAAACCCCTGGTCCCGTCACTTGAGAGCGTGCTGTGCATCTTCCTTCTGTTCCTTGGCAACTTACTGGGAACCACTGGCTGACCCTGCCGTGCATCAACCCGACCGATGGCGCCATTCACGCCCTCGGGGTGTTGCATCGTGGGGCGCGGGCGGCCATCGAGTTCGCGGGGTCGCCGGAGTTCATCTCGGGGCAAGGTACCCCGCTCATGGGCCCCGTGTTGCGCGTTGACGGCGAAGTCCGTGTGCTCGCGGCGGAAGGCATCGCGTGGGAGCGGGCCGTGGGCTGGTTGCCGACCTTTACCTGCACAATTGGTTCCTTGGTGCTCCGGGGGACCATCTTCGCGCCGTACGGGCGCGATGCCGATATGGCTGGCGCCGTCTACACCTTCGCGGTCGAGAATCGTGGGGCGACCGACATCCAGCTGGAGATCGCACTCGAAGGGGCGCTGGGGCATCGCCAACAGCGCGTACGGACGCCTCGCCCGTTCGACGATGACCATCTCGTGAGCGTCGGGCCCGATGACGTGTTGCTGCTGGAAGGCGCGGCGATACCCGGGCTCGCCGCAGTCGCGATTGGTTGTGACGGTCCGGCGACACCCGAAGCACCCACCGGGGCGTCTCGCGATGCGCGGCCGTTCGCCATCCGGCGAGCCCTCGTCGCACCGGCGAACGGCGCGGTCCAGGTCGCGTTCTACATCGCCGTTGGCCCCGAACGTGATGGCGCGCAGGCCACCGTCGCGGTACTTCGGCGCCGCGGGTGGCGCGCACTGCTGACGGCAACCCGCGAAGCCCTGTCGGCGCTCGAGCAGACCACCGGTAGCGATGTCATGGATCGCATCGTCAACCGGAATCTGCTGTTCGCGTACTTCTACGGCGTCGGTCGCGGGCTGGACGATGCCCATTACTACCTCGTGCGGTCGCGGGCACCGTGGCACTCGATGGGGTGCACCGTGCGCGATTGGGAAGCGCTGATGTGGACCTTGCCGGCGGTCCAGCTGGCAGACACGGGCCTCGCGCGAGAACTCCTCGTGCGTGCCTGTGAGTTGCATGGCTACGCACCTGGACAAGGTGTGCATTACATCGACGGCACGTTGTTTCAGCCCGGCTTCAGTATTGAAGGTCCGGCGGCGTTTGCCATCGCCACCGATCGCTACATCCGCGATTCGGAAGACGATCAGATCGTCGAGGATCCCGTCGTGGCCGACACGCTGTATCTGGCGTCCGAGGACATTACGGCGCGTCGGGACGAGCGGGTGCCGCTGTACTCCACCGAAGTGATGCCGTCCGGCGCGCCGGCCAAATACCCATTCACCCTGCATGGCAACGCGGTCGTGGCCCTCGCGCTGGAGGTCTTCCGTCGCACGCTCGACGAAGAGGCGGCTGCCGGCGTCGAAGATCCTGCCGCCGTACGCGCCGCGATCCGTCGGCATTTCGCGGTCGACCGTGGTGAGAAGGCACGGCTGGCCGTAGCAGTCGACCTGACGGGGAATGCGTCGCTCGACGACGATGCCGTCGGTTCCCTCTTGTGGCTACCGCTGTATGAGGCGCTGGATCGAGATGATTCGCTGTACCGTCGGTCGGTGCGCGCCCTCCGTGGCGAGGGAGCCGCTCCGGACGCGTCCGTGTCGCCGCTGTTACCGCAGATCGCGCGCCTTTTGGGTCCGGAAGCGCAGGAGGTGCTCACCTGGCTCCGCCGCGCACCGCTCGATAACGGGCTCGCTGCTGAGTTCGTGGATGCCGAGGGCAAGGCGACGGGCAACGGTGGCGACGCGGCGTTGGCTGGGTTGCTGGCTCACACGGTCTGGTACGCGGCACACGCCCTCGGACTTCGGGCCTGATTGACGTGGGCCGCTTGTCCGGGTCCGGCCACCCAGCTAAAATCCCCTCTGTGCGGGAATAGCTCAGTTGGTAGAGCACAACCTTGCCAAGGTTGGGGTCGCGGGTTCGAGTCCCGTTTCCCGCTCTGATCGTGGGTGCGGCAGCATAGTGGTTCGCAAACGGGAGCGCTTTGGCGCTCCCGTTTTGCGTTGGATGGCGAGGCGCGCTAAGCTCCGCAGGACAATCGCGCATGGCGATTGCTCAACGCGAGTAGTGCGATGGTGGGCCGACGACGGCGCGATACCCGGATGGCGAAACCGGTAGACGCGTGAGACTTAAAATCTCCTGCTCGAAAGGGCGTGCGGGTTCGAGTCCCGCTCCGGGTACGTTGTCGTCGTCGCTCAGCCGCACCACGCGTCGCTGCCCGCGTGAGATTGTCGTGAAGACCGAGAACACCCAGTGGCCTGGAGCCCAGATGCGAACAGTGCGCGACCCGCGCGGTACCACATGGATTTGCCTCGAATTGCCGGAAGTGCCGGTGGATCAGCGTGAGGCCGCCGCCGTTCTCCCCGCCGACACCGTGGCTATCGAGTGCAACTCCGGTGCAGAGCGGGTGATTGCGCTGGTGGCGCCGGGATGGGACGATTCGCTGGACGATTTGGCTCTCGCGAAGACGATCGCGGAGTTCATGCAGTAGGAGGTGAGCGGCGGCGATTGTATGTTTCGGACATGTCCGACGTCGTCACGCTCGCCACTGAATTACTCTCCGTCGAATCCACCACCGGCCGCGAACGGGACGCGGTGGATCTTGCCGCGCGCTGGCTCGTCGCGCGCGGCTGGAACGTGTCACTCCAGGAAGTCGAGCCGGGGCGCTCGAATGTCTGGGCCACCCGCCGTGGTGGCGGCGTGACACTCTCGACGCACCTTGACACCGTTCCGCCCTATGTGCCGCCTCGCCTCGAGGGAAACCGGCTGTACGGTCGCGGATCGTCCGATGCGAAGGGCATCGCTGCGGCAATGATGATCGCCGCCCAGCGACTGGCCGACGCCGGGGAGGAACGCGTCGACCTGCTCTTTGTGGTGGGTGAGGAGAAGGGCTCGCCCGGCGCGCGCGCCGCGAATCGCCTCCCCGCCACCAGCAAATTCCTGGTGAACGGTGAGCCGACCGAAAGCAAGCTCGCGTCGGGGTGCAAAGGTGCCCAGCGGGTGATCGTGCGCGTACTGGGGCGCGAGGCGCATTCGGCGTATGCGCATCTGGGTAGCAGCGCGCTCGAACCATTGCTCGACATGCTCCCCCAGTTACGCGATCTCGTGCTGCCGGTCGATCCCGTGCTCGGCGAGACGACCTACAATATCGGCGTCCTGCGCGCGGGCACCGAGGCCAACATCGTCCCCGGGCTCGCCGAAGCCGAGATCATGATCCGGCTGGTCGGCGATGTCGCACCCGTCAAGCAGGCCTTCCGCGACTGGGCGGGCACGCGCGCCGAGTTGATCTGGGGATCGCACATCCCCGCGCAGTACTTTCAAGTGCTCAACGGCTTTGAGGTGGTGCCCGTTGCGTACACGAGCGACATCCCGCTGCTCGATCGCTGGGGGACGCCGTTGCTCTTTGGGCCCGGCTCGATTCACGTGGCCCATACGCCCATCGAATACATCGATGTGGTGGAACTCGAAGCGTCCGTTGGCGCTTACGAACGTATCGTCCGCACCCTGCTCGCATGACTACGCCCGTGACACGCTGGCCGGTCGCCGTTCTTGGCGCGACCGGTGCCGTCGGGCAGGCCTTCATTCGCCTGCTCGCCGGCCATCCTTGGTTCGATCTCGTCGAAGTCGCCGCCTCAGAGCGTAGCGCCGGCAAATCGTACGCGTCTGCGACCCGTTGGCTTGAAGGCACGATGCCGCCGGTCGTCGGGGCGCTGGAGGTGAAGGCGTGTACGCCCGATCAGGTGACGGCACCGATCGTCTTTTCGGCGCTGGACTCGTCGGTCGCCGGCGAGGTGGAAGCGGCGTTCGCGGCCGCCGGACGGCTTGTGCTCAGCAACGCGAAGAACTACCGGATGGAGTCCGATGTGCCGCTCGTGATTCCCGAAGTGAACGGGGATCACCTCGACCTGCTCACACAACAGCGCGCGAACCGCGGCTGGCCCGGTGGCATCGTTACGAATGCGAACTGCGCCGTGACGGTCGCCGCCATGGCGCTGGCCCCGTTGCACGAAGCGTACGGTGTCACGAAGGTCTTTATTACCACGATGCAGGCCGTGTCGGGCGCCGGGTATCCCGGCGTGCCGTCGCTCGACATCCTCGGGAACGTGATCCCGTACATCGGTGACGAAGAACCGAAGATCGAGACGGAGCTCGTCAAACTGCTCGGCACGTATAACGGCGAGGCGATCGTGCCCGCGCCCATCGTCACGAGTGCGCATGCCAATCGCGTCGCGGTCGAGCACGGCCATACGGTCTGCATGTCAGTCGCGTTCGAACGCGCGCCGACGCCGGAGCAGGCACTCATGACATTACGCGCCTGGACGGGATTCGCGGCCGTGCAGGGCTTGCCCTCGGCGCCGGTGCCGGCGCTCATCGTGCGCGATGAGCAGGATCGACCGCAGGCGCGTCGTGATGTGAATGCCGGCCACGGTATGGCGGTGACCATCGGTCGCGTGCGCGCGGACAACCTGTTTGACCTGCGTCTCGTCGCCATGGCGCACAACGTTGTGCGCGGGGCCGCCGGCGGATCGATCCTCAATGCCGAACTGCTGGTGGCCACCGGTCAGCTCGACGGACTGGTCGCGTCGTGATCGTTGCCAAGTTTGGCGGTACCTCGGTGGCTGACGCGGCCGCCATTGCGAACGTCGTAGACGTGATCGCCGGCAAGCAGGCGAGTGGGCCGGTGGTGGTGGTCGTCTCAGCACTTGGTGGCACCACGAACGTCTTGCTGGATCTCGCACACAAGGCCGCGGGCGGCGAGCTGCTCTTGGCGTTGCAGTTGGTCGAGCAGTTGCGTGATCGTCACCTGCGGGAGGTGCGTGCCCTGCTCGATGGATCGACGGAGGCGGACGAACTCGCGCTCGAGATCGGTACGAGCTTCGATGAGCTGGCGCATCTCGCCGAAGCGTTCCGGACGCTCGGGTACCTCACGCCACGCTCCCTCGACACCGTCGCTGCGCTTGGAGAGCTGCTGTCATCCCAAATCGTTGCAGCGGCGTTCCGTCATCGCGGCTATCCGGCGGTCTGGGTCGATGCGCGTGATGTGATGATGACGAATGACTTCTTCACGCGTGCAGAGCCGGACGTCGGGGCGATTGCGCACGCCTCGCAGCAACTCCTGCTGCCGCTGCTGCAGCAGGGACAGATCCCGGTGATGGGGGGCTTTGTCGGCGCGGCGCCTGGGCGCGTCACCACCACGCTCGGCCGCGGCGGATCCGACTATTCGGCCTCGCTGATCGGCGCGGCCATCGAGGCGACCGCCATCGAAATCTGGACCGATGTGGACGGTATGCTCACGGCCGATCCCCGCGTGATTCCCGGTGCGCGGCTCATCGAACGCATCAGCTTCGATGAAGCGGCGGAACTGGCGGCATTCGGCGCCAAGGTGCTGCATCCCGCGACGATCGCGCCGGCCGTGCAGCGCGGCATTCCCGTCTTCGTCTTCAACTCGCGCAAGCCGGAGGGGAAGGGGACGATGATCGCGTTTGACGCGCCGCGGCTTGCCGTTCGGGCGATTGCCGGCAAGCGCAGCACGACGCTGGTCAAGCTGCGTTCGTCCCGCATGCTGTTGGCCCCAGGCTTTCTGCGCCGCGTGTTCGAAGTGTTCGAGACGCATCGTACGTCGGTGAACGTCGTGACGACGTCTGAAGTGTCGGTCTCCGTGACGCTCGACGACGCCACGAACCTTGGCGCAATTCTGCAGGATCTTGCCGCATTCGGTGACGTGGCGGTGGAGCGACGGAGCGGCATCGTCGCCATCGTGGGGGCGGGCATTGCCGATGGCAGTCGGGCGATTGCTGACGCGCTGATCGCGCTCGGTCCGATTCCGGTGTATATGGCGTCACTCAGCGCCACCGGCATCAACTTTACGCTCGTCATCGATGACGAGCAGGTCGTGCCGGCTATGCAGCGGTTGCACGCCGCCTTCTTCGAGCAGGCCTCGTGAGCGGCGAGGCTGGAGGCGGTGCACCCGTGCGGGTCGCGCTGATCGGGATGGGACGCATGGGGCGCGCGCTCGACGCGCTGGCGCCCGAGCGTGGGTGCGATGTGGTGGCACGTCTCGACGCGGCCGAGATGTCCAACGGGATCTCGGTCGCCGATCTGCACGGTGCGCAGGTGGCGATCGATTTCACCACGCCGGAATCAGCGGTCGCCAACGCGATCGCCGTTCTGCAGGTGGGCTGCCCGGTTGTGATCGGGACCACCGGCTGGTCCGCGCAGCTCCCTGAGATTGAAGCGGCCGCGCAGGCGGCGCAGTGCTCCGCGCTCTGGTCACCCAACTTCAGTATCGGCGTGCAGCTCTTTCTGGCCATGGCGGAAGACGCGGCCGCGCGTGCGCGCCAGGTCTCCGGCTTCGACGCACATGTGGTCGAAACGCACCATATCGCCAAGCTCGACGCGCCCTCGGGCACTGGGATCGCGATCGCCGATCGGTTGCGCGAAGGGCTCGGACGCGAGATGCCGATCACTAGGGTGCGTACGGGATCGGTACGGGGTACGCACGAGATCATTTGCGACGCGCCCTTCGAA
>JBBARJ010000117.1:0-9214 GCA_040399825.1 Gemmatimonas sp.
ATGGGTGTTTCAATCGCCGCGGCGGCGTGGCGGCGCGGGGCCAACGTCACCCTGATCGGGGGGCCGCTCGATGTGGCGGTTCCGGTTGGCGTGCGCGCCGGCCGGGTCTAAACCACGGCCCAGATGCGAGACGCCGTAGAGATGGCGCTTCCCGGCGCGGATGCTCTGATCATGGCGGCCGCGCCAGCCGACTTCGCCGCCCTCGCACCCGCGATTGGGAAAATAAAGAAGGCCGAGCTCGGTAATACGCTCGTGCTGACGCGTACCGACGACATTCTCTCGACTACGCGTGAGTCGCGTCCACCGTCGTGCGTGACGGTAGGCTTCGCCCTTGAGACCGGCGATGCGCGCAACGAGGCGCGCCGGAAGCTGGCCGACAAGGGTCTCGATTTCATCGTGGCAAACGATGCGCTCGAAGACGGTGCCGGTTTCATGGTGGATACGAACCGCGTAACGATCGTGCACGCTGACGGCCGAGAGGAGGCGCTGCCGCTGCAACACAAGACGCAGGTGGCGGATGAGCTGCTCGATCGCGTTGAGGCGCTGCTCCGTGGACGCTAAGGATCGTCTTCGCCGGTATCTCGAGCAGCGCCGTGAGCTCGGGGAGTCCGAACTGGTGCTTGACAGTCTCTCCATCGACGACGTCATGAAGATGGTCGGCGCGAAGTCATCGTCGAAGGGCGCTGCCGCGCCCTCGCAGTCGACCGCGAAAGTGGGCGTACCGGCGCCGGCGGATCGTACCGCGACGGCACCGACGTCCGATGCATCGCATGAGGTTCTCTCGGCGCCGTTGGCGCCGCCGCCAGAGCCTGGCGTTCGCTTCGACCGAGGGGCCACAACCGACTGGCGTGAAGCGCTTCGCAACGCCGGCGCGATGCGGCCCAGCGACTTGCCGTCGCCGCCGCCAGCTGTGACGGCGCCAATGTCCGAGACCGGTGCGGCGGCCAACGCCGGAGTTATGGCCGCAAAGCCGGCCGACGTGCCTCCCGCGAACGCGAGGGCCGACTCACCGACCGACGCGCTCGTGACGGATCTGCCGACGTGGTTGTCCGCCCTCGACCTCCCGCTCGGAATCGAGTCGGGGCGGCTCCGCGTGATCGACGCCGCGCCGGACGTCGCAGGCCTGCCTACGCTTGACGAGATCGCCGCGCATGTGGCCGGTTGCACGCGCTGTGCGCTCTACACGTCGGCCAAGCATCCTGCGCCGGGCGAAGGCAACCCCGTAGCTGAGCTGCTGTGTGTTGGTGAAGCACCTGGCGTGACTGAAGATGAGCTCGGGCGACCCCTCGTTGGCGACGCCGGTGAGTTGTTCACCAAGATTCTCGGTGCGATTCAGTTGTCGCGCGAGGATGTCTACATCTGCAACGTGCTCAAGCATCGGCCGCCGGGAAATCGGGATCCCTTGCCGGACGAAGTCGGCGCCTGCCAGCCATACCTGCTGCGTCAGATCGAACTCGTGCGGCCTCGCGTCATTCTCGCGCTCGGTCGATTGGCAGCGCAGACATTGCTCCAGACCACCTCGGGGATCAGTGCCTTGCGGGGTCGCATCCATCGCTATCACGGCGTACCCGTCATCGTGACATATCATCCGGCGGCGTTGCTGCGCAACGAATCGTGGAAGCGCCCGACGTGGGAAGATGTGAAGATCGCCCGTCGCATTCTCGATGCATCGCGCTCCGCCAGCGCGGACACCACGTCATCATGACCAGTCTCATCGTTCCCAATGCGGCGGTACCGGCCACTCGCGATCCGTTCAAGGAACGCCGCCCACCCTGGTCCGAGGAGGCCGAGCAGGCCGTCCTTGGCGCCATGCTGCTTGACGCCGATGCCGTCATGCGCGCGGCGGAGCACGTCGACGATACGATGTTCTACCGTGAGGGGCATCGCCGTCTCTTTCGCGCCATGATCTCGATCACGGAGCGTGGTGGCGTCATCGATCCGCTCACCTTGGCCGACGAATTAGAGCGACGCGGCGAGCTCGAACACGCCGGTGGCCGTGAGTATCTCGGCTTCCTGCTCGATGCGGTGCCGACGGTCGCGAACGTGGAATACCACGCCCGCATCGTGAAGGAGCGGGCGTTGTTGCGCCGCCTCATCGAAGTGTCGACCGAAATTGTGTCGGAGGCGTTCGAAGGGCGCACCGCCGCGTCGGACCTGCTTGACTCCGCCGAGTCCCGCATCTTTTCGTTGAGCCAAACGAGAGAAAGGACCGGCTTCTCGCGCATCAAAGAGCTGCTCTGGCCGGCGATGGAGAAGCTCGAACTGCTGGCGCAGCGCGAGGCCGCCATCACGGGCGTGCCAAGCGGATTTACCGAGCTCGATTTCATGACGTCGGGATTTCAGCCGGCCGATCTGGTGATCGTGGCGGCGCGTCCGTCGATGGGAAAAACCGCGTTCACGTTGAATATCGCGCAGCATGCGGCGATCACCGCCAAAGTGCCGGTGGCGTTCTTCTCGCTCGAAATGAGCAAGGAGTCGCTGGTGCAGCGAATGCTCGCGTCGGAGGCGCTCATCGATGCACAGGCGCTGCGTAAAGGTGGTAGGGCTCTCGACGAATCGATGCCACGCTTGGCGCAGGCCGCTGGTATCCTGAGCCATGCGCCCATCTTCATTGACGACACACCCGGCATCACGCTGCTCGACATGCGCGCCAAGGCCCGTCGACTCAAGTCTGAGCACGACCTCGGGCTCATCATCGTCGACTACTTGCAGCTCATGACGGGACCAACCGGCGTCGAGAACCGACAGCAGGAAGTCTCGCAGATTTCGCGCGGCCTTAAGGCTCTGGCGAAGGAACTTGGCGTTCCCGTCGTGGCACTGTCGCAGCTGTCGCGTGCCCCGGAACAGCGCACGGGTGACGACAAGGGACGGCCGCAGCTTTCCGATCTTCGCGAGTCAGGCGCGATCGAGCAGGATGCCGACGTGATCATGTTCATCTTCCGGCAGGAAGTGTACGCTGAACGCGACGAGAACGGCCGGCTCAAGGATCCGGATCTCGAGGGGCGCGCGGAGATCATCATCGGCAAGCAGCGTAACGGACCGATCGGCAGTGCGCGTCTGTACTTCCATAAGCAGTACACGCGGTTCGACAACTTCTCGGCTCGACAGGAGTCGTCGAACTACGGAGGGTCGAGGCCTGATTTCGGTGGGCCCAAGCTGGTAAAGGGTGCCGATGATTTCGGCGGGACGCCGTTCTGAGCCCGGCGTGATGGCCAAAGCGAAAACGGTCTATCGCTGCACCGAATGCGGCGCCGAATTTCCCAAGTGGGCGGGACGCTGCGAGAGTTGCGACGCCTGGAACACGCTCGGCGAGGAGTTGGTGTCGAGCGCGCCGACCAGCAAGCGCACGGCGGCGCGCAGCGTTCCCGGCATCGCGGCGAGCACCGTCACCCTTGGGCACGTCACCGCGGCCGATACGCCGCGATGGATGACGCAGCTCAACGAGTTCGACTTCGTGCTCGGAGGCGGGCTCGTACCGGGTAGCATGGTCCTCGTCGGTGGTGAGCCCGGGATCGGTAAGAGTACCCTCTTGCTGCAGGTCGCGGCCCGTCTCGAGACGGCCGGACTTGCCACGCTCTACGTCTCCGGCGAAGAGAGCGCACTGCAAGTGCGCCTGCGCGCTGACCGTCTGGCCGAGGATGCGTCTCCGGTGTCGTTGCTCACGGAGACGTCGCTCGAGACCATTCTGGCGACGGCCGCACAGCCCACGGCGGACGGCCGGCGCATCAGCGTCCTGATCGTCGACTCGATTCAGACGGTGCACACGGAGCTGCTGGAGGGGGCTCCCGGCAACGTGGGGCAGGTGCGCGAGTGCGCCGCACGCCTCATGCGTTTCGCCAAGGACACGGGGACGGCCGTGTTCGTGATCGGACATGTCACGAAGGGTGGCGGTATCGCCGGTCCGAAGACGCTCGAGCACATCGTCGACACCGTGCTGTATTTCGAAGGCGATAGGACCCTTGATCATCGCGTGCTGCGTGCGACGAAGAACCGTTTCGGATCCGTCGACGAGATCGGCGTGTTTCGGATGGTGGGCACGGGGCTCATTCCCGTCGAGAATCCGTCGGCGCTGTTCCTCGGTGATCGTCGTGATGTGGCCAGTGGCAGCGCCGTATGTGCGCTGATGGAAGGCACTCGTCCGGTGCTCGTAGAGGTGCAAGCGCTCGCGGCGCGCGCCGGTTTCGGCACGCCGCAGCGCGTGGCCAATGGCATCGACGCACGCCGACTCGCGCTCTTGCTGGCCGTGCTGGACAAGCGTGGTGGGTTCTCCTGCGCGCAGCTCGATGTCTTCTGCAACATCGTCGGGGGCATGCGCGTGCAGGAACCGAGCGTGGATCTGGCCATCGTGGCGGCGATCGCGTCGAGCGTGGTCGACAAGCCGCTTCCGGCGCAAGCGATTTTTCTCGGTGAGGTCGGTTTGGGCGGCGAAGTGCGTCCGGTGTCGCAAGTGGAACGGCGGCTTGCAGAAGCCGCGAAGCTCGGCATGACGCGCGCATATCTTTCCGATCGCGCCATCCCGCGCCGGGTGCCGGGAGACATCAAGCTGATCGGCGTGCGAACACTGGGCGACGTGCTCCAGAAAACGGTGGGTAAGGATGCCACATGAGTGAGATGCCCCCAGCACCACGACGCGTGATTCCGCCGCCCGTGATCTCGTCGCGCAGCGATGAATCGGTCGCACCCGATGGCGTCGTGCGCGACGTCGGTGTGGTCATTGTGGCCGGTGGTTCCGGTTCGCGTACGGGCAGCGCGGAGCTCAAGCAGTTCCGATGGGTAGCCGGAAAGCCGGCGCTGTTGCACAGCGTGCAAACCTTCATGGCGCGCCCCGATGTCTCGATCGTGGTGGTGGTGCTGCCGAAGGCGTACGCGGCCGATCCGCCACCTTGGTTGTTCCAGTGTGACGTGGATCGACTACTCGTCTCCGTTGGCGGGCGTGAGCGGCACGAAAGCGTCGTCAACGGCCTCGAAGATCTCCCGGAAGAGGTCGTCATCGCCGTTGTGCACGACGCGGCGCGTCCGCTCGTGACCGATGCCACGATCGACCGCGTGATTGCCGAGGCGAGAAAGGGCCACGGCGCCGTCGCGGCGTTGCCAGTGGTCGATACGCTGAAAGAGGTGGATAGCGATGGCCGGGTCGTGCGCACCGTCGAGCGCAGCAACCTTTGGCGCGCGCAGACGCCGCAAGCGTTTCCGCGGACGATGCTCGAGCAGGCGCACATCGCGGCTCGTCGCGATGGCATCGGCGCGACCGATGACGCCGGGTTATGCGAGCGACTGGGACTGCCGGTCGTAGTCGTTCGCGGGAGCGAGCGCGGTATGAAGATCACCGAGGATGTCGATTTCGCTCGCGCCGACGCCCTCAGCTTGCTACCGGAGTAGGCGCCGGTGTCCGTGCATCGCGAAGCGCTGACCGTCCCCTTCTGGTCTCCCGTGGAGGTCGAAGCCGCGCTGCGTAATGCGATCGCGCATCTCACGGAGCGGCGCGTCCTCGCGTATCCCACGGAGACCGTCTACGGGTTCGGCACCGCCGTCGATCATGAGTCGGTGGAAGCACTCGTGCAGCTGAAGGGCCGTCCCCCGGGCAAACCGTTTCTGTTGCTGATCAACGATCCGGCGCACATCGCCCGTCTCGACCTGCATCTGCCCACGTATGCGTCCACGCTGGCGGCACGCTTCTGGCCGGGTCCGCTTACGCTCGTGCTCCGCGGCGGCGATCAGCGCGTGTCGGCGCGACTGCGCGGACCCGAAGGCGGCGTGGCGGTGCGCTGGACGCCGCACGTCGGGCTACAGCGCCTCCTGGCGGCGTACGGTGAGCCGATTACGAGCACGAGTGCGAACAGGCCCGGGGTTCCGCCTGCGATGGCGGCCGCTGAAATTGTAGAGCAGTGGCCGGACGCCCTTCATCGCGGGCTGCTGCACGTGCTCGATGGCGGTCGGCTCGCACCCTCCCGCTCGTCCACGGTGGTGGACTGTACCGGACGTCGTGCCCGCGTGATCCGTCCAGGCGTGTTGACGGCGATCCAGCTGCGCGAATGCGTGCCGGATCTCGTGGGCGATACCTAACATACGCCGAGGGGCGCGCACCGCATGCATCTGCTCTTCGTCTGTACAGGGAATACCTGTCGTAGCCCGCTCGCCGAGGTGATCGCGCGGCACCTGATCGCCGACCGAGGGATCCCCGACGTGACGGTCGGAAGCGCCGGCACCAGCGCCTGGGCTGACTCACCGGCGTCGGACGGCGCCCTGCTCGTCGCGCTCGAGCATGGTCTCAATCTCGGCGATCATCGGTCGCGTCCCCTGGCGCAGGAGCTCGTGAGCAACGCGCAGCTCGTCCTCACCATGGGCCCGCACCACCTCGACCGCGTCGAGGCGCTTGGTGGCACGGGGCGGACGTGGCTGCTGACCGATTATGCGGGTGGAACACCGCGTCCGGTCAGTGATCCGTTCGGCGGCGATCTCGACGTTTACCGTGCGACGTACGTGGAGCTCGAGCAGGCGATCGACGCGGTGTTGGACCGGATTGTTGCCGATCGTTCGCGTAGCGCCCACTGAGCCGCCGCCGGCCATGGATCGTCCACTGACGCAGCCCGTCCGTGCGGCGCAGCGCCCCGCTCGGCTGGTCATCATTGGCCAACCGGTAGCCCACTCGTTGTCGCCGGTCTTTCAGCGTGCCGCGCTGCGTGTCGCTGGGCTGTCCATGACGTATGATCGCGAGGACGTCGCGCCCGATCAGTTGGCGGATGCGTTGACGCGGATCGCAACTGAAGGCGGCGGCGGCAATATCACGATTCCGCACAAGGAAGCGGCGGCGAGCCTCATTGCGAGATGCACGCCGCTCGCGCGCCGCGTGGGCGCCGTGAACACGTTCTGGACGGAGCACGGTTCGCTCGTCGGGCACAATACCGACGTCGCCGGCGCGGCGGCCACGATCGAGGCGCTGTGTCCGCGCGATGTCGTCAAGGCGCGCGAGCTCTCCGTCGTGCTCATCGGCGCCGGAGGAGCGGCCGCCGCCACGCTGATTGCGCTGCACGATCTCGGATACCGACACATGACGATCGTCGCGCGGAATCCGGCGCGGGCACAGGCTTTATCGGCGAGGTTGGTCATTGACGCGCAGGTCGTCTCCATGGATGCGGTGGACGAGGCCGTCGGCGCGGCGGCGCTCGTGATCAATGCCACGCCGGTGGGATTGCGTGATGATGCGTTTCCGGTGGCGGTGCACGCGCTTCCCGCGCGATGCGCCGCCTTTGATTTGGTCTATCGCCCAGGACTCACGCCCTGGATTATGGCCTGCCGTCGCGCCGGCCTGCGCGCCGAAGATGGCCTCCGCATGTTGGTGGAGCAGGGGGCCGCGGCGTTTGAGACGTGGTTCGATATCCCGGCTCCGCGGGCGGCGATGTGGCAGGCGCTGAACGCCGCACCGCCGACCCACCATCCGTGATGGCGCCGCGGCATGGGTCACCACTGGCCGGCGCGACCCGGTTCGCGCGGATGGCGGCGCGCGGTCTGGTCGACCTCCTGTTGCCCTCGGCGTGTGCGATCTGCCGGACGCTACACCACGCGGATGCTGACGGCATCGTCTGTCAGACCTGTCTGGCGCGGGTCGTCCCCCTGGGATGGCCGCAGTGCGCCCGCTGCGGCCATCCGCGACTGTCACCGTCGATCCCGCTACCGATCGAAGCCGCGCCGTCAGGCGTGATCCCTCCCTGTCGATGGTGCAGTCGGCTCATCCCGACCATCCGTGCGGTCCGCTCTGCGTGTCGCATGGACGAGGGGAGTGGGACCGACCTTGTCCATGCGCTCAAGTACGAGGGGTGGCACGCCGTGGCCCGACCGATGGCCCGACGAATGGCCCGCCTCGACTGGCCGCTCGATGTCGTTCGCGAGCGCACCGCCCTCGTTCCCGTTCCGCTCTCGAGCACCCGACGGCGCGAGCGCGGCTATAACCAGGCGGAGCGCATCGCCAGCGCCCTGTCCGCCGAATGGCGAATCCCCGTGTGGACCGACGTACTCGAGCGTAATCGCGACACCAAATCGCAAGTGCGGTTGACACCGTCGGAGAGGGCGAGCAACGTTTCCCGAGCGTTCGTGGCGGCAGATGTTGCCCGTACGCGTCTTCGGGGGGCGCACCTCGTGCTGGTGGACGATGTGATCACCACGGCGGCGACGATCAACGCGTGCGCGCAGGCCCTCGCTGACGGTGGCGCGCGCATCATCTCCTGTGTGACATTCGGACGGGCGCCTGAACCGGGCGACCGCGCCGTTTCTGACTACGACTTCCTCCGGAACTGACACGAATGGCTATTCGCGTAGGCATCAACGGCTTCGGCCGCATCGGCCGCCAGGTGCTTCGCGCCGCCAAGCAACAGGGCGTCGCTGACCTCGACTTCGTTGCCATCAACGACCTCACCGATACCGCCACGTTGGCGCACCTCTTCGAGTACGACTCGGTGCATGGACGGTATGACGGTGACGTCAGTTATGATGCCGAAAGCATCACGATCGACGGCGATCGCATCCGCATTCTCGCCGAACGCGACCCGGCCAAGCTGGGCTGGGGTGAAATGGGCGTCGATATCGTGCTCGAATCAACCGGCCGCTTCACCGTCGCCGCCGATGCCAAGAAGCACATGGACGCCGGCGCCAAGAAGGTCATCATCTCGGCACCGGCCACGAACGAAGACATCACGATTGTGATGGGTGTGAACAGCGACAAGTACGATCCGGCTGCGCACCACATTATCTCGAACGCGTCGTGCACGACGAACTGTCTCGTACCGATGGTCAAGATCATCCGCGACAATTTCGGCTTTGTGCACGGGTCGATGGTCACGATCCACAGCTACACGAACGATCAGTCCATCCTCGATCTTCCCCACAAGGACCTGCGTCGCGCCCGCGCGGCCGCGGTGTCGATGATCCCCACCACCACGGGCGCCGCCAAGGCCACGTCGCTCGTGATTCCCGAGGTGAAGGGCAAGATCGACGGTATCGCGGTGCGCGTGCCGACGCCCGACGTGTCGCTCACCGACCTCACCTGCGTCGTCGAGCGCAAGGTCACGAAGGAAGAAGTCAACGCGGCGTTCAAGGCGGCGTCCGAAACGTCGCTCCTCGGCGTGCTCGGCTACAGCGAAGTGCCGCTCGTTTCAATCGACTACGTCGGCGATCCGCATTCGTGCACGCTCGATGCGCTCAGCACGATCGTCATCGATGG
>JBBARJ010000118.1:0-9142 GCA_040399825.1 Gemmatimonas sp.
GCCGACGATCAGGTGAATCCGCCGGAGCTGGGCATGGCCGAGCGGTACGCCGCGATGATGCCGCGCACGCAGTTCATTCTGCTGCCGATCACACCCGAAACGCGAGGGCACGGTACGCACTCGGCGCCGAAAGTGTGGGGTGAGTACCTCCGCGCATTTCTCGCCGCGCTACCCCAGCGATGACCGGCGGAACCGCCGCTCTTGCCCGACCGTCGACCACCGAACTTGTCGTCCGCGCTCTGCAACTGCGCTGCCCGCATTGCGGCGGCCGCCAGATCTTCGCGTCGTTCTTCGAGCTCAAGGACCGCTGCCCAACCTGCGGCATTCGCCTCGAGCGTGGAGAAAAGGATTACTTCGTTGGCGCGTACCTGTTCAACCTGATTGCGGTCGAATTGATCCTGTTCTTCTGCGTCTGCGGCTTTGTGTATTTCACGTGGCCTGATCCACCGTGGGATCTGATCACGTACGTTACGGCCTTCCTCATGCTGTCCGGCTGCGTGTTCTGCTATCCGTTCGCCAAGACCACGTGGTTGGCGGTCGATCTGGCCATCCGGCCGCTCTCGCCCGAAGAGCTGGACTGGCACCAGCACGGTGGCGACATCGGCGACCGGGAACTCCCCCACGTCTGACCGGCGCTGTGGCGCCGTTCCACGAAAACGCGGCGCGTACGGTATTCCGTACGCGCCGCGTTCGTATTCCCGCCGCTGCTGCGGTGGGTGTTACTTCTCGACGATGATCAGGTAGCGCGACGACGCCCAGAACTTCACCGGGTCGGTGATGCGAATGCTCTCCCCGCGGAAGGCGCCATCCTTTTCCTTCTTCGCGGCTTCGATGAGCCCCACATCGTGACGTGACACGATGCGGTACGGGCGATCGCTGCGGGGAAGCGGGATCGTGAGCACTTCGCGGCGATCGGCCCGCGTGAAGCGCGCCTCGTCGAGCGAACGGGCCGGCACGAGCGTCTTGCCCAGCTTCACGATGAGCAGGCCGCGCGAGCCGCCTTCTTCGGTGACCAGCTTGTCCGCGATCAGCTGACGTCGTGATCCCACGATGTAGAACACCTTGTTCTCGCGCACATCCATCGCCTTCACCGTGTCGGTGAGGACGGCCTTCTCGACCGTGAGCTGCGCGTTCTGCGTGCGCAGCGCGCGGATCTCTTCCTGGAACGCGGCGATTTCCTTGTCGCGGGTCGCGAGCCGCGCGTTCAGATCCGCCAGCAGCGTGGCAGCCGCACTGGAGTCGGCCCGCATGGTCTTCATGGTGTCAAGCAGCGCGGTCACCTGACGCTGGCGAGCGGCCAACCGCTGCCGCATCTGCGTGAGGCGGTCGAGGATGTCCTTCTGGGCCGCGGCGGCTTCCGTCTTGCCCGACTCGTCGCTCTTGGTGACACCCACCTTGCTGGACAGACCGCGCACCTTGCGCAGTTCGGCGTCGACTTCGTCGGCGAACTTCGAGGCCTCGACGACCTGCGCGAGCGCCCGGTCCTTATCGGCGCTGGTGCCTTGCATCAGTCCCTGCAGCGAGTCGCGTTCGGCGCTTGCACTGGCCAGAGCGGCTGACAACGAGTCGGCACGGGCACGTGAGGCCGTGTCGGTGCAGGCGCTCAACGCAACGGCGAGCAGGACGGCAAGCGCGGTGGTGCCGCGCTGACGGAATGAAAAAGAGCTCATGAAATTGGTGGCGAGAGGGAGGACAGCGTGGAGAACGTACCGGTCGAGCGCGTCACAGGAAAGTGTCGTACGTCACGCATTCGAAAAACCGGCGGCACCACGGTGTTCACCACCGGGGTGGGGGCCACCGGGGTGGGGGCCACCGGTGCGCTCACTGCTGGTCCGGCGTTACGCGCGGTCCCGTGGGCGGCGTCTGATACTTGTCGAACCAGCTCCGCAGATACAGCTGCGTCCGGATGAAGTTCGACGGCGTCGAGCTGGTGCCGTGCCACTCGTTGTTGAAGCGGATCATGGCCGTCGGCACCTTCCGGATCTTGAGTGCCTCGTAGAACTCCTCGGTCTGGCTGATCGGCGTGCGCAGGTCGTTCACCCCCGTCATCAACATCGTCGGGGTCTTCACGTTGCCCACATACATCAGCGGCGAGCGCTTGAGATGCTCGCTGGGATCGTCCCACGGATACTTGGCGAAGTTGTAGTACCAGCTCGACCCGTCGGTCGTGCCCACGAAGCTGAGCCAGTTGATCACGGGGCACTGCGACGAGGCCGCGGCGAAGCGGTCGGTATGGCCGACGGTCCAGGCGGTGAGCACGCCGCCGCCCGAGCAGCCGAAGACATACAGCCGGTTGCTATCCACGAAGCCGCGGTTGACCACGGTGTCCACGCCGGCCATGAGGTCGTTGTAGTCCTTGCCGGGATACGCGTTCTTGATCGCGTTGCCGAATGCCGATCCGTAACCCGTGGAGCCGCGCGGATTCGTGTACAGCATGACGAAGCCGTTCGACGCGTGATCCTGTCGCGAGAAGTTGAAGCCCACGTTGTACATCGAGTGCGGGCCGCCGTGAATCTCGAGCATGAGCGGATACTTCTTCTTCGCGTCGAAGCCGGCGGGCTTCACGATCCAGCCCTGAATGCGCTGGCCGTCCACCGACGTGTACCACACCTCTTCGGTGGTCGCGAGCTGCTTGCCGGCCAGCACATCGCCATTCACATCGGTGAGCTGCGTGATGGCTGGCGTGCGCACATCGAACGCCACGATGTCGTTGGGCTTGGTGGGCGACGTCGCCACGCCGACGGCCATAAAGTTCTTGTTGATGTCAGACACCGTGAGCACGTGTGCGCCCTTCGTGACCTGACGGATGTCGCCCTTGAGCGACACGAAGTACAGGTTTCGTGACCCTTCGTTCTCGACGTTGAAGTACACGCCGCTCGCATCCGGCGCCCACATCATGCCACTCGGCGAGCGATCCAGCTTCTCGGTGAGGGCTCGGGCGTTCTTGCCGTCGGCATCCATCACGTACATCGAGGCGTCTTTCCACGTGGCGTCGGTGCTGTCGTAGCCCGTGTACGCGATGAAGCGCCCGTCGGGCGACGGCACCGGCGAGTTGTCCGGGCCATTGCGCGTGGTGAGTGCGGACACGGCGCTGGTGGCGATGTCCACCTTGTAAATGTCGCTCTGCCGCCAGGCGTATTCGGCATCGGCGGTGCGCAGCGAGGTGAACACCAAGCTCTTACCATCGGGCATCCACGTGGTGCCGTTGGCCGCCCAGGCACCACTCGTCACCTGGCTCGGCGTGCCACCATCGGCGGGCACCGTGAACAGCTGACGCAAACCATCTTCGAGGAAGCCCTGCCGGTCAGCGCGATACTTTACCGTCGTGACGACACGTGGCGCCTCCGTCCACTTGGCGCCGCGCGGCGGCATGGGCATGGCGATGCGCCATGCATCCGTGCCGCGCACCAGCATCCCGAAGCCGATCGTCTTGCCGTCGGGTGACCACTCGACATCACCCGGCGCTTCCGTCAGGCGCGTGATCTGCGTGGTCGCGCCCTCGGCGTCCATATACCGCACCCAGATCTGCGCGCCGCCCGGTTCACCCGGCGCCACGTAGGCAATACGCGACCCGTCAGGCGCCCACTTGGCATCGGCCCCCTTCACGAGGAAGCGGTTCTTGGTGCCGTCGGCGTTCATGATCCACACCGACGATTCGCGCTTGTCGTTCAGCTGATCGATCCACGTCCGCGTGTAGATGATCTGCCGGCCATCGGGGGACATGGAGGGCGTGGCGACATCTTCCCAGTTGAAGTAGTCGGCGATCGTGAGCCGATCCTTCGGCGGCGATGGCGTGGCCGACGGCTGCGCCGACAGGCCGGCGGGCAATAAGACGGACAGACACAACGGCGCGGCGGTCAGCACGGCGCGAGCGGTGCGGCCAATCAGGACGGACATGAATTCCTCCAAGGGGCGGCTCGAAAACAAAAACGCCCCCAATGCTGGGGGCGATTCGGCAACTTGGCAACTACGAAAAAGCTATTGCTTGAGGGAGTCGGCCAACGCGAGGAGCGAATCCCGCATGGTGAGGCCGGCGCCGCCGACCAGGCGCCGGACACCCTTCCACTGACGGATCAGCGGCGAGCGTGCGGAGATGCGGGTCTCCACTACGCGGCGCTGCGACGTGCTCGCATGCACCATACGGCCTTCACCGACATAGATGCCAATGTGCGAGATCCGCTTGCCGCGGCCGAAGGTGAGCAGGTCGCCAGGCTTGAGCGCCGCGAGATCCTTCGGCACTTCCTGACCCACCGTGGCCTGCTTCTGCGCCGTGCGGGGGAGCATCACGTCGAGCGCGCCCATGACGTACTTCACGAGGCCGCTGCAGTCGAGCGCAAGATTGGGCTTCGTGCCGCCCAGCTTGTAGCGCGTGCCGATCTGTCCGCGCGCCTTGGCGACGATGGAGTCACGGAGATTCTGCGCGGACGCGCTCCACGCGGCAAACGGCTTCCTGCTTTCGAGCGTCTCGACCGACTGTCCTTCCACGCGCGGTGCGAGCGCGACGAGCGCGCCACACAGGCTGAGCGAGAGGAGTTGGCGCGAGACAGAAATCACGGTACGCGGTGCGCAGGGTTGAGGTCGATCCGGAAGGAGGAACCTAGCCCAGCCATGGCCGCCACGCTACCGACGATGGTCACCATACGGGAAAGGTTCGGTTCGCCGGCGGCTCTCGGCGTGTGGCGCCCTCGGCTACCGGATCCCGAGCGCCTTGTGGGTCTGCACGGACAGGCGCCATTGCGGATGCGCCAAGCAGTAAGCCAGCGCCGCGGCCGTGTTCTCGAGCGCCTGCGGTCCGTCCATCGGCTGCAGCAGAAAATGCCGAAAGTCGAGCCCCGCAAAGCGCTCGGGCAGGGCTGTGGGCTGCGGGTACACCAGCTTGAGTTCGTCGCCCGACGTGAGCGCGAGTGGGGCCTGGGCCTTGGGGCTGACGCAGATCCAGTCCAGTCCCGTGGGTGCCGCTTGGGTCCCGTTGGTCTCCACGGCAATCTCGAAGCCCTCGGCGTGCAGCGCCGCGACCGCGGCCTCATCGAGCTGCAGTAACGGCTCGCCACCCGTGCAGACCACGAACGGGCGTACGCTGGCCGGTGCGTCGGCCGGCCAGCGGCTCTTCACAAAAGCCGCCAACTCCGCGGCCGTCGAGAACTTGCCCCCGTCCGGGCCGACGCCCACGAAGTCCGTGTCGCAAAATGTGCACACCGCGGTGGACCGGTCGGCTTCGCGCCCCGTCCAGAGATTGCACCCCGAAAACCGGCAGAATACGGCGGCGCGCCCAGCCTGCACCCCCTCACCCTGCAACGTGTAGAAACATTCGCGAACCGTGTACGCCATCGATTAGCTCCCCGCCGCGTAAGCGATCGGATCGACTGCCCCCGCTTCGGCAAAGCCGCGCAAGCGGAGCTGGCAGGCATCGCAGTGGCCGCAGGACGTTCCATCGGGGGCTGGGTCGTAACAGCTGGTGGTGATGGCATAGTCCACGCCGAGCTCGGTGCCAAGGCGAACAATGTCCGCCTTGCTGAGATGCTGAAGCGGTGCGTGGATTTTGAGGCGTTGCGTGCCTTCCACGCCGGCGCGGGTGGCCAGGTTCGCCATCTGCTCAAAGGCGGCGATGTACTCGGGCCGACAGTCGGGATAGCCCGAGTAGTCGAGCGCATTCACGCCAATGAAAATGGCCTGCGCGTTGAGCGTCTCGGCCCAGGCGAGCGCAAAGGACAGAAAGATCGTGTTGCGCGCCGGCACGTACGTGACCGGGATCTCGTCGGAGGGATGCTCCACGTCGCGGTCCTTCGGCACGGCCACATCCGCCGTGAGGGCGGAGCCGCCCCACTGCCGGAGATCGATGTCGACCACCACGTGCTGCTCGACGCCATGGGCCGCGGCCACCCGACGGGCGGCGTCGATCTCGAGCGAATGACGCTGGCCATAACGGAAGGTCATCGCGTACGGCGTGAACCCCTCGCGGCGCGCCACGGCGAGCACCGTCGTGGAGTCGAGGCCGCCCGACAACAGGACGACGGCGGGGCGGGAAATCGAAGTGGCGTCAGACGACGCGGCAGGGGTCGAGAGGGCAGCCATTTTCGAAAGATAGCCAATTACCTTGTCCCGATGATCGATCTGCTCTCTGATCCGCAGGCGTGGATTTCCCTGCTGACGCTGTCGGTGCTCGAAGTCGTTCTCGGCATCGACAACATCATCTTCATCTCGATTCTGTCCGGAAAGCTGGCGCCGGTCGATCAGCCGAAGGCCCGCCGGTTCGGCCTCATGGGCGCCTTCATGTCCCGGGTGGCGCTGTTGCTCTCGATCACCTGGGTGATGCGTCTCACCGAGCCGCTCTTCACGCTGCTCGGTCGTGCCGTGTCCGGGCGAGACCTGATCCTGATCGTCGGCGGGCTGTTCCTGATCGGCAAGGCCACGATGGAGATCCACAGCAAACTCGAAGGGCCGGAGGAGTCGACGACCGGCGTGAAGGGTGGTCGGTCGCTGTGGGCCACCGTTGCTCAGATTGCGGTGATCGACATCGTCTTCTCATTGGACTCGGTCATTACCGCCGTCGGTATGGCCGACAGCGTCGTCATCATGATTGCGGCGAACGTGATCGCCCTTGGCGTCATGCTCATGGCTGCCACGCCAATCAGCGATTTCGTGGACCGGCACCCCACGGTGAAGATGCTGGCGCTGTCGTTCCTCGTCCTCATCGGTACGAACCTGGTGGCCGAAGGGTTCGGGCAGCACATCTCCAAAGGCTACACGTATATGGCGATGGCCTTCTCGGTGATCGTCGAGATGCTGAATATCCGCGCGCGCGTGAAATCCGAGGCGGTGCAGCTGAGGGGCGTGCCGCAGGCGCCTGACGACGAGTAGCCGCGGCGTTCTTCCGAGCGTTAACTTCGCACGACGCGCCCTCGATCAATGGGGCGCCTCAATGTCGTGCCGATGTCTCGCCGTGCCGACCGCTGCCGGTCGCGCGCCGCATCGTCGATTTCTCTCAGGAGCAGGCCCTTCGTGAATCAGATCGCTCGCCGCCGGTTCATATCTGCCGTGTCGCGCTCGTGGGCGTTGGCGGCATTCGTATTGCTCTCGTCGGTGCGCGGGGCCGCCCTGTCGGGGCAGACGCCGCCCGTTGGCCCGCCGCCGGCGGATACGACGCGCTCCCCGGTTGTCGGCGGCATCGCCAACGTCCCAGCCGATCCGCTGCGCGGGAATCCGGCCACGATGAGCTCGCTGGGCTCGCAGGCGCGCACGATGCAGGACGGCTTTGAACGCAATCATCGCACCGGGCTGCGCTTTTACAACGGCGGTGCCGATGCGTCGTGTGAAGTGCCGCTCGGTCGCATCTGCTATTGGAACAACAACGGCGACGTGCCGCCGCCGGCGGAGCGCAACGACGCGAAGCTCGAGCGCGAACAGTTGCTGGACTTGCTGGCGCAGGCCCAGGCGGCCGATCCGAAGGATGATTGGGTGAACGGCATGCGCGTGCGGTACGCGATCGAGTCAGAGCAGCGCGATGTCGCGATCCGGGCGGCCCGCGCCTGCAAGGGTACGCCGTGGTGGTGTGAGGCGCTCGAGGGGCTCGCGCTGCACAACGCGAATCAGCACACGGACGCCACGGCGGCATTTGCGCGCGCGCTTGCCGCGATGCCGGTGGCGCAGCAGTGTGCGTGGACCGACCTGACCTGGTGGCTCGATCCCTCCACGCACGTGGCGTACACGGCCACGCCGTGCGCCAGCCGCAGCGCTGAGAACATGCGCGTGATGCGTCTCGCACAGCCGTTGTGGATGATTCCGTCCAACGATATTCAGAACGAACTGTACGCGCGGCGCACGATGTCGCGCGTGCATTCGCTCGCGCGCATTCCGTACGACCTGCAATGGGGCGATGATCTGCTCGAGTCGCAGATCCGCTACGGTTGGCCCACGGCGTGGTCGGTACAGAACGGCGGCGTTGCCGATCCGCGGCCACCCTCGGTGATCGGTCACGAGCCTACGCCCAGCTACGACTTCATGCCGACGGTCGAGGCGATCGCCAAGCCGTTGTCCGCCACTCCCGGCGACTGGAATCCGAAACGCCAGAAGGCGCGCATGCGCTATGCGCCGCGTTACGCGACCGGCTTCGGTGCGCTGCCGAATCAATTCGCGCGCTTTTTGCGCGGCGATACCACGATCGTCGCGGGCGGCTATCGCCTCATGCGCGAGCTCGAAATGGGGCGTGCGCCGTACACGGCCGCGCTGACGCTCGATGCTTTCGATGGTCGTGAGCCACGGCAGGTCCGGCGCGACAGTGCACAGGCTAACGGCGCCCTGTTGTTGCCGGTGTCGGCACCGATGCTGGCCAGTCTCGAAGTGCTCGCACCCGTCGGCAAGCGCGCCGCGCGCGTCCGCACGGTGATCACGCCGTTGCCGGCCGGTACGCGCCTGTCGGAATACTTGTTGCTGCAGCGCGGTGATGTGTCCGCCACGCCGATGCTCGAGCGCAATGCGCTGCAAGCCTACGGCAGCAACGAGATCGAAGGTGGTACGTCGATCGGTATCTACTGGGAGATGTATCGTCCGTCGTCACCGGGGCAGCCGCTGCAAGTCAGCCTGCGCGCCACGCGCGTGGGCGCCGGCTTCCTGCAGAAGCTCGGGAGCTCGTTCGGCCTGTCGAAGTCGGTCACGCCGGTGTCGATCAAGTACAACGACAACGGCCGCCCGGATGGCGGACCGGGACGCAGCCTGAACATCAACTTTCCGCAGGTCCCAGCGGGGGATTATCAGTTCACGCTGATGGTGTCCGGGGCGGGAATCACGGACAGCACGACGCAAGTCATTCGGGTGAAGGGCGGGAAGTAGGGAGCGCGTTGATATGGTTCAGTTCACGGTGGTCTGAACTCTGGCGTCAGACTGTGTATAGCGGTCGGAACTCAGCAGCTACAGTGCACCGTTCCGAGCGTCTTTGGAAAAACTGCGGGCCCTGTCGAAGCGATCGACAGGGCCCGCGGTCGCTCCAAAGACGCTCGCCACTGAACACTGCTGTTGCTGAATTCCGACCGCTATACACGGTCTGACGCCCGAACTCAGACCACCGTGTACTGACCCAAATCGACACGCTCCCTACTTCCCGCCTTTGACCCGAATCACCTGCGTCGTCCTGTCCGTCGTGCCCGCC
>JBBARJ010000119.1:0-9127 GCA_040399825.1 Gemmatimonas sp.
AGAACAGGGCATAGCCGAACAGCGTCGTGCCGTCGGCCGCATACACGGCGCCAACAGTTCGCAGGTCAGCGTCCGCGACGGTGCGCGCACCGCCCGAGGTGCCGCTGGCGGTGCCGCTGGCGGTGCCGCCGAGGAGGATTCGGCGAAGCGTGGCCGCGTCGGTCGAGTCCACGATACCGAGCGCCCGCACAGCATTGATCAGCGAATCGGACGGCGGGGAACTGGTCCCGAGGGTCGCTCCCCCCATGACCTGTTCCAGCAGCGACTCAGGGTAGCCGGCCGCGCGCAGGCGCGCTCGGAGTTGGTCGGCGGACAGACCGGAGGCTTGGATCCGTTGCCGCAGTTGCGCCACCAATTCGGGGCGGTTCTGCACCAAATCCTGGGCTTGGGCCGGAGTCGGGATGTTGGCGGGCAGCGATTGCGCGTGCACAGGCTCGACATCGGCGCCGGCCATGATGCTCGCCGCGAGCACCACAAGCACTCGTGAACGGGACATCTTCAGGGAGTCTGATAAAGAGAAAGGGCGTTCATCAGGGGGAGGACGAACGACCTTCCGAGCCTGTAACAGTCCGTCGCCAAACCGTGACGGTCCGTCCCACCACCGCGTTGCCGGAGTCGCGGGCGCGCACTGCGGGTGGGGCGAGATGCTGATCGCCCTGAGTGCGGCCTCAGGCGAGGTGGCGCTCTCCGGCCCCGGCCGTAGCTTCTCCTCCGTCCTCTTTCACTCGGAGTTCCCATGTTCGTTTTCCCGAGGCGCCCCCTCGCGATCGGTGCGCTCTTGCTGGCCGCTCCTGCCGTCGTGCTCGCGCAGTCTACCGGAGCCGGCGTAGGCGGTCGTGGCGGTGCGGCACGCGCCATCACCCCGACCGACATTTCGGCCTGGAAGTCCATCCGTGGTGCCACGCTGTCCAACGACGGCGCCTGGTTCGCTTATACGGTGGCGCCCAACGAGGGCGACGCCGAGGTGGTGATCCGTCAGACCGCGTCGGGTGGCAAGGAGCACCGCTTCCCGATCGGTGAAGCGCCAGCCGCCGCTGGAGGCCCCGGCGGCGGCAGCAATGCCGCGCTGCAACTCTCCGGCGACGGCAAGTGGGCCGCCATGCTGGTGTATCCCAAGGCCGCCGATCAGAAGCGCATGCGCCGCGAACGCCGCGCGGTACAGTCGAAGCTCCGTCTCGTGAACCTCGCCACCGGCGAGGCGCGTGAGTTCGATAAGATCCGGCGCTTCTCGTTCAGCGGTGACGCACCGAAGTGGGTGGCCCTACAAGCCTACGCGCCGGAGGCGAACGGCGGCGGTGGTGGTGCCGGGGGCGGTGGTGGTCTTCCGGGCCCCGGTGCACCGGGCATGGGCGGTAACCCGATCGGCGGCGGCGCGGGCCGCGTGGAAGGCACCGACCTGCTGCTCCACGAGCTGGGCACCAACGCCCAATTCAACGTGGGCAACGTGGGAGACTTCGCCTTCGACGACAAAGGCCGTTGGCTCAGCTACACCATCGATGCGCGCGATCAGCTCGGCAACGGTGTGCAGCTGCGCGATCTCGCGACCGGCACGGTGAAGTCGATCGACGCCGGCAAGGCGTTGTATCGTCGCCTGGCGTGGACCGACAGCTTCCCCGCCTTCGCGTATCTCAAGGGCACGATCGACAGCGCCGCCACCGACACCACGTGGAGTGCGGCCGCCCTCGCGCGGGTGGGCACGCCGACCCAGCGCATGATCTCGGTAGGGAATAGTGGTTCCGCTGCCCTGCCCAACGGCATGGAAGTGAGCCCCGAGCGCACGCCGCGCTGGATGGAGCAGATGGACGGCCTCACGATCGGCCTCCGCGTCGCCACGCCGCCGGTACCGAAGAGCGAGCAGCTGGAAGACGACGATCGTCCGTCGCTCATTTTGTGGCACAGTAAGGACGCGCGATTGCAGTCGATGCAGATCGTGCAGGAGAACGCCGACAAGAGCTTCTCCTTTCTGGCCACCTACCTGCCGGCTACTCAGAAGGTCGTGCAGCTCACCGACGACGTGGTCCGTACCGGCACCCTCGGCGCAAGCGATCGCTACGTGCTCGGCACCGACAATCAGGCGTACGAGCGCCAGAGCAGCACCGATGGCATTCAGCGTCGCGATTTGTATCTCATCGACGCCCGCACCGGCGTGCGCACGCTGGTGAAGAAGGAACTGCGCGGCACGTCCTCGTTGTCGCCCGACGGCAAGGCGGTGCTCTTCTGGGACGACGGCAACTTCCACGCGTACGACGTGGCCACCAAGGCCATCGCGAACGTGACCGCCGGCGCACCGGTGTCGTTCATCGACACCGAAGACGATCACAATGTGGACCGCCCGAGTACGAACATCGTGGGATGGAGCAAAGACGGTCGCTTCGCGCTCATCAGCGACAACTACGACGTGTGGCGCATCGGCATGGCCGGCAAGAGCTGGGCGAATCTCACGGTGAACGGTCGTGCCACGCGCACGCGCTACACGCGGGTGATCAACACCGATCCGCGCGAGCGCAACATCGACCTCGCCAAGCCGGTGTACATGGCCGCTATGCAGGCGCTCACCAAGAAGGAAGCGATCGTGCGCATCGATCCGGCCAAGGCCGGCGCCGTGGCGATCACGGGATGGCGCGATGCGCGTCACGCGCCGATGAAGGCCCGCGACGCCGAGGTGTGGGTCTCGTCCATTCAGACGTCCACGCGCTTTCCCGATTACTGGCGCGTGAGCTTCGGCAACGGCGCGATTGCCGACTCGGTGCGCCTGTCGGATGCGAACCCGAATCTGAACGGTGTGGCGTGGTCGGCCGGATCGCGTCTGGTGAACTACGTCACGGAGAAGGGCGACTCGCTGCAGGGCGCGCTCTATCTCCCCGCCGGCTACGAAGAAGGCAAAACGTATCCCACGCTGGTGTTCATCTACGAGCTGCAGTCGGACAACCTCAACAGCTTCTACTCGCCGAACTTCTCGAGCTCGCCGAACGCCCTGATCGGCGTGCACAATTCCCGCGGGTACGCGGTGTTCCTGCCGGACATCGTGTACAAGCTCAACGATCCGGGCATGAGCGCGGTGTGGAGCGTGGTACCGGCGGTGAAGGCGGCTATCAAGACAGGCGTCGTGGACTCGGCCAACGTGGGGCTACACGGCCACTCGTGGGGCGGCTACCAGACCGCGTTCCTGATCGGCCAGACCAACATCTTTAAGAGTGCCGTGGCGGGCGCCCCACTGACCGACATGGTGAGTATGTACAGCTCGGTGTACTGGAACTCCGGCAACACCAATCAGGGCATCTTCCAGAGTTCACAGGGCCGCTTCAAGGGCAACTTCCTGGACAACAAGGATGCCTACGAGCGCAATTCGCCCAACCGCTTCGCCGACAAGGTGAAGACACCGCTCATCATCTTGCACGATGACAAGGACGGCGCGGTCGATTTCAATCAGGGCATCACGTTCTACAACACGCTCCGCCAGCTCGACAAGGACGTGATCCTACTGGAGTACGTGGGCGAGAATCACGGCTTGGCGCAGCTCAAGAACCGCAAGGACTACGATCTCCGGCTCATGGAGTACTGGGACAGCTACCTGAAGGGAGAGAAGGCCCCGGAGTGGCTGGCCAAGGGCATTCCGCGCTTGAAGCTCGAGGAGCATCTGCGCGAGCAGAAGAAGAAGCTCGAGGGCAAGAAGATCGCGATGTAAGGAGAAACACCCAAAGGGCCGGACCGTTTCGACGGCCGGCCCTTTGCGCCGGTGCCTCGTGGCGCGTTCGTTAAAGAAGCGACGCGCCCAAGCCCCGGCGCCGGCATCGGGGCGCGAAATACGGCGACAAATGATGCATGTGTTAGGAAACAAGTATTGACTTACTTGCCCGCTGGCTGGAAATTGGTCCTTCCGCTGTTGTTCGTGACAGCAGGCAACTGTTTCAAGACATAGGCATATGGTCACCGATCCTGACCTTGGGATCGGCGCTAAGAGGGAACCCGGTGCGATTCCGGGGCGGCCCCGCCGCTGTAAGGGAGGACGAAGGAGCAGCACGCCACTGGGCACTCATGTCGGGGTGCACGGGAAGGCCGCTCCGGAGGACGAATCCCGAGCCAGAAGACCTACCATCTGCCGGAGTCCGCGCGCACCCTCGAGGGAGGGCACGCCGGGGATTGCTGTGTGCCCTTCACTCGATGGGCGCCGGCTCCGCTGGACTCCTTGCTGCTCATGGCAAGGAGTCCTTTTCGTCGCCTGGCCTGTCCGCCAGGTGGGGAAGCGTAGGTCCTCGGGGGTGTGCATTCAATCGCTGGTTCACCCGAAGGAGGCACACTTGGCCACGTCCGTCGCCCCCCGCAGTACCGAGATCCGAGCCAGCTACGACACTGCCGGGATCAAGGCGGTCGTGCAGGTCGTGAAGCGCGACGGCCGCTCGGCCGCCTGGGATCCCGAGCGCATCACGCGCGCGATCGCGTTGGCGTTCTACGCCTCGCGTCACGACGATGCGCCGAACCCGCTCCACCACGACGCCGCGCACCGCTTCGGCTTGGGCTTCACCGACTTCGCCGATGTCTGCGCCATCACGCAGTTGGTAGTGAACACCGTCGAGCGTCGGGCCCAGGACCATGTCCCCACGGTCGAAGAGATTCAGGACATTGTCGAAATGATGATCGCCGCGCGCGGTCATTGGGACATCGCCAAGCGCTACGTGCTCTATCGCGCGGCCCGCGCCCAGCATCGCATCAACGTGCACGCCGAGAACGGCTTGCAGGACTACATCTTCCTCTCGCGCTACTCGCGCTACCGGGAAGATCTGGGTCGCCGCGAAACGCCGTCGGAAGCGTTCACGCGCGTGATGGACATGCACCGCGACCACTTCGCCGACCGCGTAGACCTGCCGGTGGCCGGTTTCGGTGGCCGTACGATGCGCTCACTCATGGCGGAAACGGAGTCTGCGCTGCAGCGTCGCGCGATCCTGCCCTCCATGCGCTCCCTGCAGTTCGGCGGCCGTGCGATCGAAGCGAACAACGCGCGCATGTTCAACTGCGCGTTCACGCACATGGACCGGCTCGACGCCTTTAAGGAATCCTTCTTCCTGCTCATGTCGGGCACGGGCGTCGGCTTCAGCGTGCAGAAGCAGCATGTGTCGCAGCTCCCCACCTTCCCGCTCCGTGCGGCGGAGAACGAGCTGCCGGTGGTGCACTACCAGGTGCCCGACACGCTCGAAGGCTGGGCGGATGCGCTCGATGCCCTCATCCGCTCGTACGTCGACGGCACCAAGGTCGAGTTCAACTACAGCGCCGTTCGCTCGCGTGGCCAGCAGCTGCGCACCTCGGGTGGACGGGCGCCGGGTCACTTGCCGCTCAAGAAGGCGCTGTTGGCGGCCGAACGCATGCTCGATCAGGTGCCGGGCCGCGCGCTCCGTCCGATCGAAGTGTACGACATCATGATGCACGTCGCGGTCGCCGTGCTCTCCGGCGGCATCCGTCGCTCGGCCACCATCTGCCTGTTCTCGTCGGACGACGACGAAATGGCGGCGGCCAAGACGGGCAACTGGTTCGAGACCAATCCGCAGCGCGGCAAGTCGAACAATTCCGCCGTGCTCGTGCGCGAAACGGTGCAGCCCTCGGACTTCTCGAAGCTGTTCGAGTTCCAGAAGGAGTTCGGTGAACCCGGCTTCTACTTCGTGGACGACGCCGAGTATGGTGCCAACCCGTGCGTGGAAATCGGCCTCGCGCCATACATGATTGTGGACGAAGCGGCCCAGGCGAAGCTGGCCAAGTACGGCCGCCCCGATGTCGCCATCGGCTCGCGCGTGTCGGGCTGGCAGATGTGCAACCTGACCACGATCAACGCCGGCGCCTGCGACAGCGAAGAGTCGTTCCTCGCCTGCTGCCGCGCGGCCTCGCTGCTGGGCACGATGCAGGCGGCGTACACCAACATTCCGTACCTCGGTGCCGCTACGCGCGTGATCAACGAGCGTGAGTCGCTGCTGGGTGTCTCCATCTGCGGCATTCTCGATCGTCCGTCGCTGCTGCTCAATCCGTCGGTGCTGGAGCGTGGCGCCAAGGAATGCCTCGATACCAACGCGGCGATCGCCGAACACCTCGGCATCGAGCCGGCCGCGCGCATTACGTGCGTGAAGCCGGAAGGCACCGCCAGCCTCGTGCTCGGCGCGGGCTCGGGCATTCATCCGCACCATGCGCGTCACTACTTCCGTCGCGTGCAGGCCGCGCGCACGGAGCCGTTGTACCAGTGGTTCAAGCTGCACAATCCGCACATGACCGAAACGTCGGTGTGGGATCCCGAGACGACCGACGTGATCACCTTCCCGGTGAGCGCCGAGCCCGACGCGATCCTGCGCGAAGATGTCGGCGCCGTGCAGTTCCTCGAATACGTGCGCCTCGTGCAGGAACACTGGGTCCGCGCCGGCCGCCGTCACGAGCAGTACAACCCGGGGCTGCACCACAACGTGTCCAACACCGTCACGGTAAAGGACGACGAGTGGGAAGCCGTACAGCAGTTCATCTGGGACAACAAGGAATACTTCGCCGGCATTTCGCTGTTGCGCGAAACGGGCGACAAGATCTACGCGCAGGCCCCGCGCGAAGAAGTGACGACCGAGTCCGACATGATCCGCTGGAACGCGCTCTCGTACCGTGAAGTCGACTATACCATGCTGCTCGAAGGCGTGGATATGACGACGCTGGGCGACACGGTGGCGTGTGCGGGTGGGGCGTGCGAGATCATCTAGGGGGGTAGTCGAACAACAACACCCTAGGAAGCAGGAAGGAGGGTATCAGGAGGCAGGAAGCAGGTGAACCGCGCGTGGTTCCTGCCTCCTCTTCCCTGATACCCTCCTTCCTGCTTCCTAGGGTGTTGGCTTTTCGTTCAGTTCACCAGCCTAGTGTTTCATCCCCGACGCACACCCCTCCAGCAAGTCGAAGCGGTCGTGCAGCCCCTTGAGCCCCGCCTTGAGGTCGGCATCAGCCGCCTTGGCCGCGACCATAGCGGCCACCTTCTCGGTCTCTGCCGGCAACTCCACCTGCGCCTTCAGCAGCTCCGGCTTCTGGCAGGCCATCGGCGACTTCGACCCGGCCACCAGCTTGGCCGACGCCACCATCTCGGTGGCCTTGGCGCGGATCGGCGCCAGATCGTTCTTGTCCTTGGCCGGGTGCCAGGTCGCCATCATCAGCATGTGGTAGGCGTCGAGCTCCTTCCAGCCTTCGGCCTTGGCGGCGCCGTGATCCATCTTGGAATGGTCCATTTTGGAATGGTCCATCGCGGGAGCGGGCGGCTTGGCGGGGGGCTTTTCCTGGGCGGACAACGGAGCGGCGATCAGGGCGGCGCTCGTCGCGAGCAGCGCGGCCAAACGGGTCGGCGTCATGGTCATGTCGGGGCGGGATGAGGGTCGAAACGAAGGACGATGGGACGTCGGACTCCTTTGATACCGCAAAGTTCGTCATTCGGGCCATTTCGGACAATCATTTGCCCAACGGCTCACGATGCCCCATCGTATGCCTGTTGACTCCCCTCGCGGGAAAATCCGGCAGCCGGGTCCGGCTGTCCCAGTATCCTCCCCACCCGTCCCTCGCATGATCAGCCTGCGTCGTGCCACCCGGCTTTCCACCGCGATGTTGTTCGCGGCGGCCCTGCCGACCACGCTCTCGGCTCAGCCGCGCCTCACGTCACCCAAGGAATTCTTTGGACACGACATCGGCGCTGACTACGAGCTTCCCAACTACACCAAACTGCACGCCTTCTTTGCGACCATCGCGAAGCAGAGCGACCGCGTGATCCTCGATACGATCGGCATGACCGAGGAAGGGCGGCCGCAGATCATGGCGATCGTCTCGTCGCCGGCGAACCTGAAGAATCTGGCGCGCTACAAAGAGATCTCGAACCGGCTGGCCATGGCGGACGGTCTCGACTCCGCTGAAGCGGCCAAGCTGGCAAAGGAAGGCAAGGTGGTGTTCTGGATCGATGGTGGCCTGCACGCGACCGAAGTGCTCGGCGCTCAGCAGCTCATGGAGTCGTTCTACCAGCTCACCAGCCGCACCGATGACGAGACGATGCGGATCCTGAACGACTGCATCATTCTCATGGCGCATGCGAATCCGGACGGCATGGAGCTCGTAGCCAACTGGTACATGCAGGAACCCGACAAGCTGCGCCGCAACACGAACATCCCGCGCCTGTACGAGAAGTACGCCGGTCACGACAACAACCGTGACGCGTACATGAATGCGCTGGCCGAGACGCGCAACATGTCGCAGCAGCTGTTCGTGGAATGGAACCCGCAGATCATGTACAACCACCACCAGACCGGCCCCACGGGCACGGTCATGGCGGCACCGCCGTATCGGGATCCCGCCAACTACTGGTTCCACCCGGCGATGATCACGGGCCTCGACCTCGTGGGCGCCGCCCTGAATCACCGGTTTGTGCTCGAGCACAAGCCCGGCCTCACGTTCCGCGCGGGCTCGAACTACAGCACGTGGTGGAACGGTGGCATGCGCACCGTGGGCTACTTCCACAATCAGATCGGCATTCTCACCGAGACGATCGGCAATCCGACGCCGATCCGCGTCTCGCTCGTGCCCGATCGCCAGCTGCGCTCGGCTGGCTTGCCGATGCCGATTGCGCCGCAGGAATGGCATTTCCGGCAGTCGATCGATTACTCGGTCTCGGCGAACTACGCGTTCCTCGATCTCGCCTCGCGCTATCGTGAAACGTTCCTGTTCAATCGCTGGGTGATGGGCAACGACCAGATCAAGAACGGATCGAAGGACAACTGGACGATCTCGCCCAAGCGTGTCGATGCGATGATCGCGCAGATCACGAAGGATCGTGCGCCGGCGAGCGCCGAAGCGAGCCGTGCCGGTGGAGCGCGCGGCGGCGCGGCACCGAACGTCGGCAGTGCGGTCACCAACGATCGCTACATGGCCGAACTCAAGAAGCCGGAAAACCGTGACCCGCGCGCGTATGTGTTGAGCAGCGGGCAGAACGATTTTCCGACGGCGACCAAGTTCATCAAGGCGCTCCAGTACTCGGGTATCCAGGTGCATCGCGCCACGGGCTCGTTCAGCGCCAACGGCAAGTCGTTCCCGGCCGGCTCGTGGGTCGTGATGACGAACCAGGCGTTCCGCTCGCACGTGCTCG
>JBBARJ010000120.1:0-9098 GCA_040399825.1 Gemmatimonas sp.
TCGCGACCGCCATGATCGTCTCCTGCGGGTTCACCCCGAGCGACGTGGGCAGCAGCGACCCATCGGAAATGTACAGCCCCCGCACGCCGTGCCGCTCACCTTCCGGCGTCGCGCCTGACGTGGACGGATCGGTACCCATGCGACAGGTGCCGTTCACGTGGGCTGAAAAGAGCCCGATGCGATTCGGACCGACGGATCCCTCTTCGAGCCGGGCCACATCGGCCGCCGACCGCACGACGATCGGCGTGGCGTGCATGGTGCCCACTTCACGAGCGCCGGCGGCAAAATGGAGCTGGGCCGTGGCGGATAGCGAGGCGCGGACACGGCGTTGATCCTCCGGAGTCAGCGCATACGTAATCGACGTCTCCCCACGCCGATTCACCCGAACGCGACCGCTCGAGCGTGAACGTTCCGCCCCGTCGCGGGTGAGACCGATCAGCACGCCAAGTTGGTTGAACGACGACATCAAGGCGTGGTGTGCGTGACCAAAGCCGGGCATGGCCGCCGCCGTGAACGACGGGTGCATCGGCGGTGTCTCGATCCAGAAGCCGAAGTCGGTGCCGCGCCAGCGCAAATGCTCATCGCACATGGTGGTGAGCGGTATGCCGGTGCTGGTCACGATGTCGCGATCATAACGCCCCCAGATCGCCGTCGTGGGATGCAGCCGCAGCCACTGGCCAACACCACCCCCACCGAGTCCCGAGCGCTGCAGTAGCGCCGGTGAGCCGATGGCGCCGCCGGCCACGACCACGATGGGCGCATCAATGGTGAGCGCGCGAGTGGGACGCCCTGAATCGGGATCGCGCACCGTGGCGTGCACCCGCTTGAGCGGCGGGGTGCCCGATCCGGAATCACGTTCACGGATCTCGATACGATCCACGTGCGTATCGGCGTGCAGTGTGGCCCCGGCGGTGAGCGCGCGTGGCACGAACGTCACCAGCGTGGACTGCTTGGCGTCGTGCCGGCAGCCCACGCCGCAGAAGCCGCAGCGCACACAGTTGGTGGCGTTGATCTGCGCGGTCGACACCTTCCACCCGAGGGAGCGCGCCCCGTCGAGCAAAATGCGGTTGTTGGCGGAATGGGCGTCTTCCGGAACCGCGCTGGCGTGCACCTCACGCTCCACGCGATCAAACACGGGACTCATTTCCCGCGGCGTCATGCCATACACGCCGGATTCCGTGGCCCACTGATCGAGCACGAAGTCCGGCGTGCGCAGCATGATCATCCAATTCACCGTGGTCGATCCACCCACGGTATTGCCCTGCACCAACGCCACCGACGCATCGTCGGTGGTGCGCAGCGCCCCGTCGGCATACAGCTGCTCGGTAAGCTCGGCCTCCCGTTCGTTGAAATCGGCGCGCGTGCGATAAGCGCCCGACTCCAGCACCACCACCTCGAAGCCGGCCTCGGCCAGTCGGGCCGCTGTCACCGCGCCGCCGGCGCCGGTGCCGATGACGACCACATCGGCGGTGCGATGCAGGTCGCTACGCATGGACACCGCAGGAATCACCCCACGGGGGAGCGGAGTCGGAGCGATGATCGTGGGCAGCGCCACCGCACCGCGCGCCACCGGTTCGTCGGGGCGGTTGACCCCGGGCAGCGGTCCTTCCCATGGCACCTTCGGGGACCGCAGGTGCATCGGTCCCGCGTAGCCGATGGCCTCGGTGACTTCCGGGCGCGCGTAGTACACGGCGAACAGCAGGCGACGTACGGAATGGGACGCCGAGCGCAGCGGGGCAAACGCCGAGTTAAGCCAGCGATCGAAGCAGCGGGTCTGATCGTCGGCCGCCAAGGCCGAGAAGCGCGTCGCTTTGCCAACAGCCAGCAGGACAGAGGTGCGCCCACCAAGGACACGCAGGGCGAGCCCGAGCTGCGCGCGGCGGTGGGCGGGGAGCCGTTCCAATCGGGCGTCACATCGGGCGACGAACTCGTGGGCAGACTCCGTGCTTGGCGGCGCGCCTCGGAGCACGCACGGGGCAAGCGCCGCCAAGGACTCGCGCTGCGGTCGCGATAAGTGCGGCAATAGCACACGAGGTGGCGTGCGAATCTCTGGACTGTTAGCGGTCACGTCCGCACGCTACCGCGCGTCCCGGCATCACGCCAGCCGGATTCTTCCGACACGACGTTCAATCAAACGTCGGAGGCACGACGGAGGAACGACTTACGACCGCATCGCGAACAGCCGTCGCGTGTCGTCGTGGGTCAGCACCCAGATCGAGTAGCCACCGAACAACGTGCCCCACGGCCACCGGAACAGACGCCACGCGGACACGAACAACATCACGTAGCGAGCCCATTGCTGGTGATTGAGTAGTGCGAAGCCTGCGATGAGACCAAACACGCTGATGGCACCGATGACGATGGCGATCAAAACGCTGGTGACCGTGCCAACGATCAGCACGATGGGATTGAGCGTGGCCAGCGAGGTGAAAATGCCGCCCAGCAACACACCAGCGGCGGCGAGGATGCCCATGGCGCTGTACAGCAGGTTGACGATGCCGACGACTTTGATATGGGTGCGCACGGTGCCGCTCCGGAAGAATGGGTACGCCGTTCCGTACGCCCGACGACGCGCGCAGGATTCAGCGCACGCGCCAGACCGCCTTCACCATGCGCTTGGCGCCGCCACCGGCAATGCTGACCATGGCGACCCCGCCCAGAATGACCGTCATGGCGGCGAAGGCCTGCGCCGGAAGACGCTCACCCGCGAACAGCACGCCGAGCAACACCGCGACGGCCGGGTTCACGTAGGCGTAGGTCCCCACTGCCGTCGGGCTCGCCACCTTCAGGAGCCACATGTAGGTGCTGAATCCGATCAACGACCCGAACACGATCAAGTAGAGCAGCGACGCCGCCGATCGGGCGGAGATGTGCAGCGGCTGGGTCCACTCCCCTAAGGCGAGCGACAGCAGCAGGAACAGCGAACCGCCCACCAGCATCTGCATCGCGATCGCCAGGGCGGGCGAGTCGGCCTGTCGCGCGGTGCGCGAATAGAGCGAGCCAATGGTCCACGACAGCGAGCCCAGCGCGAGCACGACGGCGCCCACGGGGTCGACGGTGGCGGTGGCCGCGCCGGTCGGCATGACGAGCAGCGTGACGCCGGCGAGGCCGATCAGCACCCCGACGAGCTTGATGAACTCCGGGCGCTTCCCCTGCCAGAGTTCGCAGAGGACGAGCCAGAGGGGCACCGTGGCCACGAGTACCGAGGAGAGGCCGGAGGGCACGCGTTGACTCGCCCAGGACACGGCCCCGTTGCCCACAAAGAGGAGCAGCGCGCCGATGACTGCAGACGCCTTCCACTGACTTTTCGTTGGCTTTTTCGCGCCACGAATACGGCACCATGAATACAGCATACAACCAGCCAACAGAAAACGGGCCGCACCCATCCCGAACGGCGGGATCGTTTCCACCCCCCAGTGAATCGCGAGATACGTCGATCCCCACACGAGATAGATCACGACGAACCCGGCGATCAACTGCCACTTGGTGGCCGGCGCGGTCGACTCGGTCTGCAGCGGGGCGTTTGAGCTGGGAATCGGACGGGGCGTGGAGGACATCGCGTCAGGTCGGACGACGCAGGGCGCGCAGGGCGGCATCACCGGCCGCCACGCCGCCAACGAGGAGATAGAGATAGAACGTGTAGAATCGCCACCAGAGCAGCGATGCCGCAAAGATACCTGCGGGGATCGCCGAACTGAGCGTGGCCGCAAAGGCCCCTTCGATAAAGCCACCGCCACCGGGTGCCGGCACCACCACGCCGCCATAGAACAACGCCAACGGCCACAGGACCAGCGGGGCCAACGCATCCATGGTGAGCGGAAAGGACGGATCGCCGACGAACACCAGAATGGGCAGCGTCGCCACCTTGCACAGCACATGCAGCACCGAGCCGCCCAACGCCAGCAGCATCAGCACCGGATCGGCCCGTCGCAGCGACCGCACCGATTCCCGCAGCGCCCGCAACGTGCGCTGCACCGCCCGCCAGCGCCCGGCATGCAGCCCAATGCGTGTAGCCCAGACGGGCGGCGGCCCATGGGCGTTCCGACGGGAGAGCACGAAACCCACCGCCCCGACACCCAGCACGAAGCCGCTGTAGCCGCCCACGAGACTGAGCAGCCCGGCCACCGACGCGCCACGCCCGGCGAAGAGCAGCGCCAGCACCGTGCACACCAGCACCAGCGACCACATCTCGAGAAACAGCTCGAGAAAGAGAATCAGCACGCGCCCCGCCGGGCCGGTGCCACTTTCCGCCAGCACCAGAAAGCGCGCCGGCTCCGCCCCCGAACGGGCGGGGGTAATCGCCGCCGCGAAATCACCGGCCAGACACACCCGCACCGCGGTACCGAAACGCAGCGGGATCCCGCACGCCCGCGCCGACGCCTGGATCTTGAGCGCCCGGGTGATGATCTCCGCCGTCACCGTGGCCAAGGCCGCCGCATGCACCGGCCACGCCAGCCACGGCATACCCTCCGCCGGCCAATGGGAGGCGACCACCCATGCCGACACCCCCAGCATGGCGGCGAACGACAGGGCGGTCACGAGCCATCGCGCGGCAGACATCGCGGAAAGATAGTGGACGCGGGATCGAAGTCGCGCGTGCTGGTCACGCAGCACTCCAGCCACGGGCCGAGTGGACCGCGCCTGTCAGCCGTACGGGGACTCGTTTCGGATCAGCATCGGGACACCGGACGAGATGGCGCAGTTTGTCACGCGCATGCCGGGAGCATTGGCGTAACGCGTTCACTCAGGCCGGCTTCCTCTGTGTGTGCACCGGCGGAAGCCGACGATGCGTTGGTGTGCACGAAGCGCCGGAACAGCGGCTTGGAGCCGAAGTACATCAGCAAGCCGAGCTCGGTGCCGGTGGCCTTGAGGTAGTGCAGCATTTGCGACTCATGCTGCGGGTGCAGCGTATCAGCGGTCTTGCACTCGACGATCACTTTGCGATCGATGAGCAGGTCCACGCGATACTGGCCGACGATGCGCTCTTTATAGCGGACGCCGAATGGCACTTCGCGATCGACCGGGATGCCGCGCTCCTGCAGCTCGACATAGAGTGCGTTCTGATAGCACCCCTCAAGGAGTCCGCGGACCATCGTGTTGTACACTTCGTAGAACGCACTGATGATCTGGCTGCTGAGTTCTTGGTGTACTAGCCGCTTCCGATCAGTGTCGGCCTCGCTCATGCTTGCTCCTGGTTCAGGGGCACACAAGCTGTCATCGTCATCGGCCGACGTACCCACCCATACGTTGCGACCAATCTCATTCGAACGCCGCTTGCCATGCGATCGGCAAACAGCTGCACCGCTGATCTACGCGAATAACGACACGGATTGTCTGTCTCGCGACGACGGTTCCTTGCACGCGCCGACCAATTCACCTGTTGCCGTTCATCCACGACCACTCGTGCCAATCCGCGGTCAAGCCGTGCGCGGTCAAGCAGTGCGCGTCAACGCTGGCACAGCAGCGTAACCGCTGATCCACGCGAATAACGACACGGATTGTCCGTCTCGCGACGACGGTTCCTTGCACGCGCCGACCAATTCACCTGTTGCCGTTCATCCGCGAACACTCGTGCCAATCCGCGGCAAAGCTGTTCGTTCACGTCCCGCGCGGCTTCGCCCGTCGCGTTGCCTCCGCCGTGAGCGGATCCTCCGGCCACGGATGCCGTGGGTACCGCCCTCGCAATTCCTTCCGCACCTCGAAGTACGAGCTGCGCCAGAAGCCCGCGAGATCCCGCGTCACCTGCACCGGCCGCTGCGCCGGCGACAGCAGCTGCAACGTGAGCGACACCCGCCCGTCCATCAGCATCGGCGTCGTGCTCCAGCCGAACACCTCCTGCAGCTTCACCGCCAGTACCGGAGCGATCGGGTCGCCGTAGTCCAGCGCGATGCGCGACCCGCTTGGCACGTCGATGTGCGTCGGCGCCAATCGCTCCAACGTCGACCGCTGCGCCCACGGCATCAGCGACTGCAGCGCGTCATGCCAGTCCACCGACGCCAGTTGCGCCCACGAGCGCACGCCGTCGAGATACGGCCCCGCCCACGCCTCGAGTGACGCCGACAACGCCGCCACCGACACGTCGGGCCAGCTCGCATCGTGCGCATGCACGAACGCCATCCGCTCGCGCAGTCGCGACGCCGACGGCGAGAACGGCAACGCCTCAAGGCCGCTGCGAGCCAGCTGCGCACGGATAGCATCGAGCACGGTATGCAACACGACCGCAGCATCCGCGTCGCTCCACACCACATCCTCGATCACGATCGCCCCCAGCATCGTGCGCTTACGCGCGCGCACGGCCTTCGTGCGTTCATCCCACTCCACCAGCTGCACGCGCACGAACTGTTCGCCGAAATCCTCGCGCAGCTCTTCAAGGGTGATCGGCGCCGCACGCACGATGCGGGCTTCGGGTGACGTACCCTCGAGATCCGCGATCGCCAGATACGCCGCATCGTGCAACGCATCGTGCTTCGCCAGCACCGCCCCGCTGCCATTGCGCAGCAAGTACCGCGGCTCAGCCCCGCTCCGTCGCTGCGCGACGCGGTCGGGATACGCCAACGCCAGCAACGACCCCGTGTCGGCATCATCCCATGACGCGCGCGACGGGGCACCAGCCGCTCCACCACCCGCCGCACGACGCGCCAGGTCATCCGCCGTTTGTCGCACGCGACGCACACCGTCACGATCCACCGCCACACCCACCGCCCCCTGCGCGCCATCGCGTCGCAACAGCTCCGTCCGCAACCGCAGGTCCGACTGCGGCGGCAGGCCATCGTAACGCACGATGTCGCGCTCCTCCAGCAATGCCGCGATCGCCGCACCAAGCGGCAGGGCCCCACGCTCGGCCGCCGTAATCGCCAAGTGCGCCAACCGCGGCTGTAACGGCAGCGCCGCCATGCGACGACCATGCGGCGTGATACGCCCCGCCTCATCGAGTGCACCCAGCTGCGCCAACAGCCCGCGCGCCTGCGCGAACGGCCCCGGCCGCGGCACGTCGAGCCATCCCAGCGTGGTCGGATCACTGATGCCGGCGTCGGCCAGCTCGAGCGCCAGCGACGACAAATCGGCGTCCACGATTTCCGGACGCGTGCTGGACAGCAACGTGTGATCCTCGTGCTGATCCCACAGCCGGTAGCTCACACCGGGCGCCGTGCGCCCCGCACGACCACGACGCTGATCGGCCGACGCGCGGCTCACCCGCACGGTATGCAATCGCGTGAGACCCGCCGACGCATCGTAGCGCGGCACGCGCGACAATCCGCAGTCGATCACCACACGCACGCCGGCTACCGTGAGACTCGTTTCCGCCACACTCGTGCTCAGCACTACTTTGCGCGTCCCCGGCCGCGCCGGCGCCAGCGCGGCATCCTGCTCGGCCAACGGCATGCTGCCGTGCAACGTGTGCACCCGCACGCCGGTCATCGTGTCACCGGTGAGACGCTCGGCCACGCGCCGCTGTTCGCCGGCGCCCGGCAGGAACACCAGCACATCCCCCTCGGTGGCGTCGAGCGCCTCACGAATCACCCGCGCCGTCGTGGCCTCCACCCGTTCATCGCGACGCGGGGCGCGATAGTGCGTCTCGATGGGAAACATGCGCCCCTCGCTGCGCAGCACCGGCGCCGGCCCGGCGCCGTCGGTCAACAACCCCGACACCGCCACACCATCGAGGGTGGCCGACATCACGAGGACACGCAGCTCCTCGCGCAGATGGCGCTGGGTTTCGAGCACCAGTGCCAAGCCAAGGTCGGCGTGCAACGACCGCTCGTGAAATTCGTCGAAGATCACGAGCCCGACATCCTCGAGCGCGGCATCGCTACTGAGCATGCGCGCCAACACGCCCTCGGTGACGACTTCGATCCGCGTGCGCTTCGAGATGCGCGTCTCGCCCCGCACGCGGTAGCCCACCGTCTGCCCCACCTCTTCACCCAGAATCGACGCCATGAACGACGCTGCGGCGCGCGCCGCAAGTCGTCGCGGCTCCAGCATCACCAGCTTGGTGCCCGCGAGCCACGGCTCGTCGATCAGCGCCAGTGGCACGCGCGTGGTCTTGCCCGCACCCGGGGGCGCCTCGAGCACGGCCACGGTGCGCACAGCCAGCGCCGCGCGCAACGACGGGATGATCTCGTCGATCGGGAGAGTCGTGGCGTCTCGCACAGCGACGGACTATCGACGACGGCGCGTAGCCGGATCGAGCTGTTGCACCAGCCATTGCTGGGCGCGCTCGATCACATCATCGAATCCGCTGCGTACACCGCGTACCGTGAGGCGCACGTCGACGCCGGGTGTGATCCCCACGCGCTGCAACTGCGCATCATCGGAACGCCGTATCTCCACGATGGGGAGCGCCACGCGCAGGAGCCCCGGCAACTCCACGTGCATCACTTCGCCCGTTGCCCCCGCGCTGGACGACCCGATGAACGTCACCGGCGCCACGGCGTCGAGCGCGATGGCCAGTCGCTCCATCTCGCCAGCGGTGCGCTCGTCGATCAACGCCACGATGCGTCCGGTATAGTGGCCAGCCGTGTCGCCACGGCTCATGCGCGCACGCGCTTCGCGCGTGACGGCGCACAACGCGCGCGCCTCCCGCAGCGTGAGCGCGGCGCACGGCTCGTTGTCGTACCGTCGCACCTCGCGCGCGGTAACCGCCTCGGGCACGCGACGCACGGCCGCGAGCAACGCGTCGGCCTGCCCGGCCCCCAGTGTGCCGCGCAAATCCACGATCCACCCACGCGCGCTGCGCGACCGCGCCAGAATCGCCGCGCTCGAGTCCACGGGCAATCGCTCCACATCGAGATACACGATGTCGCCAGGCAGCGTCCGCACCGCACTCCAAAGGGGCCGCTCGACGAGCACGAGCGGCGCCATGTAGTCCACACGGCGCGGGATGTTCAGCTGTCGCTCGCGATTCATCATGTCTCGCAGACGGAACAGCGCGCCGCCGCTCGGGCCCAGTGCCAACTGGGGCATCAGTGCGCGCAGGCGTGACCAACTGTTCGGCGCCGACACCGCCGTGCGATGATCGATGATCCACGCCGGCAGCGGGAAACCGTCGGCCGCCGTGACTTCCATCCCCGTGTCGATGCCGAGCGCTTTCGTCACGG
>JBBARJ010000121.1:0-4663 GCA_040399825.1 Gemmatimonas sp.
TGCGCGACGTTGATACGCGCGCGATGAATGCTTCGTACACCGCATCGGTCCCGCGCTGCAGCACCGCCAGTTCGGCCTCCGACCGTGGGCGCGCGATCGAGAACAGATCGGCATAGCGTCCGGTCTTCACCGTGTCGAACGTGACGCCATTGCGATTGGCGAGCACCTTGATGTTCGGCACGAGTGAGAACACGCCGATCGACCCGGTGATGGTATTCGGCTGCGCGAACACGCGCGCCGCCGCGGTGCTGATCCAGTAGCCGCCGCTCGCCGCCACGGTGCCCATCGACACGACGATCGGCTTCTGCTTCCCAATCAGCATCAGTTCGCGCTGGATCTGTTCGGAGGCGATGGCGCTGCCCCCGGGGCTGTTCACGCGCAGCACGACGGCTTTCACTTTGCTGTCGTTGCGCACGCGGCGCAGCTCGCGCGAGAGCGACGAGCCGCCGATCATGCCGTCGCCACCTTCCCCGTCCACGATGTCGCCTTCGGCGTAGACAATCGCGATCGTCTGACTCGCGCTGAAGCTGCGATCCCTCGCCACCGCGATCGGTGCATAGTCGCCGAGCGTGATCTGCGGCAGCGTGGGACGATCGAGCAAGGTCGCCATCTCCGCCGCACGCGTGCTGTCCTTGGGGCTCGGCGTGGCGCCGTCGGCGGTGCGGGCGGCCGAGGCGAGCTTCTGCAAGTCGTCGAGGACATCGTCGAAGTACGCCACACGGTCGACCAGTTTGGCGGCTTTCGCCTCGGCCGGAAGGATGATGCCCTGGGTGTCGATGAGCGCCTGCAGCGCCAGTGTATCAATGCCGCGGCTCTGCGCCACACCGCGCTTCACTTCGCTCCACAGATCGCCGAGATACGATTCGGTCTGCAACCGATTCTCGGGGCTCATGTCCGTCCGGGTGAACGGTTCGACCGCGGCTTTGAAACGGCCGACGCGGCTCACCTGCATGCCGATGCCGAACTTCTCGAACATGCCCGTGAAGAACACCTGTTCCGACGCGAGCCCCGGCATGGCGAGCGATCCGAACGGATCGATCGTGACCACGCTGGCGGCCGAGGCCACATAGTAGTCGCGTGTGTCTGGATTCACGAGATACGCGTGTACCGGCTTCTTCGACAACCGGAAGCTGGCGACCGCGGCCCGCAGCTCGCGCAGGGCGGCGAAGCCCGAGGCATAGCCGTCGGCGGAGATGGAGCCGCGCAGGAGAATGCCGCTGATGCGGTCGTCGTCGGCGGCCGCCTTGAGGGCGATCGTCGCGGCACGCAGCGGGATGGCGTCGCCGCGTCCGCCCGAGAGCGCATCGTCGAGGAACGATCCTTGGGGCGTTTCCGCCGGCCGATCGGACAAGGCGCGATCCAGATCGATCACGAGAATCGAGCCCTCAGCCACCTTCACGGGTTCCTTTGACCCGGCTGACGCGGCGATGCCGACAATGAGCAGGATGCCACCCACCACGCAGATCGCGATCGTGAGCAGGTTGGCGGCGACGGCGGTCAGAAACTGCTTCATCATTTTCCGGACTCGAGAGGAATCGGCGATCAGGGCCTGAAGCTCTTACGCTCGCCACGAATAAAAAGCTCCCGAACGGTATACGGAAAGTCCCGCGGCTTCAAAACATGACGGTCGCGTCGCAATTGGGGCTTGCCGGCGTCCCGATTTCTCCACAGCTTCCAATGGAGCCGATCACCCCTCGCTGTTTTCCCGCCCGGAGGACACCCGTCTATGCCCGCCTACAAGGCCCCACTCGACGACATCCGCTTTCTGCTGCATGACGTCCACGACGTCGCGCAGTTGGCGGCGCTCCCCGGGTTCGAGGACGCGACGCCCGACCTGATCGATGCCGTGCTCGTCGAGGGCGCCAAGATCTGCGAGGAGGTGCTCTTTCCGATCAACCAGAGCGGTGACACGGAAGGGGTGACGTACGAGAACGGCCAGGTGCGCACGCCCCGCGGCTTCAAGGACGCGTACGCGCAGTACGCCGCGGGCGGATGGACCGGCGTGTCGGCCGATGCGCAGTACGGGGGCCAGGGGCTCCCCGAGTCGGTCCGGTTCGTGATGGAGGAGATGCTCTGCTCCTCGAACCTGTCGTTCAGCATGTACCCGGGGCTGTCACACGGTGCCGTGAGTGCCCTGCTGAGCCACGGATCGGACGAACTCAAGGATCGCTTCCTCCCCAAGCTCATCGACGGCACGTGGGGCGGCACGATGTGCCTCACCGAAGCGCACGCCGGCACCGATCTCGGCATCATCAACACGAAGGCGATTCCGGCCGCTGCCGGCGCGTACACGATCACGGGCACGAAGATCTTCATCTCGGCGGGCGATCACGACCTCACCGAGAACATCGTGCACCTCGTGCTCGCCAAGTTGCCCGATGCGCCGGGTGGCACGAAAGGCATCTCGCTGTTTCTGGTGCCCAAGTATCTGCCCAACGCTGACGGCACACCGGGCGCGCGCAATGGCGTCACGGTGGGATCGATCGAGCACAAGATGGGCATCAAGGCGTCGGCCACGTGTGTGCTCAACTTCGAGGAGGCCACCGGCTGGATGGTCGGCGAGCCGCACAAGGGCATGCGCGCGATGTTCGTCATGATGAACGGCGCGCGCTTGGCGGTGGGACTGCAGGGGTTGGGGTTGGCAGAAGTCGCGTATCAGAACGCGCTCGCGTATGCCAAAGATCGTTTGCAGGGACGCTCGCTCACGGGCCCGAAGAATCCCTCGGGGCCGGCCGATTCCATTCTCGTGCATCCCGATGTGCGCAAAGGCTTGTTGCGCATCAAGGCGTTCAACGAAGGCATGCGGTCGCTGGCGTACTGGGTCGGCATTCGCATCGACCTCGAGCATCGTCATGCCGACCCCGCGGTGCGTGAAGCGGCCGAAGATCTCGTGGCCCTGATGACGCCCGTGATCAAGGCGTTTCTCACCGACAAGGGGTTCGACAACACCAACATCGCGTTGCAGACGCTGGGTGGGCACGGCTACATCAAGGAGTACGGCATCGAGCAGTATGTGCGCGATGCACGCATTGCGCAGATCTACGAGGGCACGAACGCGGTGCAGGCGCTCGACCTGGTCGGTCGCAAGCTCCCCATGGAAGGCGGTCGCTTGGTGCGTCGCTTCTTCGAACTCGTGAAGGGCGACGTCGACGCGGCGGCGCAGGTGGAGGGACTCGAGGATTTCGCGAAGGCGCTGGGCGGATCGCTCTACCAGCTGCAGAAGGCGACGATGCTGCTGGCCGAGAAGGGCTTTGCGAATCCCGATGAAGTCGGCGCGGCGGCCACGGAATATCTGCACCTGATGGGATACGTCGCGGTGGGTTGGCAGTGGTTGCGCATGGCGACGGTGGCCAAGCAGCAGCTGGCGGCGGGGACGGGCGAGAAGCGATTCCTCGAGGCCAAGCTGAAGACGGCGCGTTTCTACTTCGGGCGCCTGCTTCCTGAAGCGGCGACGTTGTTGGCCGCCATTCAGGCGGGCTCGGCGCCCATCATGGCGTTCGCCGACGACGAGTTCTAGCACATGATGCGAATGCCCGCTCTGTGACGGTGCCACAGCGGGCGCTCAACTCCCGAGTGGGAGGTGCCGATGATCAAGGCAACCTCATCCCACTTCATGTTCTTCAAGACGCTCGTGTCTGAGCCCCGCCCCTCGATCGAACGAAGCAGTTCGGCCGGCGTGATCGGCTCCTCGATTCTGAACGCGCCCGCTTCGCCGAACAGCGAGGCAGCTCTTGGCCTCGTGCTCGACGCGCTGGGTGGTGTGCTGACCGCGCTCGCGCGCTACCCGATCGATCTCCCCGATCGACCGGGAGAAGAGAGCGCTGAAGAACTCGCGCGCTGGCACCGCCACGCCACCCTCGGCTACGCCCTCGACGAGGGGAACGGCACACGATCGGTGGGTGTGCAGGATCGCGATTGGGGCGGTGTGGTTCGCGTGGTCACCGAGCAGCGACGTGATGAGCACCGGTATCTGGAGTCGTCGATTTCGGAGCTGCGTGAGGCCCTCTGGGCCTGCGTCGAGACGGTGCACAACGCGGTCAAGATCGACCGAACGGCCGATGCGTCGACGGACAGCGAGATGGATCGCGCGAAGCATGCGCTCAAGCGCTTGCAGGCCGGGTCGATCAAGCAGGACGTCCTGGGCGCCGTGCTGGCGATCGAGGGGGCGCTACAGACGCGTCGCGAGCAGCAGCAGGAACACTACGTGGTGCTGGCCACAAAGCTCGACCGTATGGGTAAGCAGCTCGAGGAGGCGCGGAAGGAGAGCACGACGGACCCGCTCACCGGCATTGGTAATCGCAAGCTGTTCGACATCATGGGGCCGCGTGCGGTGCAGCGGTTCGCGTTGGGCCGCCAGCCGGTGGTGTTGCTGATGATCGATCTCGACAAGCTGAAGCTCGTGAACGACATGTACGGGCATCAAGCGGGTGACGCCGCCATTGCCAACCTGGGTGGCGCGCTGGCGAAGGTGTTCCTGCGGGAGAGCGACGTGCTCTGTCGGTACGGCGGGGACGAGTTCGCGGCGATTCTGCACAACACCGACTGGAAGATGGCGCAGATCCTCGCGCGTCGGCTCCAGGAATACGTGGCGGCCATGCCGGCGCCGCACCCGGCCATGGAGTTCTCGATTGGCGCGTCCGTGGGCGTGGCTCAGCTGGACGCG
>JBBARJ010000121.1:4673-9058 GCA_040399825.1 Gemmatimonas sp.
GGACGCGGACGAAGCGCTGGAAGAGTGGATCGCGCGTGCCGACAAGGCGTTGTACAAGGCCAAGCAGAATGGTCGGGACCGTGTGTGTGTGGCCGACAGCCTGCTGCTCAAATCGGCCTGATCGCGCCGTCCCACCCCCTTACCGCGTCGCGCTCCTCGCTGTTCGGCCACCGCTCGCGGCGCGCAACGCATTAAAAATCACCGCCACATCGATCACCTCTTGGATCAACGCCCCCGCCACCGGCGTCAGCATCCCCGCCGCCGCAAACCCCATCCCCACCAGCGACAGCCCGAGCCCAACAAAGATCGACTGCTTCGCGATCATCAGCGATCGCCGCCCAATCCGTACCGCTTCCGGTACGCGACGCGGATCGTCGATCAGCAGCACCACGTCGGCCGCTTCCGCCACCACGCCGCCTCCGTGTCCGGCCAGCGCGATGCCCACCGTGGCCGTGGTCAGCGACGGCGCGTCGTTGGTGCCGTCGCCTACCATCACCACGCGACGACCGCGCGCCTCCAAGGCCGCCACGCGCGCCACCTTCGCCTCCGCCGTGAGATCGCCTTCGTACTGCGTGATCCCCACCGCCTGCGCGATCTTCGCCACGTTCGCCGCCGTATCACCCGAAAACAGATACGCGTCGGTAATCCCCAGCGCGGCCAACTCCGCGAACATCGGCGCCAGTTCTTCGCGGAGCTCGTCGGCAAACTCGATGCGTGCCACTGACGCCACGTGCCCGCTGTCCACGCCCTCGTTCCTGCCGTCGGTGGCCACATACGCGCGCAACCCCGACGATCCCACCTCGAGCGCCGCCAGTCGCGCGGCCATCGACGGTACCCGCTCGCGCACGAAGTCGGGTGACCCCACCGCCACGTAGCGACCGTCTACCCGGCCCGTGACACCGCGCCCCGCGGTCTCCACCAACTCTGTGGCGATCCGCATCGTCGCCCCGCGCAACTCGGCCTCGGCCACGATGACGCGGGCCAGCAAGTGTCCCGAGCCTTGCTCCACGGCCGCCGCTATTCCTAGCATTGCCTCGGCGGAGACACCATCGTCGGTGACGACCTGATGCACGCGCGGCTTGCCCACGGTCAGCGTGCCCGTCTTGTCGAAGACCGCCGAGTTCACCGAGGCCAGCGCTTCCAGCGCGCCGCCGTTACGCACAATGATGGAGCGTTTCGCCGCGCGATTGATGCCGCCGATGATCGCCACCGGGGCCGCCAGAATGAGCGGGCAGGGGGTCGCGACCACGAGCAACGCCAACACGCGGTTCCAATCATGAGACACGAACCACGCCAGCACGCAGGCGCCGATGGTGAGCGGTGTAAACCACACTGCCCACTTGTCCGCCGTGCGCTGCAGCGGACTCTTGGAGGCCTGCGCGGTCCGCACCAGGTCCACGATGCGGGCGTACTGGCTGTCCTGCGAGGTGCGCACCGCGCGCAGCGTCAGGGCCCCCTCCTGATTGACGCTACCGGAGAGCAACGATGTCCCAGCGGCCGCGCGTACCGGAATGGGTTCCCCGGTGAGCCGAGAGGTATCGACGTGCGACGAACCACTGACCACGGTGCCATCGCAGGGCACCAGTTCGCCGGGCCGGACCAAGAGTTCATCGCCCGGTGTGATCTCGATGGCCTCGATGTCGTGCACCTGACCCGTCACCACCCGATGCGCCGTACGAGGCGCGTCGGCCTCGAGTGCCTCCACCGCGCCCGAGGCACGCGCGACGGCATACGCGTCGAGCGCTTCGCCGCCGGTCTGCATGAGCACCACCACCAGCCCAGCCAGCGGCTGTCCCAGCAGGATCGAGCCGGCGATCGCCAGCATCGCCACCACGTCGGCCGCGAACGCGCCGCGCAGCAACCCGGAGAAGGTGCGCCACACGACGGGGGTGCCGGTGAGCACGAGACCGGCGAACCAGATCCGGTTCCGCCACGGATCGGCGCTCATCATCAGCGGCGCGACCGTCCCCGCCGCGAGGAAGGCGAGGGCCGCCGCCGGCAATCGGGGAATCGAGGTCCAGCGCATGAGCAGATCGGCGTGAAGGGGGCGAGCGGCCGGTCGCACCGGCAACTTCAGAGGGACCAGATGGGCCAGATGCTGGAAAAGTCCTAGGCCGAGAGGCTATTGTCTTGGAATGGCTGACACGCATTCGCATGCAGCGCTCGCGGCAATCGTCGATATCGCCGCTGACGCCATTATCGCGCTCGATGACAGTTTCCGCATCGTGCGCTTTAATAAGGGCGCGGAGCACATTTTCGGGTGGACCGAAGACGACATGCTCGGGCAGCCACTCGATCGGCTGCTCCCGATGGCGGCCCGGGCCGTACATCGCGGGCATGTCCGCACGTTCGCTGAGGGCGGCACTGAATCCCGGCGCATGGCCGAGCGTCGCCAAATCGCGGGGCTTCGCCGAAACGGCGAGCAATTCCCTGCCGAAGCATCGATCGCGCGCGTGACCATGTTGGGCGAGCGCACCTTCATGGTGACCTTGCGCGACGTCAGCGAACGGCGGAAAAGTGAGACGCGCCAGAAGCTGTTGATCACGGCCGGGTGGGTCCTGGCGGCGTCGCTCGACGTGGAATCGACGATGGCGACCATCGCCGAGCTGCCCGTGCCACTGTTGGGTGATTGGAGTCTGCTCGAGATCCTCACGCCGGAAGGACATATGCGGCGTGCGGCGGCTGCGCACATGGATCCTTTGCGGCACGACGAGTCATCGGCGCTGGTGTCGCGCGTGTCCGAGCCATTGGATGAGGATCTCCCGCCAGCCAGTGCCGGGCGCGTGGCACGCGAATCCGCCGCGCAGCGCGTGACCGACGTGGCGTCGTGGTGGTCGGCGAATTTTCGCGACCAGAGCTCACGCGATCGCGCGGAGTCCCTGGGGGCGAGTGCCGTGTTGATTGTGCCACTCCGCGCCGGCAGTCGGGCAATCGGGGCGCTGCATCTCGTGCGCACAACACCCGGCGCGACGCACACCATCGACGAGGTTCAGGTGGCCGACCAGTTTGCCGGCCTCGCGGCGCTCGCTCTCGAGAACGCGCGATTGTATCAGGAAGCGCGACGCGCGGTGCGGGAGCGCGACGACATGCTGGCCATCGTATCGCATGACCTGCGCAATCCGGTCAATGCGATCGTGATGTTGACCGGTGAGGTGTTGAGCCGCGAGCCCGGCGACGCGCGGCCGCTGATGGAGCGTGACGACGTGGAAGCGATTCGCGGCGCCGCCCGGCAGGCCGACGGGTTAATCCAGGATCTGCAGGACGTTTCACGCATTGCCAGTTCCCGCCTGTGGGTAGAGCGTCAGCCGGTGCTGATGTCCGAACTGGTGAAGGAATTGGCGGACATGTTCGAGCCGGTCATGGAAGACGCCGTGCTGCGGTTCGTGCGGCGTATCGACGAGTCTCTTCCGCCGGTGCAGGCCGACCGGCAACGACTGGCGCAGGTGCTGTCCAATCTGCTCGGCAACGCTGTGCGCTTCACACCGCACGGTGGTGAGATCGCCATCACGGCCGAGTGTCAGGCGGACCGTGTGCGGATTGCCGTGCGCGACACCGGTCCCGGCGTGTCCGCCAGCGACGTGCCGCGACTCTTCGAGCGTCACTGGCAGGCGCCGCGACTCCTTCGGGCGGGGTCGGGCCTCGGGTTGTTCATTGCGAAAGGAATCATCGACGCGCACGGTGGTGAGATCGGCGTCGACAGCGAACTGGGCAAAGGCAGTGAGTTCTGGTTCACGCTGCCGCTGTAGCCCGTGCCCCGAACGAAAGAGCACCGCGGTCCCTTGGGACCGCGGTGCTCTTTCGTTACGCGCAGAACAGGCGCCGTGTTAGTGCTTGGCTTCGGCAGCCGGAGCGGCCGGCGCACCCTCAGCGGCCGGCGCGGCCTCGTGGGTCGCGGCTTCGTGCGTCGCGGCGCCAGTGTGCTTCGCGTTGTCTTCCGCGTGATACACCTGGAAGTTCATCGGGTCGCGCGGATGCCGATACGTGTTCTTGTGGATCGTGTAGGCGGTGAACAGCAGCCCCAACGTGGCCACCGTGGTCACGGCGGCCGCAGGCCAGCCAAGCTTGTTCGGATCGTACGCGACACTCATGAAGACACCCCGACAGGAAAGCGCAAACGGCGAAAAAACGAACCTCAGCTGGGGGAAGTTAAACAAAGCCCTGTCATTCTTCCACCCTCGGCCCCGTATCGCGCGCCTGATCGACGAGGCGCGCCGGAACGATGGCCGCGCTTCCATAACGGTCCCGGATCCGATCAAGTGCCCGTGTCAGCGCCCGGTCCTTGGCATTTTCGACCGGTTCCCCCTCGGTCGGAGGGGCGGGCGGGGCTGCGAAGAAGCCCAGCTGCACGGCAGGGCCCGTCCCGACGACGTCATCGTCGAAGTGCG
>JBBARJ010000122.1:0-9006 GCA_040399825.1 Gemmatimonas sp.
ATTACTTCATGCGCAGCGGCGCGAATGTGGCCGATGTGCAGGTGAACCTGCTGCCCAAGGGTGAGCGCGATCGGCAGAGCCACGCGATCGCGGTGGCCGTGCGTCCCGGTGTCGACAGTATCGCGCGGCTGTATCGGGCGTCGGCCAAGGTGGCCGAGATTCCGCCGGGCCCGCCGGTGCTCTCCACGCTGGTGGCCGAGGTGTATGCCGGTGACGATTCGACGCGACTGGCGGCGGCGCGTGCGGTGAAGGAGGTGTTCGAGAAGACGCCCGGCGTGGTGGACGTGGACTGGACCGTGGAAGCACCGCAGGCCAAGCGCACCTTCCGCGTGGACCGTGTACGAGCGGCCGAATCGGGCGCGAGTGTGGAGCAGATCACGCAGACGTTGTCCCTCGCCCTGTCCGGCGCGTCCGCCGGTATCGCGAGTTCGCCGACGGCACGAGAAGGCATCGCGATCGTGCCGCGCTTGCCGCTGGACCAGCGCAGCAGTGTGGAAGCGCTGTTGTCGCTGCCCATCGCCACGATGCAGGGACCGCAACCACTGGCCCGGTTCGTCACGGTAATCAACGGCACGCGGGAAGGCGCACGCATTCGGAAGGACTTGCGGCCGGCAATCTACGTGACCGGCGACGTGGCGCGTGAAATCGAGAGTCCGGTGTACGCGATTCTCGACATGAACCGTCAGCTCGATGCGATCCGCGTGAACGGCGCCGCAATTACGCGCTATAACGCGGTACCGCCCGAGACGGTGAGCGAGACGGCGATCAAGTGGGACGGTGAGTGGCAGGTCACCATCGAAGTATTCCGCGATCTCGGTCTCGCCTTCGCGATCGTATTGCTGCTGATCTACGTGCTGGTGGTGGGGTGGTTCCAGAGCTTCACGATTCCGCTGGTCATCATGGCGCCGATTCCGCTCACGCTCATCGGCATCCTGCCTGGGCATGCGATCAGCGGCGCGTTCTTCACCGCGACCAGCATGATCGGCATGATCGCGCTGGCCGGCATCATCGTGCGCAACTCGATCCTGCTGGTGGACTTCATCCAGCTCGAAGAAGCTCGCGGCCGGTCACTGGCCGACGCGGTGCTCGAAGCCGGTGCGGTCCGGTTCCGTCCGATCGCGCTGACGGCCGCCGCGGTGGTGGTGGGCGGGCTGGTGATGGTGCTCGACCCGATCTTCCAGGGGCTGGCCGTCGCGCTCATGAGCGGAGCGATCGTGGCCACGCTGCTCACGATGGTGGTGGTTCCGCTGCTCTACTGGCAACTCAACCGGAGTAATACCCATGTGTAACGACACGGTCATTCGCCGCATCGCCGGCATCTTCGTCATGCTGTCCGTCGCTCTCGGCTCCTTCGTGCACCCCGGCTTCCTGTTCTTCACGGCCTTTGTGGGGTTCAACCTGTTCCAGTCGAGCATCACGAACTTCTGCCCGCTTGAACTCATGCTGGGGAAGGCGGGTATGTTCGGATGCACGCCGAAGCGTCGTTCCTGACACGCAGCGCCTGACACTCACGGAACCCCATCGATGACCACCACCAACGCCCGAAAGGCGGTGCTCCCCTGCACCGCCTGCGGCAAACTCAATCGCGTGGACCTGTCCCGGGCCGACGCGCAGCCGAAGTGCGGAACCTGTCGGGTGCCACTGGTTCTCGACGCGCCGGTGGTGCTCACCGATGCCAACTTCGACACCGTGATCGCGAACAGCACCGTACCCGTGATGGTGGACTTCTACGCCGACTGGTGTGGACCCTGCAAAATGATGGCGCCGGTCTTCGCGCAGTTCGCAAAGCAGCAGCGCGGGCAGGCCATCGTGGCCAAGGTCGACACCGATCGCAATCCCGGTGTCGCCGCACGGTTCGCGATCCGGAGCATTCCCACGATCGCGCTCCTGAAGGACGGCAAGGAAGTGGCGCGTCAGGTCGGCGCCGTGCCGATGGGCCAGCTGGAGCAGATGGTGATCAGCGCCCGCTGATCACCTTCTTCCGCTCGGCCAGTTCGCTCTCCAATCGTCCGCACACCAATTCGCATAGCTTGAGCACATCGGCATCGGCCAGTTCGTAGCGCACGTACACGCCGTCGCGCTCGCGGCTCACCAGCCCGTGATTGAACAGAATGGCCAGATGCCGCGACACGTTGGCCTGGCCCATGCCGGTGGCTTCAACCAGCTCATTCACCGTGCACGAGCCGCCGCGCAATTCCTGCAGGAGACTGAGCCGCGCCCGGTCGCTCAGGGCCTTGAAGCGGTCGGCCACCAGATCGAGCAACTCCGGACGCATCATCTTTTGGGCCATCACCCCTCCGGGTGCTGAAATACACGTATGCGTACGTATGAATATAACACATAAAGAACGAGGACGGCAAGCATCGCCGTCCTCGTTCTTTGTCCGCGCGAGGCGACTCAGGCCAGCGTCGCTTCGAGGCTGATCTCGGCCTTCAGCAGGCGCGACACCGGGCAGCCCGCCTTGGCATTTCCGGCCAGTGTCTGAAACTGCTCGTCGCTGATGCCGGGAATCGTGGCCGACAGCTGCAACGCAATCTTCGTAATCGTCTGGGCGCCGTCCACCGGCTCCATGGTCAGTACCGCGGTCGTGTTGATCGCGTCGGCGGTAAAGCCCGCGTTGGCCAGCTGGAACGACAGCGCCATCGAGAAACAGCCCGCATGCGCGGCGGCGATGAGTTCTTCGGGGTTCGTGCCATGGCGCCCGTCTTCATCCACGAACCGGAGCTGGAACGAATACGGCTGGGCGTTCAGCGCGCCGCTCGGCGTCGTGAGCGTGCCGCTGCCTTCCTTGCCCGTACCCTTCCACTCTGCCTGTGCTGTGCGCTGCATCGACCAACCCTCGCGTGCGAGATCATATCGGCCGGGCACCAGACGGCGCCCCCGCTTCGCAGCAATATGGGGCCTTGCCGTGTAGCGCGCCCGGCCCTCTTTTGCAGATGGTATACCCTCTGCCCCGGCTTCCGATGCCTGTCCCACCTGCTTTGTCCCGTCACGCCCTCGCGGCCCTGTTCACCCTGGCGGCCACCACTCTCTCGGCCCAGACGACCGAATCCGTCGTGCTGCGTGCCGCGCGGGTCATTGACGGGACCGGACGCACCCTGCGTAACCAGGACCTGACCATTCAGGGTGGCCGGATCATCGCCATGCGCGCGTCGGCCGGTCCGTTGCCCGCGGGAGGCGTCGATCTGGGTACCCGCACCCTGCTGCCCGGGCTCATCGATACGCACGTGCATCTGGGCTGGTATATCACCGACAAGCAGCGGCTGCACGAGGACCGCGATGGCGACACCCCCGACGTGAGTACGCTGCAACGCGCCGGCAACGCGTGGGCCACGCTGCGGGCTGGCTTTACCACGGTGCAGAGCATCGGCGAGGCCGACAACGCCGTGCTGCGCGATGCGATCAAGGCGGGCCGCATCCCGGGACCGCGGGTCATCACGTCGCTCGGTTCACTCAGCGAGCGCACCGGCGGCGGATCACCCGATTCGCTTCGCGCGTCCGTCCGTCGATTCAAGGCCCGTGGCGCCGACGTGATCAAGATCTTCGCTTCGAAGTCGATTCGCGACGGCGGCGAAGCCACGATGACGCCGGAGCAACTCGACGCCGCCTGCGGCGAGTCCACCGCGCAGGGACTGCGATCGGTGGTGCACGCGCATTCGGCCGAAGCGGTGCAGCGCGCCGCGCGCGCCGGCTGCACGCAGGTGGAGCACGGCGTGTTCGCCGACGACGCCACGCGCGCGCTGCTCGTGCAGCGCGGCACGTTCTTCGATCCGCAGTGCGGGCTCGTGTTTCATAACTACCTCGACCACAAGCCGTGGTTCGAGGGCATCGGCAACTACAACGCGGCCGGGTTCGCCTCGATGGAACAGGCGATCCCGTTGGCCGAGAAGGGCATCGGGGTGGCCGCCAAGCTCCCCACGTTGAAGCTCGTGTTCGGCACCGACGCCGTGGCCGGTGCGCACGGACGCAACGCCGAAGAGCTGGTGTGCCGCGTGCGTCGCGGCGGCCAGCCGGCCATGGATGCGATCATCAGCGCCACCAGCCGTGCCGCTGAGTCGCTCGGGCTCGACAAAGAGATCGGCCGCATCGCGGTGGGCTACGCCGCCGATGTCATCGCCACCGACGGCGACCCGGTCGCGCAGATCGAAGCCTCACAACGCGTGTCGTTCGTAATGAAGGGTGGCCGCGTGTATCGAAACGACGGTGCGCGCATGGCCAGCGTTCGCCAAACCGGAGCCCGCCAGTGACGTCACGTCGTAGCTTTCTCAAAACCGCCGGTGCACTCACCGCTGGTGTGGCCGCCGTCGGCACCACTGCCACCGGCTGCGCGGTAAAAGACCCCACCGCCAGCAACGCGACCGGCCAGGACAATGGCGCCGAGCGCGTGCGTGGCTTCGATCGCGTGTTGCTCGATGCCGTGGCGACGGCCGTATTGCCGGCCTCGCTCGGTGCGCCCGGCATTCGCGCCGCCACCGATGCGTTCGTGGCGTGGGCCGACGGCTACGAACCGGTGGCGGAGGAGATGCACGGCTATGGCTACGCCGACATCCGCTACCTGCCGGCCGATCCATCCCCGGCGTGGCGCGCCCAACTCACGGCGCTGGACCTGCTGGCACACAAGCACGGCACCGCTGGCTTCTCCACGCTACCTGTGGCGCAGCGTCAGGAGCTGCTGAGCGCGGTGCTGCGTGACCAGCGCAGTGACCGTCTGCCGGCGCCGCTCGATGCCAACCATGTGGCGATCGCGCTGCTGGCGCATTGGTCGTCAGGACCCGATGCGTGGGATAGAGCGCTCGGTGCGCGCGTGTCCCCCGGCGTGTGCCGCACCCTCGGCGACGCCACGCGCAAGCCATTGCCTGTCACCACGGAGCCCAAGGCATGATCACGCACAGTGCAGATATCGTGATCGTCGGCAGTGGCATCACCGCCGCGCTCATGGCCGCCTCGCTGGCCGAGAAGACGACCAAGTCGATTCTGGTCGTCGAAGCAGGCAAGCCGACCACGCCGTTCGCCGAGCGCGTGCTCGCCCGCGAGCGCTGGCGCGCGTACGGAGAGAGCCCGTGGAAGCAGGATCACCTCGACGACCAGAACGCCACGGGCACCACGTGGGGCTTCTCGCCGAGCATGAACGTGGGCGGGTTGGCGATGCACTGGGGTGGCGTGTCACCGCGCTATTCGCCCGAAGACTTCCGCTTGCGTTCGATGTACGGCGTGGGCAGCGACTGGCCGTTCAGCTACGACGACCTCGATCCGTTTTATCAGGAAGCCGAAGAGCGGATGGGCGTGGCTGGCGAGCAGGGCCCGGTGGCGCTCGATCCGCGCGGCAAGCCGTATCCGTTGCCGCCGCTGCCGATCAACTACAACCTCGCGCAGTTACAGCAGTGGGCCACCAAGGCCGGCATTGCCACGTGGAGCACGCCGAGCGCGAAGAACTCCGTAGCCAACGACGGCCGAGCCCAGTGTCAGCGGTGCGACACCTGCTATCCCATTTGCCCCACCGGCGCCAAGTACTCGCCCGACTTCACGTGGGACGCGTTGATCGCGCGCAAGCGCATTACGCTCGTCACGGAAACGCTCGTACGGAAGCTGGAGGCCGACCCGAAGACGGGGCGCATTACGCGCGCCACCGGCAACCGGACCACCGCGTCGGGCGAAGAGGTCACCATCGAGGGTGGCACGTTCGTGCTGGCGGCCGGCTTCGTGTGGTCGCCGCATCTGCTGCTGCTCTCGAAGAGCAGCGCCTTCCCGAACGGACTGGCCAATCGCAGCGGATTGGTGGGCAAGTATCTGGCGGGTCATCGCAACGTGAATGCCTACCTTCGTTTGCCCATGGAGCTGTTCCCCGGGATCAACGTGCAGCACTCGCTCGTGTCCAAGCAGTTCATGCGCGTGCCGCGCTCGTCGCGCTATCTGCGCCACGACCTGCGCATCTGGGAGTCGAGCGTGGGTCGCGAACCGCGGCTGCGCGGTGACGATGGACAGGTGCAGTTCGGTGATGCGCTCATGCAGGACTGGCAGCAACGCGCGAAAGGCGCGACGGCGCGCGTGCGTGGCTACTACGACGTGCTCCCCGACAAAGACAGCGCGCTGTCGCTCGACGCGAAGAAGACCAACCGCTTCGGCGATCCGATGCCCAACGTATCGTTCAAGGACGCGCCGGAGAGCGCCGCGCTGAAGGACTGGCAGGAGGAGCAGCTGCGTGAGCTGTTCCGCACGATGGCGAAAGCCGGTGGCGGTGAGATCCTGCGCATGGAGAACAGCGCGAACGATCTTGGCCAGGAACACCCGGTCGGCGGCTGCCGGATGGGCTCCGATCCCACGCAGAGTGTGGTCGATGCGCACGGACGCGCGCACGATCACGAGAATCTCTGGGTGGCCGGCGCCCCCGCTCAGCCCACCGCGTCATGCTGCAACGGCACGCTTACCTTCGTGGCGGTGGGGTTGCGCACGGCGGCCGCGATCGGAGGCGCCGCCGTATAGCTGGAGATCCGGCTTCGGGCTTTCCCTGACATGGGCTTGTGAGGCACCTTTCATGGGTACGCACCCTCCACCCATCCTGCCGATGCGCCGCTCTCTCCTCCGTGCCGTCCTTGCCGGCCCACTCTTGGCCGCCCCCCTGTTCGCCCAGTCGCGCGCCATCACGGCCGCCGACTATGCGCGGGCCGAACGCTTCCTCGCCTTCAACACGGCGAATCTGGTGGCGCGCACCGGTGTGCAGCCGACCTGGCTCCCCGACGGACGGTTCACGTATCGCGTGCGACTGCCTGACGGCAGCTCGCCGCTCATGGTTGTTGACCCGATCAAGGGCACCAAGACCGAGTGTACCGCCGCTGGTGCCAACTGCCCGGCTGAGCCCGCGCGCGCCAATGGCCGCCCCGCGGCCGGCCCCGGTGCCCGACCGCCCGAGCATATCTCCCCCGATGGCAAGACGGCCGCCTTCATCCGCGACTGGAACCTCTGGGTGCGCGATGTGGCCACGAACACGGAAACACAAGTCACGACCGATGGCGTGAAGGACTTCGGGTACGCCACCGACAACGCCGGCTGGATTCACTCGGATCGCGCGATTCTCACCTGGTCGCCCGACTCCAAGAAAATGGCCACGTTCCAGCAGGATCAGCGGAACGTCGGCGAGATGTATCTCGTGAAAACGAAGGTCGGTCACCCCGAGCTGAGCGCGTGGAAGTATCCGCTCCCGGGCGACAGCGTCGTGTCGATGATTCACCGCGTGATCATCGACCTGTCGGCTTCCGCTCCGAAGACGGTGCGCTTGAAGATGCCGGCCGATCAGCACCGCTCGTCGGTGTGCGATCACATCGCGTGCGGCGGCAGCGAACTCGCCGACGTGGAGTGGTACGCCGACGGATCCAAGCTCGCGTTCCTGTCGAACTCGCGTGACCATAAAATTGCCACGCTGCGCATCGCTGACGCCACCACCGGTGACGTACGCGACGTGCTGCGCGAAGAAGTGGCCACGCAGTTCGAGAGCGGCGACAACGGCCCGAACTGGCGCGTCCTGCCGGCCACCAACGAGGTGATCTGGTTCTCCGAGCGCGACGACTGGGGGCAGCTGTATCTGTACGATCTCACCACGGGCGCACTCAAGTCGAAGATCACGACCGGCGACGGTCCGGTGCTCTCCGTGGAGCGCGTGGATGAGAAGGCGCGCACGATCTGGTTCGTGGCCGCCGGAAAAATCCCGGGGCGCGATCCGTACTTCCGCCATCTCTATCGCATCGGCATGAACGGCAAGGGGCTCACGCTCCTCACCCCGGAAGACGGCGACCACAACACCACGCTGTCGCCCAACGGCGCCGTGTTCGTGGACAGCTGGTCGCGCGCCGACCTCGCGCCGACCGCCGTGCTGCGCCACGCGAGCACCGGCAAGCTGATCTCGACGCTCGAGCAGGGCGACATCTCCAAGCTGGTGGCCGCCGGCTGGAAGGCCCCCACGCGCATCACGGTGAAGGACCGCGCTGGCAAGTGGGACCTGTACGGCGTGATGTGGACGCCGACGACGCTCGACTCGACCAAGAAGTACCCGATCATCAACTACATCTACCCGGGCCCGCAGGGTGGTAGCGTGGGCAGCCGTCAGTTCTCGGCCGCCACGCGCGACAATCAGGCGCTGGCCGAGCTGGGCTTCATCGTCGTCGCCATCGACGGCACCGGCAATCCCACGCGATCGAAGTCGTTTCACGATGCGTACTACGGCCGCATGAGCGACAACACGCTCCCCGATCAGATCGCGGGCATGAAGCAGCTGGCCGAACGCTACCGCTTTATCGATCTCGAGCGCGCCGGCATGTGGGGTCACTCGGGCGGCGGCTTCGCGACGGCCTCCGCGATGTTCCAGTACCCCGACTTCTTCAAGGTCGGCATTTCCGAGTCGGGCAACCACGACAATCGCAACTACGAAGACGATTGGGGCGAGCGCTATCACGGCCTGCTCACGAAGACCGGCGCCGTGGACAACTACGACAAGGAAGCGAATCAGACGCTGGCCAAGAACCTCAAGGGCAAGCTGATGCTCGCGCATGGCACCATGGACGACAACGTGCCGCCCGACAACACGTGGCTCGTCGTGGACGCGCTGATCAAGGCGGGCAAGGACTTTGACCTGCTCATGATCCCCAACGCGCTGCACGGCTACGGTGCGGCCTCGAATTACATGATGCGCCGTCGCTGGGATTATTTCGTGCAGCACCTCCTCGGCGCGACACCGCCGAAGGAATACCAGATCGGCCCGAAATCCTGAAGCCAAGCGCACCCACCCGCTAGATTCCGCGTATGGAACGTCTCTTCATCATCATCGGTGCACTCTCCGGCGGCATCGGCGTCGCCGCCGGGGCATTTGGCGCGCACGCGCTGCGGGCCCGACTGGAGCCGCGCATGCTCGAAGTATTCGAGACCGGCGCGCGCTATCAGATGTACCACGCCATCGCGATGCTGGCCGCCGCCTGGATCGTGACCCGCTTTCCCGGCGGCGTGGCCACCGCGAGCGGA
>JBBARJ010000123.1:0-8982 GCA_040399825.1 Gemmatimonas sp.
ATCCGGTTCGCGAACTGGGCGACATGTCTCTGTCGACCCCTTCACGATAGCGGAAGGTTCAGAATCTCTTGAACCGCGCTGTGGACGAAGGCCATACCAAGCCGCAGTCTCCGCAGATGACTCGCCCAGCACCGCTGCGATCTCGTCGGCTGTCCAGCCTTGACCCCGAAGGTCGGTGGCCAGCGCGTGGCGAAAGACGTATGCCGACAGGATGATGTCTTCCTTGCCGTCCTTGTGCTTGCGTGGATAGAGCCCGGCCGAAATCCGCACGAGGTGAGTGCGCATGTTGTCAGGATCTGCGGTGAAGGTTTTCTTCCCTGACTTCAGCTCAGCAACGAACCACGGCGGAAACCTGTCCGCGAACAGCGAGAACCGGCGCCACGGTTGACCGGCAGTTTCCCGAACCTTTCCTCCAGCAATCTGTACGTGCACCTGATCGCCAATCAGTTCGGCCTCCACGCCTTTCTCCAGTTCCTCCGGGCGAAACCCGCAGAACCGCATCAGGACGCCAGCGCGCTTATAGGTCTTCGAGTGTTCATTGGCGGTCAGGAATGCATCTCGCCAACCGCGCTTGAGCCTGTGAAGCGTGTACTTCTTGGATTTGCTGCGAACGGCCTTGCGTTGAGAGGGCTCGAGGCACTCTGCACGGTCGAGATCGAGAACCTGCTGAAGTTCCGAGACCATACGGTCCAGCTCATGAAGGCCCCGGTGCCACGCTGCATCGCGAAGGCGCGTCTGTTGCATTGTGGCCAGTGCCAGAACTTGAGACCGAACGCTCGCGATCGCTCGCGATTTGAGTGCGGCTCGCATGAGACCGAAGCTACTTGTGGGCGCGTACTTGCTCATGACCACTTTCAGTGGCGTGTCACCCGGATCCTGAAGTGAGGCCATCTTGGCATCCACAAGCTTGCACTTTTTCTGGTACGTGTCCAACGTCGACGGCGAGGGCGTTGTGTCCTTCCTCTTTGCCCGGATCTCGGCGTCATTTAACAGCAGGCTTCGTGCGCGCTTAACGATCTCGAACGCTTCGGCATCGCTCAATTCAGGGCAGGCTTCGACATCGTCACTTTTCGATGACGAAATCCCTTCGCCCTCGAATTCCGATTCGATCACGTTGACTGCGGCAGACTGCGTCCGCCTTGTTGCAACAGCGCCCGCAAACGCCGCGCCACCCTGCGCAGGATGCTGCGCATCCTCCTTGTGTGTCACGTCGTTTGCAGCACTCGTTGCAGGGGCCCCTGGCTTGCTACGCAATGCTTCCTCTGACGTCTTGGGGCACATTACCGAACCGTTTGGGGCCGACTTGCCATTGGGGTTCGGTAATGTGGAAAGCGTTTCGTGATCGAAGTCAGTCTTCGAGGGCGATGAGACTGCGTCGGCGATTACTGTGGGGCGACTCATGCCTTGGGCTCCTCACGCGAGATGGCTTCCGCCGCGGCCGAAGCGGGCTTCGGGACGGCCTTCTTCAGAACCTTTCGCGCAAGGAAGCTCGTCATCTGTTCGAGCATCGCGTCGCGCTGGTTGTCAGACATCGCCGTCTCGATGTGAACTTCGATGGCGCCCTTGGGCGACAGTCGCCAGAAGCCGACCGCCTTGCCCCCGCCTTCCAGCACAGTCGTTTGACCTGCCGCTGGCGGCTGTTTGCATGATGCAAACTTTCCCTGGGACGCCAGAACAAGGCGCTTGACGACCTGCGCTGCCGCCGGAGTCTCTGTCTCCGCGCGGATGCGATCGGCCTCGTCCTGCACGGCGATCGGGTTGCGCTCGTAGGCATCGCGCAGCGGCTTGACGTCCTCGTATCTGATGTCATTGGGGGACTGAAAGGCGTTCACGACGGCCACTGGCAAGTGGGCCATGTCGTTGGCGCGGCTGATCGTGGAGACGTTGCAGCCGATCCTTGAGGCCAACTCGATCTTCCGCATCCCCGGCGGCCTCTCGAGCGCGTGGCGCACCTGCTGAGAAAACTCCCAGGGCGTGAGGTCGGCGCGGCCCCTGTTCTCGCGGATGCGATCAATGTAGTCGTCGGCCGATGAGTCGTCCTTGGCCACGATCGCGCTCACGCGCAGGCCAGCCTCCCGGCAAGCGCGAAGCCTGCGCTCGCCCCACACGAGTTCCCAATGGCCCGGCACCCCGTTGAGTTCGGGGATCCAGCGGACCCTTATGGGCTGAAGGTTTGTGCCCTTCGCGGCAATGCCCTGTCGCAGCTCTTCGAACTGCTCGTTTTCAAAGGAAGTCTCGGTTCTGTTGGGCGTGCTCGGTACTTGGACCGAATGGGGATCAAGGAGGATGACGGAGTCAGTGACGACTGGGTCGACATTTGCAGCCAAGGTGTAATTGCTGGCGGATGCAGTGCGTGGATCGAACGCCGGGAGACCGATGTCGAGATCGATGGGTGGGGGGGTGGTGGACGAGGTGTTGACGGGGTGATTCGAGGCCATGGGACTTCCTTTGTGGGTGGGACCCATCGCAAAGAAGGTCTCGGCAATGCCGTGACCTTCAGTGCGACGAGCCGTAACTCGTACAAGCGAACTGAAAATCACGGTGGCCAGCTACCGTTCAACGCACCGCCTGACCCCTCGAAGAATGCGGCACCTTAGGCTCTAGGAGCCCGCGGATAAATTGCTGGGGCAGTGCAAAGGAAAGATTAACAGCTTCACGGCGGCACTGGCGTCACCCGCATTGAGTTGGGCCATGAAAGTTTGGCCATCGGGGAAGGATGCGGTCGGTGTTCGCAGACGCGTCGCCTCGCCCTGCCTCTGCGCGGGGACATCACCGCGACCAATGTCAGCAATGCGACGCGCAGCGGGCTTTCGCGGGCCGGTTTTCTATGGCTCAACCCGGCCATCAAGCGACATTCGAGTCCAGTCAGACCGGTCGTTCGCGATCAGCCAGCTTCTCCCTGCCAGCCACCCACCGCGCCACAGGCACTCGGCGCATCAGTCCGCCGCCGCTCTCGCCACGCTGGGCCACGAAGGTGCCCTCGCGCAACTCCGTGCCCAGCGTGTACTTGTGGTACCTGGAAAAGCCAGCAACCAGCTTCTCGAAGTGCACCGTCATGTCCAGCGCCGCCTTGTAGATCGGCAGGTGTTCGTGGCGGGCCATGACCGACCATCAAAAAATCGCGCGGTTGGGGGCTACCGCCCCCAAACCCCCGAAAAAGCCTCGAAGCGCCCGAAGCGCCGAAGCCTCAAGCTGACCGCCTTCTGCGTGCCACCACCGTCGCGCCCAGCGCCAGCAGTGCCAGCGCCAGCGTCTGTGGCTCCGGCACAGAGGCGGTCACATCGCCGGGGCGCACAGCCACGGCAAAGACCCGGATGCCCTGGCTGAAGTCGCGCTGGGTGCCGAGAGCGGGGCGGAAGGACCACGCGCTGCTACCCGCGGTGAACTCCGTACCGGACCAGTAGGTGACGTCCCGCACATTCATGAACTGAGGCACCAAGGTCAGATTGCCATAGGCGGTGAAGAGTGCGGCGTACTCGCTGATCTCGGGCAACTCCCAATCGCTGCTGCCCGCAAAGGTCAGGTTGTCTGCCCAGTTCTTCTGCGTGGCCCAGTCCCGACTACCGTTGCCGTTCCAGTTCTGCAACCAGATCAGGTTGGTGGTGGTGTCCGTCACTGTGCCATTGGGATTGCTGACCAGCGCAGCCTGCGCGGCGCCCGTCAGCGCCACCATCGCGGCCGCAGAGGCCCAGGCGTTGAGTTTCGATGGGCCGACGAGGGCCCGCGCGCGGAAGGTTTTCATGCTTGCGTATCTCCAGGTTCAGATTGGGCGCCGGGACTTATCGACCATGCGCACACCAACAGAAACCACGCAAGTGAAAAAATCACATGCAAGTATCGGACCGCACCCAGATTTGCCATACGGAACAACAGCTTGGGACTCCGAAGACATCAAGCACGGGACAGGATGTAAAGACTCCCGACGAATCCGGGTTGGCGTTTACCCGCGCATCGCGGGCCTCGCACGCCACGCCGCTTATGCAGCGGCAGGCTAGGACGGCTGCTTCAGGGCACAGGGCTGGGTGACGCCAATGGGTCGTTTGCGGGTGCTCGCCTGGCGCCATTGGCCGACAGGTATGCGCCGTGTACCGGCCGTTGATGCCTCATTGACCGCAATCTGAGGGGCTGCCGTCGCTCGTTGCCGTCAACTGGCGGACTGCCCTCAGTCTTCAGCAGCCAGTCAAAATTGCTTCGTTGAGCTTGCTGATCTACTTCGTGGGGGTTTCTCAAGAAGCGAGCCGCAGCTTCGAATAGCGGCCAGACGGTGTCGGAACCTGAGCTCCGTCAAGGCGGGCCCGATGTGGCGCACGGAGAACACGGTTCGGACGTCAGTCTGATCCGTCGTACACTGGTCAACAAACGGTCTGATCGGGCCCCCGCAACCAAGAAATATGAGTGCTGACAAGCACTTACGAAGCCCGCCCAGTGCGGGCTTCGGCGTTTCTGGGCCTCTGTGACGAGGTTTGTGACGAGGTCTGTGTCGTCACAGGACGCTCGGTTGAGCCGATGGACCATTGGGTCGTGTGTCGAAGGCTCCGCTACTGGGCTCCGGCCGCTGGGCTACCGGCTGCTTCAGCGGAGTTCGGCCTACCCCCTTGGCCGATGACACGACGAACTTCGCAAGCGTGCGCAACGTGGAGCGTGGGAGCGCGTGAACCCTCTGTGCGCCCCACGCGGCAGGGCAGCATGGGCATGGGGTAGCCCGAGGCGTGCGCGGGCACCCTTCAGGCCGCCACACCCCACGCGGTCACGGGAGACGCGGACAGCGGCCGCTACCAATCCCTCAGCGCCGCGCAGGCGAGCTCTGCGGTCGATTCGGCTGCCCGGCCCAGCGATTGGAGTAGGCTGACGCCATGGCGCTCCCGGACGGTCTCTACGACCTGCTGCTCACTGATAGCCTGACCCGATCCCTCGCAGCCCTCGAGCAAGGCAGCGCAGAAGTGCGGTCGCTCCACGGTGGGGTGGCCGAACTGTTGGTGGATGCCATCACCCGCCAGATGGGCGCGATCCTGGATGACGTCGCCGGCGACGGGGCCGACAGGGCCCAGCGGCAACTCGAACTGGTCAACGGTTTGCTGGTAGAGCTTCGGCGCCGCTTGGCGGCCGGCGACGGAGCAAATGCCAAGGGCGGCGCGGCAGAGGTGGTCGATCTCATTGCGCCGCCCCTGCGTGTGCTGCGTGCCGTACGTCGCGATCGGCAGTTTCCGGCTTCCCCCGAGATCGGGCTTGCGGCACCTTGGCTATTCACGGCCGGCAAGGGTTCGCCTTCGCTGCTGCAGGAGATCCGGCGCGAGTTGGCCTCTGCCGATCAGGTCGACATCCTGGTCAGCTTCATCACGATCTCCGGCGTGCGCAAGCTGCAGGACGTCCTGCAGCAGATCACGGCCACCGGCGCGCAGGGTCAGGCTGCCACGCGACTGCGCATCCTCACCACCACCTACACCGGCGCCACCGAGGCGCGCGCACTCGATGAACTGGCGCGACTGCCGGGCTGCGAGGTGCGCGTGTCGCTCGACGGCCGCCGCACGCGCCTGCATGCGAAAGCCTGGTTGTTCCAGCGCAAGACGGGCTTCGGCTCGGGCTACGTGGGCAGCGCCAATCTGTCGGGCGCGGCGCTGACCGGCGGCTTGGAGTGGACCGTCAAGCTGACCCAGCGCGGACAGGATGCCCTGTTCACCCGCGCGATCGCCCACTTCGAGACGCTCTGGGCCGACAGCGAGTTCCAGCGCTACGACCCCGACAACGCCGACCACCGGCAGGCGCTGGCCGCAGCGCTCGGCCGCGAGTCCTTCGGTGGCGAGCCCACAGGCGCGATCAGCTTCTTCGACCTGCAGCCCAAGACCTACCAGCAGGACATGCTGGAGCAGTTGGCGGCGGAACGTGCACACGGTCGGCACCGCAACCTGGTGGTGGCGGCGACCGGCACCGGCAAGACGGTGGTTGCGGCATTCGACTACCGCAACACGTGTCGCAGCGAAGGGGGTCGCCCACGCCTGCTGTTCGTGGCGCATCGCGAGGAGATCCTGCGCCAGGCCCTGCGCACCTATCGCGAGGTGCTGCGCGACCCCGAGTTCGGCGACCTGCTGACCGGTGGGCACGAACCCGAGCGCCGGGACCACCTCTTCGCCACCATCGACAGCGTGACCAGCCGCAACCTGGTGGCTTCCGTTGGTGCCGAGCACTGGCACACCATCGTCGTGGATGAATGCCACCGGCTGGCCGCTGACCGTTTCGATGCCTTTGTGAAGGCCGTTCGCCCGCGGGTCTTGCTGGGCCTGACCGCCACGCCGCAGCGCAGCGACGGGCAGCCGATCACTCCCTACTTCGATGCCAAGCCCGACGGCAGCCCGGCCGTCGAGCTGCGCCTGTGGCATGCGCTGGACCTGCAGTTGCTGGCGCCGTTCGAGTACTACGCCTGCGACGACGCCACCGACTTCTCGGCAGTGCCGTGGGACAGGCCCGGCGAGCGCGAGGCGGTCGACAACCTGGTCACGGGTAACGATGTGCGCGCCCGGCTCGTGGTGAATGAATGGCGTCGCCTGGCGTCCGACGCAGCACGGTCGCGGGCCCTCGTGTTCTGCGTGTCGGTCGCGCATGCCGAGTTCATGACTGAATGGCTCAACCGCGCCGGCCTGCCTGCCGCCTGCGTAGTCGGCACGACGAACCCCGAGGACCGCCGTCGGGCCCCCAGCGTCTGCTCAGCGGCGAGCTGTGTGCGCTGGTCACAGTCGACCTCTACAACGAAGGCATTGACCTACCGATGGTCGACACGCTGTTGCTGCTGCGGCCTACGCAGAGCCCGGTGCTGTTCCAGCAGCAGATCGGCCGCGGTCTGCGCCTGGCGCCTGGCAAGGAGAGCTGCCTGGTGCTCGACTTCGTCGGTCAGCATCGCACCGAGTTCCGCTTCGACCGACTGCTGTCGAGCCTGACTGGCCTGTCGCGCCGCGAACTCGTGGACGGCGTCGAGAAAGGCTTCGGCAGCCTGCCGCCAGGCTGCCACATCCACCTTCAGCGCCAGACGCGAGAGCAGGTGCTGCAGGGTTTGCGTGCGTTGACGACGCAGAATTGGCGCCGCTTGAAGACGGAGCTGCAGACCTATGCGGCCCTGCGCGGCCGCGCCGCGGTGCGGTTGGCTGACTTCCTGCATGACCAAGCGCTGGAGCTCGAGGACGTCTACCGCGCAGGCACCGGCCAGGGGCGCAGCGGCTGGACGGCGCTGAAGCGCGATGCCGGCCTGATCGTTGCGGAGCCGGGGTCCGAAGAGGACTACTTCAGTCGCCGCTTCGGCGACCTGCTGCACGTGGACGATCCGCGGCGGCTCGACGTGATGGCTGCCGTTGGCGCGGGGCAAATCCACCTGCCAGCGCTCGAGGCAAGGGATACGCTGGGCATACAGATGCTGGCCTACCAGATCGACGGCCGGCACGAGCAGGCGGCGGGCCCCGAAGCCTTCGTCGAGCGCATACGTCGCCATCCAGCCATTGCCGCCGAACTGATCGAGCTCTCGGCCATGCTGGTGGCACGCACAACGCTCGGTGCCATGCCCGTCCCCGGCCTGGAAGACACGCCGCTGTGCCTGCATGCCGCTTACGGTGTGCGCGAGGTGCTCACGGCCGTGGGCTGGCTGACCGCGGCGCGGCGCGCGCCGTTCCAGGCCGGTGTGCTGCCGCTGAACAGGCGCCAGACCGAGTTGCTGTTCGTGACGCTCGACAAGAGCGAGGGCTATCACGACCGCATCGCTTACCACGACTACGCGATCAGCGCTGAGCGCTTCCATTGGCAGACACAGAACAATGCGGGGCCGGACACGCCCAGTGGGCGGCGCTACCTCGAAAGCTCCACCAACGGCTGGCGGTTCCAGCTCTTCGTGCGACCGCGCAAGGGCGATGCTTACCGCGCCTGTGGGCCTGTGGTGCTGGAGTCCGCCGAAGGCCACCGGCCGATGAGCATCGTGTGGCAGCTCGAAACGCCATTGCCCGTGCGTCTGTTCCGCGAGTTCAGCGTGTTGCGCGGGGTGTAGCGGCAGGGGCCTGGCGCGCCGGTGCCTTGAACACGTTCTTCACGTTCCAGGCCAAGAACTCGGGTGCGGGCGACAGGTCGGCATGCTGCGGCGGGAGGATCGTGCGCCCGTGGAACTGCAGTTCGCCCGCCATCCCCCGACCACCGCTGATCGCATGCTGGCTGAACACCACGCGATGTTCGGAAGGCTCGACTGTGAACGCGCCCAGGTCGAACAGCTTGTGGTGCAGCGCGCACTGCGACAGTCCGTTGGGCTCGATGTCCGGCCCGCCGACGTGGTACCACTGGATGTGCGCTGCCTCCAGACCTGCGGGCGTGAGCCCGATGCGGAGGTCGAACCCGCAGACGCAGCACCGGTACTCGTAGGCTCGCAGCACCTGCTCCCGGAAGCCGGGGTCCCGGCGACGCCGCTGCGCGTCTGCGGCGCCGGCCGTGGGTGGCGTTGCCTCGCGCACTTCGCGCGGCCCGTCAAGGTCCAGTCCCAGGCTGGCCACGATGTCGGCATGCAGCGTCAACGGGAAGTAGGCGACCGGCCATGCTGGTTGACGCTCTCCACATCCCGCCGGTGATGAGGAAAATGGTGACTTTGGGTATAGGAGCCGTCCGTGCAGTTCAAAAACCAGGTTCACCTCACTGCCGATCAGGCCAAGGCCTTTTTCGACGCGCCTGAAGACGGTCCCTTCGTCATGGTCAATCTGTTGAAGTTCAAGCCCAAGGCAGCGTATGTCGATGGGTCAGACGCCGATATCTCGGGCTTCGACGCCTATCTGCGCTATGGCCGCAAGGTTCGTCACCTGATCCTGAAGGTTGGTGGCACACCGGGATATTCGGGGCCTGTGACCGGCTTGAGACTGGGTGAGGTCGAAGAACTCTGGGACATGGTCGCGTTGGCGGGCTATCCCTCGCTCGCAGGCCGGCCTCAAGTTTGAAGTGCGACACCGCCCAACCTGTAAGGTGTCGCCC
>JBBARJ010000124.1:0-8960 GCA_040399825.1 Gemmatimonas sp.
GCCGCGGGCTCCGTCGAGTTCATCGCCTGTGCCTTGGCGATGCGTGACAACATGATTCCCCCCACGATCAACTACTCGACTCCCGATCCCGAGTGCGTTCTCGACTACACGCCGAACGCGCCACGGGCGCGGCCGGTGAACGTCGCGCTTTCGAACAGCTCTGGTTTCGGTGGTCACAATGTCTCGATCGCACTCCGACGGTGGCACGACTAGGCCCGTCGGGGCGTTCATCGAGGTGAAGATCTGCGCGAATGGTTCGCGCACTTGCCCGAGTACGCCCTGATGCCTGTCACTATTCCGTTCGATCTCGATCGACTCCGTGATCCCGCGCTGCGCCCCATCGGGGAAAAGCTGCGCGTCGGTGAGCGGCTGTCCATCGCCGATGGTGTCACCCTCTTCCGTTCGCCGGATCTGCTCGGTGTGGGCGCCATGGCCGACGCGGCAAACCGCGCGCGTCACGGCGATCGCGTCACCTTCGCCTCGAATCAGCATATCAACCCGACCAACGTCTGCGTGTTGCGCAAGACGTGCGTGTTTTGCGGGTATGCGCGATTGCCGAAAGAAGCAGGCGCGTATCGCTACAGCATCGAGCAGGTGCTTGCGGAATCCGATCGCGCCGATGGGTCGATCACCCGCGAGTTCCACATCGTCGGCGGCCTCGATATGGAGGCTGGCCTCGAGTACTACCAGACGATGTTCCGCGCGCTCAAAGCGCGGCATCCGCAGGTGCACATCAAGGCACTCACGGCCGTCGAGATCGCACACATCGCGCGCATCGAGAAGATGACCCGAGAAGACGTGCTGATCGCGTTACGCGAAGCCGGTCTCGACACGATGCCCGGCGGTGGTGCCGAAACGTTCAGCGCGGCCGTGCGCGACGTCATCGCCGACAAGAAGCTCGGTGGTACTGACTACATCGACGTGCACCGCACCGCGCACAAGCTCGGCATCCGGTCCAACTGCACCATGCTGTACGGACATGTCGAGTCGCTCGAGGATCGCATGCAGCACCTCAACATGCTGCGAGACCTGCAGGATGAAACCGGTGGCTTCCTCGCGTACATCCCGCTCGCGTATCACCCCGACGACAACGAACTCGGCAAGACACTCGGGCGCGAAGGCACCGCGACCACCGGCTTCGATGACCTGCGGAACCTGGCGGTGGGCCGACTCTTTCTCGACAATTTCGAGCACATCAAGTCGCACTGGATCATGGTGTCCACCCCGGTGTCGCAGATCTCGCTGCATTTCGGCGTGAACGACATCGAAGGCACGGTGGTCCGCGAGAAGATCTATCATGCCGTCGGCGCGCATACCCCACAGGGCATGACACTGCCGCAGCTTCTGGGTCTGATTCGCGGAGCCGGCAAGGTGCCAGCGGAACGCGATTCGTTTTATCGCGTACTCCACGAATTCGCCTCCGACGAGACCGGCGCGATTGCGGAGCCGCCAGAGGCACTCGCGGCCGCGGTGAGCTGAACGATATGCTGCGCGTCGGCCGCATCCCATATATCAACTGCTTTCCGGTGTACGGCGCGATCGACCGGGGCATCGTGCCGCTCGATGGCAGCCTGATCACGGGCATCCCGACGGCGCTCAACCGGTTGATGGCCAACGGCGAACTCGATGTCAGCGTGGTGTCCGCCGTCGAGTATGCGCGTGACGCGAAGCGTTACCTCTTGCTCCCCGAGCTCGGGATCACGAGCGACGGTCCGGTGCGCAGTGTCATGTTGTTCAGCAAACGTCCGCCGTCGGAGCTCGGTGGACTCAAAGTGATCGTCAGCCGCAGCTCCATGACCTCAGTGGCATTGCTCGAGCTGTTGTTCGAGCACGTCTGGCGCTGTCGCCCCGATTTTGTGCTTGGCAATGCGGAGATGGCGGATGTCGCGCGCTTTGAAGACGAACCGCACGAGGCGCGCCTCGTCATCGGCGATGCCGCACTGAAACTGTTCGATCAGGCCAACCGCGGCGGGTCGTGGGCCGTTCGTTACCCGTTCCGCGAGGACCTGGGCGGCGCCTGGAAGGCGTGGACGGGCCTGCCGTTCGTCTTTGCGGTCTGGGTCGCGCAGCGTACGGCCCCGGTGCACGCGGCGCTGTCCGCGCATGCCTCGCTGATCGCCTCGCGGGATTGGGGGCTGGCTCATCTCGAGCAGCTGTCCGCGCAGGCAGCGCTGGCCACTGGAGTCTCGCGCGAGGCCTGCGCCGAGTACTTCTCCGGTTTGGATTACCGTTTGTCGTACCCGCATCTCGCGGGCCTCACCGAATTCTTCCGTCGACTCGTACTGGCAGGGCGCGTGCCCGATGGCACGCTCGCCTTCCTGCCCGCCGCGTGATCGACTTCCTGTGTGCTGCCGGTCGCAAGAGAATCCTCGATGCGTGACCTTCTTGATTTCTATACCAACGCTCCGCTGCTCGAACTCGGCATGGAAGCCGATCGCGTGCGTCAGGCGAAGCATCCCCATGGCGTCGTCACCTATATCGTCGACCGCAACATCAACTACACGAACGTCTGTGTAGCGGACTGTGGATTCTGCGCCTTCTACCGTCGTCCGAAACACGGGGAAGGGTATACCCTGTCGTTCGAACAGATCGGCGACAAGATCGAGGAGACGAAATCACTTGGCGGTGTGCAGATCCTGATCCAGGGCGGGCACAATCCGTACATCCCGTTTGAGTGGTATCTGGATCTGATGCGTTACATCAAGCAGCATCATCCCATTCACATTCACGGCTTCTCGCCGAGCGAAGTGGACTTCTTCGCCACGCGCTTCCGCATGGACGCACGCGACGTGATCCGCGAGCTCAAGGCGGCGGGACTCGATTCGATTCCCGGCGGCGGCGGCGAAATCCTCGTGCAGCGCGTGCGCGACATCGTGGCGCCCAAGAAGGCCGGTGCCGATCGCTGGCTCGAAATCATGGAGCTCGCGCACAACGAAGGTATGAAGACCTCGGTGACGATGATGTACGGCATCGGCGAGACGCTCGCTGAGCGCATCGAGCACTTGCAGCGCGTGCGCGACCTGCAGGCGCGCACCGGCGGATTCACCGCATTCATCACGTGGCCGTTGCAGCCGGAGAACACGCCGTCGATGTCCCACATGCCCAAAACCGACGCGGTGACGTATCTGCGAACGGTGGCGATGTCGCGTATCGTGCTCGACAACGTGCCGAATCTGCAGTCGAGCTGGGTGACGATGGGGATGAAGGTTGGGCAGATGGCGCTGAACTACGGTTGCAACGATTTCGGATCGTTGATGATCGAGGAAAACGTGGTGTCGGCCGCCAACACCACGCATCGCACGACCGTCGATGAGCTCGACCGACTGATCCGCGATGCCGGATTCACGCCAGCGCGCCGCCGTCAGGATTACTCGCTCATCAGCGGTGGCCCGCAGGCGCACGCCACGGTGGCGGCATGAGCATGCCGCTGCCGCTGCGCGTCGGCATCGGCTACGACTCGCACCGGTTCGGCGAGGGTGGCCCCATGCGACTGGGCGGGATCGATATCCCGGCCGATATGCATTGCGCCGGTCACTCCGACGGTGACGCCATCTGTCATGCGGTTACGGACGCGCTGCTCGGCGCCGCAGCGCTGGGTGACATCGGAGAGATGTTCCCCGACACCGATGCCGCCAACAAGGGCAAGGATTCAACGGTGATGTTGTCCGCGGCCGTCGCGCGGCTGCACCATGCCGGCTGGCGCGTGGGGAATGTCGACATCACCGTCGTGACGCAACGTCCGAAGATTGGTCCGCATCGCGCGGCGATCCGCGCGCGGCTCGCGGAGCTGCTCGAGGTTACCGACATCGATGTGTTCGTGAAGGGGAAGACGAACGAGTTGATGGGTTGGATCGGCCGGGAGGAAGGGCTCGCGGTCATGGTCACCGCGACCGTCCTGCCGCGCCGCTGATCCGCGGCCCCTCCGCCGCGTCGTCTGCGGCATCGCCCATGTCGTGGACAGTCGCATGACCGGGATGCTGGCGTGGCTGGCGTCGATGCCGGAACCGCTGCTATACGGCGCGTTGGTACTCGCGGCGTTCGCCGAGAACATCTTTCCGCCGTTGCCGGCGGACACCGTCATCGCCCTCGGGGCGTTCGTTGCCGCACGTGGAAACGGGACGGCGTTCGGCGTCTGGACGGCAACGATGCTGGGCAACGTCGGCGGGGCTATGGTGATGTATGGCCTCGGACATCGGTACGGCCTGCCATGGCTGCTGCAACGCTTCCCGGCGCTCTTCCCAGCCGGCGCGACCGACCGCGTGACCGCACGTTTCAAGACGCAAGGCCTGTTCGCCGTGATCGTGAGCCGCTTTCTCCCTGGCGTCCGGGCCGTGGTGCCGCCGCTCGCTGGCGCCATGGACATCGGAGCGGTCCGTGCCGTGATCGCGATGACGTTGGCCTCTGGGGCATGGTACGGTCTCGTGTGCCTGCTGGCGTTTCGAGCCGGCGCGAGCGCGGACGCGTTCCTGGAGCAGATGGCCGGACAGCAACGAGCCCTTGGGCTAGCCGCCGCGGCCCTTGTTCTCGTCGCCGTGGGCGTCATGTGGTGGCGAGTGCGGAGGCGTCGTCCGTGACCGCGGCGCTGCCGTCCCCCTCTCCGGAAGAGCAGGCTCTTCGTCGCGGATTCCACCTCCTCGCCTTCGAAGATGCGCTGGCGCTTGAGGACGGAGCGTCGCCGCGTACCATCGAGGCCTACCGTCGCGATGTCATTCGCTGCGCCGCGTTCATGCGGGAGCAGGGGATCACGCAGGCCACCGAAATCACGCCGGGCGCGTTGCGTGAGTTCGTGTATCACCTGAAGGATCTCGGTCTGGCCGGGACCTCAATCCGTCGCAACATCTCAGCGTTGCGCACCTGGTTCCGCATCATGCTGGCCGATGGGTTGGTCACCCACGATCCCACCGAGCGGCTCGACACGCCGGCGCGCTTCCGTACGTTACCGGAGGTGCTGAGCGTGGAGGACGCGCTCAGACTGCTCGCGGCGCCCGGTCTCGATGAGCGTCTCGCGTTTCGTGACCGCGCCATGCTCGAGTTGGCCTACGGCGCCGGTTTGCGCGTCTCCGAGTGGATTGGGCTCGCGCTCAAAGACGTGCTACTTGAAGAGGGCCTGGTACGCGTGCTCGGAAAGGGCAGCAAGGAACGACTCGTGCCCATCGGCCGGTCAGCGATCGGCGCGGTCGCGGTGTACGTGCGCGAACTCCGCCCGCTGCTTGAGCGGGGAGCAGGGAAGGGTATCCTGTTTCTCAACGGGCAGGGAAAGCCGCTGACACGGATGGGCGCATGGAAGATCCTGCGGAAGTACGTCACGATGGCCGGTATCGAGACGCCGGTCTCGCCGCACACGCTTCGACACTCCTTCGCGACCCATCTTTTGGAAGGCGGCGCCGACCTCCGGGCGGTGCAGGAGATGCTTGGTCACGCCGATATCGCGACGACCCAGATCTACACGCACGTCGATCGCGAGTATCTTCGAAGTGTGCACCGCCAGTTTCACCCGCGTCCCTGACCTCGACGTCCATGCTGCTCGTCATCGACAACTACGATTCGTTCACGTACAACCTCGTCCAGTACTTCGGCGAGCTTGGTGAGACGCTCGAGGTGCACCGGAACGACGCCCTCACGGTCGATCAGGTGGGCGACATGGCACCTGATGCGATCGTCGTGTCCCCCGGACCGTGCTCGCCGCGCGAGGCTGGCATCTCCGTGGACGTGATCCGCCGTTATGGCGGGGAGATCCCGTTGCTCGGGGTTTGCCTCGGACATCAGGCGATCGGCGAGGCCTACGGAGGAGTGGTCACGCGGGCGGACCGGGTCATGCACGGCAAGATGTCGCCGCTCGTTCACGACGGAACCGGACTGTTCGCCGGAATTCCGTCGCCGTTTGGTGTGATGCGATATCACTCACTGATCGTTGAGCGTGCCACGCTCCCAGCCGAGTTGCAGGTGACAGCCGTCGCGGTCGATGACCCGACTGAAATCCATGCCCTGCAGCATCGGACGCATCCCGTGTGGGGCGTCCAGTTTCATCCTGAGTCGATCCTGACCGAGCACGGCCGCGATCTGCTGGTGAATTTTCTCGCGCTGTCACGCGCCTTCCGCGAGGCAGCGGTCTAGATCGCAGCGTCGTTGCCGGTCGGTGGGTGCTCGTGCGGTTCCTTCGGCGCGATCATCAGTGATAGCAAGACACTGCCTATCAGCAACGCGCCCACCACGCCCAGCGAAACGCCAATACCGAGCGGCCAGATCTCCGACAGGAGCATCTTCGCGCCGACAAACGCCAGCACCAGCGCCAATCCGTATTTCAGCAGATGAAACTTGCCGATCACGCCGGCGAGCACGAAGTACATCGAGCGTAAGCCGAGAATGGCAAACACGTTCGACGTGTACACCAGAAACGGATTCCGCGTCACACCGAAGATGGCCGGAATCGAATCGACCGCAAACACGACATCGGTCGTCTCCACGAGCGCGAGTACCACGAACAACGGCGTGGCCACGAGCTTCGCGGCTTTGCTGTCGACAACCTCGCGCACGAAGAAACGCTCGCCGTGGAACGTCGCGGTGATCGGCAAGAAGCGTCGGACCAGACGGATGACCGGATTGGATTCCGGTTCTATCTCGCTGTCTCCGCCAAAGGCCATCTTGGCCCCCGTGAACACCAGGAACGCCCCGAATAGATAGATGATCCAGTGGAACTGGGCGATCAGCACCGCGCCCGCCCCGATCATGGCCCCGCGCATGAAGAGCGCACCGATGATCCCCCAGAACAGCACGCGGTGCTGAAGCTCGGCGGGAATGCGGAAGTAACCGAAGATCAGGATAAACACGAACAGGTTGTCGACCGACAGCGCCTGCTCGACGACGTAGCCCGCGAAGAACTCCAGCATCGACTGTCGGCCCATGGACGAGCCGATCCAGAGCCCGAACCCGATCGCCAGGGCAATCCAGACCGCGCTCGAGCCCAGCGCCTCGCGAACCGACACGGCGTGCGCCTTCCGGTTGAAGACGCCGAGGTCGATCGCCAGTAGGGCGAGCACCGTTGCGTTGAACGCGATCCACCACCAGGTCGTCGGCATGCAGCAAGCGAAAGGGGGAAACGACGACCTGTTTGCCTTCAGGTGCCGAAGGTCGTATCTTAACTGGCGTGAATTTTGCTGCAACCACGCCCGGTCCAACAGGACAATGTCAGTACTGGCGGTGATCCCGGCGCGCCTCGGCGCGACCCGGCTTCCCCGCAAGCCGCTGCGCCTCCTCGCCGGAGAGCCGCTCATCATCCGGGTGTATCAACGCGTCCTCGCGTTGGGAATCGGCGACCACGTCGTCGTCGCGACCGACCATACCGAGGTCCTCGCCGCCTGCGAAGCCAGGGGCATCCCGGTGGTCCTCACCCGTGACGACCATCCCAGCGGCACCGATCGTGTGGCCGAAGTCGCCGCCAGACCGGAGTTTGCCCACTTCGATGTCATCCTGAATGTGCAGGGCGACGAGCCGTTCGTGTCACGTGAGGCCTTGGCCGGCGCGGTCGCGATCGTCACCGACGGGCTGGCGCCGATCGGGACCGCTGCCGTCCCCGTTCCGGTCAGTACACTCTCCACGCCTGACGTCGTGAAAGTGGTGCGTGGCGATGACGGCCGTGCCCTCTATTTTTCACGAGCACCGATTCCGTACCTGCGCGATCCGGCGGATGCCGGGGCGCAGCAGGCGCTGGCATTCCAGCATGTTGGTGTGTACGCGTACACACGCGACGCCCTGCAGCGGTGGGTTGGCTGGGCACCGCATCCGCTGGAGCTCGTCGAACGCCTCGAGCAGTTACGCCCGCTGGCGCACGGTCTTGCGATCGGCGTGGCCGACGTGCCTGCTGCCGAAGGCGGCATCGACACGGAAGACGATCTCGAACGCGCGAACCTGCGCTGGAACACGTTGCTTTTGAATACGCAGTCGTGACGCACCTGACGCGACCGCTCCCTTGTCCCACCTGCGCGAGAATCTGCTGATGACCACCAAGACCACGAACGCGAACCAGACGACGACCCCGAAGTACATCTTCGTGACCGGTGGTGTCGTGTCATCGCTGGGGAAGGGAATCGCTGCCGCGTCGCTTGGACGGTTGCTCGTTGAACGCGGGTTTCGTGTGACGATGATGAAGCTCGATCCGTACCTGAACGTCGATCCGGGAACCATGTCGCCGTTCCAGCATGGCGAAGTGTTCGTCACGGATGACGGCGCCGAGACGGATCTCGATCTCGGTCATTACGAGCGCTTCCTCGACCGTCCGCTGTCACAAGCGAACAATATCACGACGGGACGTATCTACTCGAACGTGATCACGAAGGAGCGCCGCGGTGAATACCTCGGCTCCACGGTGCAGGTGATTCCGCACATCACCGACGAGATTAAGGGCGCGGTCAAGCGCATCGCGCCGGGCAACGACGTGGTGCTGGTGGAAGTGGGTGGGACGGTTGGCGATATCGAATCATTGCCGTTCCTCGAGGCAATCCGTCAGTTCCGCCGCGAAGTGGGGAAGGAGAACGCGCTGTTCGTGCATCTCACGCTGGTACCGTACATCGCGGCCGCCGGGGAAGTGAAGACCAAGCCCACGCAGCATTCGGTCCGCGAGCTCATGGAGATTGGTATCCAGCCGGACTTCCTGATCTGCCGCAGCGAAAAGCCGTTGCAGGATGATGTGAAGCGAAAGATCGCGTTGTTCTGCAACGTTGATTTCGGAGCCGTGATCGAGAGCCCCGACGTCCCGACGATTTACGAGATTCCGCTGTCGTTTGAGCAGCAGGGATTCGCCGAGCGCGTCATGGAGCGGCTGCGTCTCACGGCCCCGTCGCCCGATCTCACGAACTGGCGCACCATGGTGCAGCACATCACGACGCCGCACACACGGGTGAAGATCTGTGTCGTGGGCAAGTACACCGATTACATCGACAGTTATAAGAGCGTGCAGGAGGCGC
>JBBARJ010000125.1:0-8919 GCA_040399825.1 Gemmatimonas sp.
GCTAGAGGCTCCTGCGTTCGGGGAACTGGCCGAACGCGTGCGCGATCCGATCCGTCCGCGCGGCAGCGATTCAGCGAGTCTCGACAACGCGCTCGAACTGCTCGTGCGCGCGGGACGTTCACCGGTGCATGCCGCGATGATGTTGGTGCCGCAGGCGTGGGAGAAGTATCCCGACGTGGAGCCGGTGGTGAAGGCGTTCTACGAATACCATCAGTGCGTGATCGAGCCGTGGGATGGTCCGGCGGCGCTGGCATACAGCGATGGCATTCAGGTGGCGGTGTCCCTCGATCGCAACGGCCTGCGTCCCTGCCGCTACAAGATCCGCGCCGACGGCATGGTGTCGGCCGGTTCCGAAGTGGGCATTGTGGATTTCGATCCGCGCGACGTCGTGGAAACGGGCAAGCTCGGCCCCGGCGGTGTCTTCCTGGTGGACACGGCGGGCAAGCGCATCGTGCGCAACCTCGCTGCCAAGCGCGAAGTGGCGACGCGCCGTCCGTATGGGAAATGGATCGCGCAGGCGATGTCCACGCTGCCCACGAGCGATGGCACCGAACCGCTGGTGCGCAGCAGCGACCAGCTCCGCGCGACGCAGCTGGCGTTCGGCTACAGTCACGAGGATCTGCGTTTGGTGCTCGAGCCGATGGCCACGACGGCCGCCGAAGTGGTGTACAGCATGGGCGACGACGCGCCGCTGGCCGTGCTTTCGCCCAGTGCGCCGCAACTGTACTCGTATTTCCGTCAGCGGTTCGCGCAGGTCACGAACCCGCCCATGGATTCGCTGCGCGAGTCGATGGTGATGTCGCTGCGCATGCACCTCGGTCGCCGTGGGTCGCCGCTGGTGGAGAAGCCGGCCTACGCACAGATGCTGCGTATCGAGCATCCGGTGCTGCTGCCGGAAGAAATGTTGGCGCTGCGTTCGTTTCCGGGTTTCCCGTGTGCCACGCTCGACGCCACGTACGAAGGGCACTCACGCCCCGAAGCCCTCGAGGCGGCGCTCGACACGCTCTGCCGTCGGGCGGAAGTGGCGGCGCGGAAGGGCGCGCGTCTGCTGGTGATCAGCGACCGGAAGATGAGCGCCGACCGGGCACCGATTCCCGCGTTGCTGGCTGTTGGTGCGGTGCGACAACATCTCGTACGCACGGGGCTGCGCGCGCGCGTGGGGCTGGTGGTGGAAGCGGGTGATGCCATGGAGCAGCATCACGTGGCCACGCTCGTGGGGTATGGCGCCGAAGCCGTGCATCCGTGGCTGGCCATGGAAACGGTGGCCACGCTGTTCGCCGAAGCGGCGCATGGCCGCACCGATGCCGACGCCGAACGGCCCGGCCCCGCCCTGGCGCAGTCGCGCTATCGGGCGGCGGTGGAGAAGGGCTTGCTGAAGGTGCTGGCCAAGATGGGCATCTCGACGCTGGCCTCGTATTGCGGCGCCCAGACGTTCGACGCGATCGGCCTTGGCGCCGACGTGATCGATCGCAGCTTTGCCGGTACCACGTCGGCGCTGGGCGGGCTCACCATGCGCGAACTGTCGGAAGACGTGCTGCTGCGGCATCGGCGCGCGTATGGCCCGGACAATCTGGCCACGTCGGCGCTGCCCGACTTCGGTCGCGTGCGCTTCCGCAAGGAAGGCGAACAACATGGATGGGCACCGCAGACGGTGCTGGCGTTGCAACAGGCGGTCGGCAGCGCGCGGGCGTCGCGCGCTGGAACGAGTGCAGATGACGCCTGGCGTACCTTCGCCGAACGGGCGCAGGGGACGATGCCGGCCACGGTGCGCGACCTGCTCGCGCTCCGCCACGTGACGCCGATCGCGATCGACGAGGTGGAACCGATGGAGGCGATTCGCGCGCGGTTCATTTCGTCGGCGATGTCGTTGGGGTCGTTGTCACCGGAAGCGCACGAAACGATTTCGATTGCGATGAACCGTATGCAGGCGCGCTCGAACTCCGGCGAGGGCGGTGAGGATCCCGAGTTGTACACGCGCCCTGCCAGCGAACGGGCGGACAGCCGTATCAAGCAGGTGGCATCGGCGCGCTTCGGTGTGACCACCGAGTATCTGGTGCGCGCCGAAGAGATCGAAATCAAGATCGTGCAGGGGGCGAAGCCGGGCGAAGGCGGACAGTTACCGGGCTTCAAGGTCACGGATCTCATCGCGCGGCTGCGGCACTCCACGCCCGGCGTGACGCTCATTTCACCGCCGCCGCATCATGACATTTACTCCATCGAAGATCTGGCCCAACTGGTGCACGATCTCAAGACGGTGAACCCGCGGGCGCGGGTGGGGGTGAAGCTGGTGGCGTCGTCGGGCGTGGGCACCGTGGCCGCCGGTGTCGCGAAGGCGTTCGCCGACTACGTGCTCATTGCCGGACACTCGGGGGGCACGGGTGCGTCTCCGCTGTCGAGCATCAAGCACGCCGGCGCCCCGTGGGAACTGGGACTGGCCGAAGCACAGCGGGTGCTCGTCGAGAACGGACTGCGCCATCGGGTAGAGGTGCGCGTGGACGGCGGCCTGCGCACGGCGCGTGACGTGATCATCGCGGCGCTCCTGGGCGCAGAATCGTACGGGTTCGGCACCGCGCCGTTGGTGGCGATGGGGTGCGACATGGCGCGGCAGTGCCACCTGAACACCTGCCCCACCGGCATCGCGACGCAGCGCGAAGACTTGCGGGCGAAGTTCCGCGGCACGCCGGAACAGGTGATCAGCTTCTTTTCGCGCATGGCAGAGGACGTTCGCACCGAGCTGGCGTTGCTCGGCGCCCGGTCGCTCGACGACATCATCGGCCAGGTGGAGTTGCTGCAGCGCGCCGAACGACCGGAGATGCCGCGATCGGCCATGCTGGATCTGTCGATGGTGCTGTCACCGCCGCGACGCAAAGAGGACGCACGTCGCCGCACGCTCGTGCGCAACGAACGGCACGGCAACGACTCGCTGGATGCGCAGATCCTGCTCGATGCCGCGGCCACGATCGCGACCGGTGCGGCGTTCCACGGCGCATACGACATCCGCAATCACCACCTCACCGTGGGTGGTCGCGTGGCCGGCGCCTTGGCTGAGCGCTTCGGTGACGCAGGCTTGCCGGACGGTACGTTGCACGCCGAATTCCGCGGCAGCGCAGGTCAGAGCTTCGGCGCCTTCGCGCTGCGGGGTATGCGCCTGTCGCTGGAGGGGGAGGCCAACGACTACGTGGGCAAGAGTTTGAACGGGGCCGAGATCAGCGTGCGTCCGTTCCGCGATGCGCGATACCGCGGCGCGAGTCACCTGAACATGATCATCGGCAACACGGTGCTGTACGGCGCCACGGACGGGGTGCTCTGTGCCGCCGGTCAGGCCGGCGACCGCTTTGCGGTGCGGAACTCGGGTGCCTGCGCCGTGGTGGAGGGCGTGGGCAACCACGCGTGTGAGTACATGACGGGGGGCGTGGTGGCGGTGCTTGGCCGGGCCGGGCGCAACTTCGGCGCGGGCATGTCGAACGGCGTGGCCTATGTGTTCGATGAGGCCGATACGTTCGCGAGCCGCTTGAATCACGAGATGGTGCTGTTGGCCGATCTCGATCACGACGACACCGTCTTGTTGTCGCGCCTGCTGCAGTTGCATCAGCAGCGCACGAATAGCGCGCGGGCGCGCTGGCTGCTGGATGGCTGGGATCAGCAGCTGCCGCGGTGGCGCAAGGTGAAGCCGCGTGGTTCGGCCGAACATGTGTCGCGGATCCGTGCCGGGTGGACCGTACGAGTCGACGGGCTGCTGGCCAAGCCGGCGGAAGGGGCGCGATGACCACGGTGCGGCGGCAGGCTCACCCATTGATGTGGGTGCCTGGGGGAAAGTCGCCCGTGATGAAGTGGGGCTCACGCGCGAATCGTGCGCTATTTTACAACCTATGACGACCATCGCCCAAGCCGACTTCATTCAGTCCATCGCGGACGCGCTTCAGCACATCTCGTACTTCCATCCGCTGGACTACATCCACGCGCTGGGCGACGCCTACGAGAAGGAACAGAGCCCGGCCGCCAAGGACGCGATCGCGCAGATTCTCACCAACTCGCGCATGTGCGCCGAAGGGCATCGCCCGATCTGCCAGGACACCGGCATCGTGGTGGTGTTTCTGAAGGTAGGCATGAACGTGCGCTGGGACGCCACGATGTCCGTGCAGGACATGGTGAACGAAGGCGTGCGACGCGCCTATCTGCAGCCCGACAACGTGCTGCGCGCGTCGATCGTGTCCGACCCCGCCTTTACGCGAAAAAACACGCGCGACAACACGCCGGCGGTGGTGCACTACGAGATCGTACCCGGCGACACCGTCGAGGTGAAGCTGGCGGCCAAGGGCGGCGGCTCGGAGAACAAGTCGAAGTTCGCCATGCTCAACCCGAATGACTCGATCGTGGACTGGGTCATGAAGACGGTGCCCCTCATGGGCGCCGGCTGGTGCCCACCGGGCATGCTCGGCATCGGCATCGGTGGCACGGCGGAGAAGGCGATGCTCATGGCGAAGGAATCGCTCATGGAGCACATCGACATGACGCAGCTCAAGGCGCGTGGTCCGCAGAACAAGATCGAAGAGCTGCGTATCGAGCTGTGCGACAAGATCAACGCGCTTGGGATCGGTGCCCAGGGCCTCGGTGGTCTTTCCACCGTGCTCGACGTGAAGATCTTCGATTACCCCACGCACGCCGCGTCGAAGCCGATCGCGATGATCCCGAACTGCGCCGCCACCCGGCATGCGCACTTCACGCTCGATGGCAGCGGTGCGGTCTCGTTGCCGGTGCCAAAGCTGTCCGACTGGCCCAATGTCACGTGGCGCCCCGATGCAAACGCCAAGCGTGTGGACCTCGACACGCTCACCCCCGAGATCGTGGCCACGTGGACGGCTGGCGATCGGCTGCTGCTCAGCGGCAAGTTGCTCACGGGACGCGACGCGGCCCACAAGCGGATTGCCGATCTGTTCGCGAAGGGCGAGGGGCTGCCCGCGGGCGTCGACTTCACCAATCGCGTGATCTACTACGTGGGTCCCGTCGATCCGGTGCGCGATGAAGCCGTGGGCCCTGCCGGCCCCACCACGGCCACGCGCATGGACAACTACACGGAGATGATGCTGGCCAAGACGGGGCTGATCTCGATGATCGGCAAGGCCGAGCGTGGTCCGGTCGGGCTCGAAGCGATTCGCAAGCACAAGGCCGCGTATCTGATGGCGGTGGGTGGCGCGGCTTATCTGGTGTCCAAGGCGATTCGCTCGTCACGCGTGGTGGCGTTCGAGGACCTCGGCATGGAGGCGATCTACGAGTTCGAGGTGGAGGACATGCCGGTCACGGTGGCGGTCGATGCGGCCGGCAGCAACGTGCACGAGACCGGCCCGCGAGAATGGCAGGAAAAAATCCGGCATCTGCCGATCCTGGCCGGATAGAGAACACGGGGGGCGGTCCAATCGGATCGCCCCTCTTTTTTCCGGTGCAGACTGTATGTTCGGGCGATGCACCTCATTGTCCGGACACTCCTCGCGACCGTTGCGGCGGTCGCCCCCAGCCTGCTCGCGGCCCAGGCCACGCCCGCCCGCAACCCACTCACCCTCGAACGGATTACCGCGGGGCCGACGCTCACGGGGATAGCGCCATCGTCGCCCAGCTGGTCTCCCGATTCGAAGATGGTGGCCTTTCTCTGGAGCGATGCGGCGCACCCCGATCGGTCGCTCTGGCTGGTGGACCGTGGAGGCACGGTGCCGCGCCGCCTGCTGCCCGCGACCAGCACCGGGCGCGTTGGCGAATTCGTGTGGACGCCCGACGGGAGCGCGATCGTGTTCGTGCAGGGCGACTCGCTCTGGCGCGTCGCGATCGCACCCGCCGCACGAACGGCATCGACGACGTCGGTGCCCACTCCGCTGCCGAGCGGGATTGGCGAGGTGACCGAACTCGCGATCGCGCCCGACGGATCGACCGTGTCGTTCCTGCGCGAGGGCGATCTCTGGCTGCTGCCAATGACTGGCAAGACGCCGCTGCGCGCCACGAACGTGGCGGTCGCACCGATCGGCACGATTGCGCTGGGTACGTATTACGGCCGCGACGTGGAAATCGGCGGTGCCACGTGGAGCGGCCCGTCACCCGCCTATGCGTGGTCTCCGGATTCCCGCACGATCGCGGTGCACTACGTGGACCGACGCGGCGTACCGCGTTTCAGCATGCCGTACTATCTCGGCGACACGGTGCAGATGAACACCCTGCGCCGCGGCGCCCCGGGGCAGACCAATGAAGTGCGCAAGGTGGGCCTCTACAACGTGGCCACCCGCGCACTGCAGATGGTGGAGTTAGCCGACTCCAGCCGTACGCGCATTGTGCATTTCGCGTGGTCGACCACCGGCACGCTGATGATCGATCGCGAAAGCGATGATGCCATCGACCGCACGATTCATGTGCTCACCGTGGCCACGCCGACGCCTCGCGTAGCGTGGACGGACCACCGCGAGACGCGGGTGTACAACGACATTGCGTCGGCGTGGAGCGCGGACGGCCGCAGCATCGTGCTGACGGGCGACCTTGACGACCGGTATCGCCTGTACCGCGTGGTGCCGGGTGAGGCCGCCCCCGTGGCGCTCACGTCGGGGCCGCACGATGTGGCGGGCGCTGGCATTCCGCGTGGCGCCACGCACAGCATCGACTACGTGAGTTCGGAACCGCGCCCGTCGGAGCGTCACGTGTTCCGCGTGGATGTGGGCGGTGGCGTGTCGCGGCAGCTCACCACGATGCCGGGGACGCACGCGCCGTTCGTCTCGCCCGATGGACGTTCGATCGCGCTGTTGTCATCGAGTGATCGGCAGCCCACCGAGCTGTATCTGTTGGACGTGCGCCCCGGCGCCGTGGAACGTCGCATCACCACGTCCACGACACCGGCGTTTGCCACCGTGCCGTGGATCGCGCCCACGTATCTCAGCGTCAAGAATGGCAGCGACACGCTGCCGCTGCGCATTCGCGTATTCTTTCCGCCCAACATCGACTCCACGAAGCACTATCCGGTGCTCTTCGGCCCGGCGTATTCGAACACCGTGCGGAACCGCTGGGGTGGCATAAATGGCATGCTGCAGCAGTATCTCGCGCTCGAGAAGGGCTACATCGTGGTGCAGGTCGATGTGCGCGGCAGCACTGGCTACGGGCGCGACTTCCGTGAGAAGTTCTTGATGGATTGGGGCGGTGGCGATCTCGATGATCTCGAGAGCGCCGTGACCTACATGAAGTCCCTGCCCTTCGTGGACGCGTCGCGCTTCGGCATCTTGGGGAGCAGCTATGGCGGCACGCTGACGGTGTACTCGCTGCTCAAGAAGCCGGGGCTGTTTCAAGCGGGCGTAGCCGGGGCGGCGGCAACCGATCCGTACCTCTTCGGCAGTGATGATGTCGCCATCGTGCGGCGTCCGCAGTCACATCCCGCCACCTTTACGCGCGGCGCCTTGCCGTATGCCGGCAACCTGCGCGATCATCTGCTGCTCATTCATGGCATGCAGGACGACGTGGTGCCCTTCTCGTCGGCGGTGGCGCTGGCGGAAGAGTTCATGAAGCACGGCAAGGATTTCGACTTCGCGTTCGCGCCGGCGGCCACCCACGGCTGGACGCAGCGCCCATATTACGCCACGTACCTCCTGCGAAAGCTGGTGGCACACTTTGACCGCTACCTCGGCCCCGGACCACGCTGATGCGCCTGACCGCAATTGCCGCCGTATTCACGCTCGCCATCACTGCCACACCGCGCACGGCGCAGGCGCAGGAGCCGTACGCGTGGCGCGACTCCCTCGTGTTCCACACGTTTTCCATTGCCGCCATTGATCCGCGCACCGGCGAAGTGGGGGTCGCGGTGACCACGCGCGTGCCCTGCGTGGGCAATGGCGTGCCGTGGGTGCGGAAAGGCGTAGGCGCGGTGGCGACACAGGCCAACACGCGCACGGAGTATGGCATCGAACTGCTCGACGCGCTTGCGCGTGGCGACGCCCCCGATGCGGCGCTCAAACGCGCGCTGGCCGCCGACAGCGGATTCCAGTCACGGCAGGTGGCGGTGATCTCGATTGACGGTCGTTCAGCGCAGCACACCGGCACCGGCCCGAACGCGTGGGCGGGCCATCGTGCCGGGAAGAACTATGTGACGCAGGGCAATATTCTCGTGGGCCCCGAAGTGATCGAGGCGGTAGCGAAGAGCTTCGAAGCAAGCGAAGGCACGCCGTATCATCTCGCCGACCGACTCATCACCGCGCTCAACGCGGGCTTCGTGCTGGGCGGCGACAAGCGCCACGGATTGCGCACCTCGGCGGCCGTGGTGGTGGCCGACGCGCGCCCCGGCATGTCGCGTCGCAGCGACGGCCAGACGGCGAACATCAACGTGTGCGAGAATGCCGATCCGTTGAGCGAGATGCGGCGGATCTATGATGCTGTGTCGCAGACGCTGGGATACCGCACGCTCGAGCAGTTCTCCGGTGGTGACGTGTATCAGCTCAAGGTCATGCTCAACGCGCTCGGCTTCTACAAGCGCGGCGAAGCGGTACCGGCGCGAGGCGGCGACGTGAATGTGTTCACGCCTGAAACCGTGGCGGCGGTTGATGCATTCCGCACGAGCGAGAAGATGGGCACGCCGGCCGTGGGCGGGTCACCGGCGGGGTTGGTGGACGACGAGACGGTCGCGCGCCTGTGGGCCGCACTCGAGCGCGCCGGTAAAGCAACGGCGGTGCGTCAGCAGTTGTTGGATGGGACGATGATTCGGCGGTAGCTTGGACAGCCCCGTCCAGGCGTCGACGCGCATACCCGGCCACCGGTTCACGATCGACACGCTCGCCGGTTTTCAGGCGTGTAAGGGCGCCGCGTATTCCATACTTAGGAATATTTGAATACGAAAGGCGCGCCGCCGCGAACGGCAGCAACACCATCGCGGCGGATCGGAATCAGCGTGAGCCGTTTCGGCGA
>JBBARJ010000126.1:0-8917 GCA_040399825.1 Gemmatimonas sp.
GTCCGGCGCACCCACGCCCGAACAGGCCGTCGCACCCGCCGTGATTCCGATCGAGTCCCTGCTCTATCGGGGACACTCGGCCATCACGCGAGCGAGAACGGTGCGCGACGAACTCACGACGCATTGGCAGCGCGGCACCCTCGCCGAACCGGCGGCGCACGCGCTGTTTGAAGAGCTCTCCGACTTGCTCGATCTTGCGGTGACCACGTGAGCGCGGTCGCGGGGCACTCGCGGTGAAGCTGGATTGGAAGAGCGGACTGGGGATCGCGTTCAGTGCGGTCCTGCTTTGGTGGACGTTGCGAGGCGTGAACCTCGGCGACGTCTGGACCGTGCTGCGCACGTCGAACGTGCTGCTGTTCGTGCTCAGTCCGATCGTCGGCACCTGCATTTTCCCGCTGCGCGCGCGGCGCTGGCGGACGATTCTCGAACCGGTGTCTGGACGCATTGGGTTCGGCCCCCTGTGGCGCAGCACCGCCATCGGGATGATGATGAACAACGTCTTCCCGCTTCGCGCCGGTGAGTTCGCCCGCGCGTTTTCGATCACTCGCGAAGTGCCACGCGTGCCCATCACGACGGCCCTCGGTTCGCTGGCCGTCGATCGGATCTTTGACGCCATCGTGATCTTTGCGATGATGTTCGCGGCGATGCTCGATCCGCGCTTCCCCTCGGGCGTTCGGCTCGCCGGTCGCACGGTGCCCGAGTTGGCGCAGTTCGGCGTGGGGGCGATGCTCGCGCTGCTCGTCGTGTGCTACGCAATGGTGATGCAAGCGCCGCGTGTGCTGTCCATGGTGCGATGGGTCGCGCACCGTGTGCTGCCGCGCTTCGAGGATGTTTTGGTGGGCTTCGTCGAGAACGCCATGGGCGGCTTGGCGGTGCTTCGGGACGGGCGTCGCTTTCTGGCCGTGCTCGCGTGGGCCATCGCGCACTGGGCCGTGAACGCGATCGCGATGTACATCGGATTTCTGGCCGTCGGCATGGATGTGCCACTCAGCGCCGCGTTCTTCCTGCAAGGTGTGGTTGCACTGGCCGTCGCCCTCCCGAGTTCGCCCGGCTTCTTCGGTGTGTTCGAACTGTCGTCGGTGCTCGGTCTGGCCGTGTACGGCATCGGCGACAAACTCGCCGTGAGCTGGGCGCTCGCGTATCACCTGCTCAGCTTCATTCCGATCACGATTATCGGCGCCGTGTATTTCGCGCGGCTTGGACTGAGCGTGGGTACGCTGAGTGGCAAGAGCACCGAACTCGCGCCGATCGACCCTCCATGACCAACGAATTCCACACCGAGTGCGCGCACGCCAAGATCAACCTGGTGCTGCGCATCCTCGCCCGTGAAGCGAGTGGCTACCACGGCATCGAAACACTGTTCCAGTTGCTCGAACTGCATGACCTCGTGCACGTGCGCGTGGGCACGATGCCGCCGTCGCTCACGTGCGCCGGCCCGACCATGCCCATTGGCGGACTCGGCCCCGTTGAGCAGAACCTCGCCTGGCGTGCGGCGGTGGCGTATACCGACGCGAGCGGATGGCACACGGGATGGGAGATCGCGATCGAGAAGCAGATCCCGGTTGGCGGTGGCCTCGGTGGTGGAAGCGCCGACGCCGCGGCCGTATTGCGTGCCTTCGAGGCGATGAGTCCCACGCCGTTGGGTATGGAGCGGTTGCTGCAGGTCGCCGGCACGCTCGGCGCCGACGTACCCTTTCTCGTGAGCGGCGAATCGCTGGCGTGGGCGTGGGGACGTGGTGACCGCCTGTTGCCGCTGCCGGCACTGCCGACGGCGTCCGTGTTGCTGGCCGTGTTCCCCAATGGCGTGAACACGGGCGCGGCGTATGGCGCGTTTGCACGGGCCCGCGAAGCGCGCGGCGACACGGTGCAGGCGTTCGCCTATCCGACGTCGGCCTTTGCCTCGTGGGCATCGATCGCGACACTTGCCGTCAACGATTTCGAGCCGGTCGTGAGCGAGATGCACGCGGGTGTTGCGGCCGTGCTGCCGTCGGTTCGGGCACTCGCGGCCGAGCGACAACGCAACGGTGCGCCCGCCATCGGCATGATGAGTGGCAGTGGCGCGACCTGTTTTCTGTTGCACACCGGTACCATGGACATGCCGAGCGACGGACCCATCACGTTCCTGCCGACCGTCACGCGCTGAACGCCCGCGGCCCCGGATACCGAAGCCGCCGCCGGCACGACCATATTGCGCCATGCCCGAGCGATCCGATCTTCCCATGCAATTCACGCCGCGCCCGGGTGACCCCGCCCCGCGTCGCATCCGGCGGATCGGACGACTCGTCGCGGTGCTGGCCGTCGCCGTGATGTTCATCGCCATGCTGTGGGTGTTCACCGGCATTCCCTCCCCGGTGGCGACCGCCATGAATGATGCGCTCTGGGCGCCCTGCCCGGCACAGTATCTGGCCGCCCGCACGGCCGTCGATTCCGGACTGGCGGATGGCTACGTGCTGCGTCCGCGCACGCGATTCGAGCGGGCGATCACCTGTGGCAGCGAACGGCAGCGTCGCGCGGCGGCGCCGCGCTGATCACGCGCGTCTTTCGTCGATGGGCGCGGGAGTGGATTATTCGGCATGTCCATCTCCCGCCAGGCCGTCCCGACGATCGACGATATCCGTGCCGCTGCCGCCCGCATCGCGCCGCACGCCCAGATCACGCCCGTGCTCACGTCTCCGGCCCTCGACGCGCGCGCCGGCGGCCGCGTGCTGCTCAAGGCCGAAGTACTACAGCACACCGGCTCCTTCAAGTTGCGCGGCGCACTCAATCGCCTGCTGCAACTGACCGAGGACGAACGTTCGCGCGGCGTGGTCGCGTATTCTTCCGGGAATCACGCGCAGGCCGTTGCCTACAGTGCCGCGCTGCTCGGCATGCGTTCGGTGATCATCATGCCGAAGGACGCCCCGGCACTCAAGATCGAACGGACGCGCGCCTTCGGCGGTGAAGTGGTGCTGTACGACCGCTACACCGAAGACCGCGTGGCGATCGGTGGCGCCATCGCGCAGGAGCATGGCCTCACGATCGTGCCGCCGTTCGAGGACCGACACATTGTGGCCGGACAGGGTACACTGGCGCTCGAGGCGCTGACGCAGGCGGCGGCGTTGGGATACACGCCCGACACGCTCCTGGTGTGCTGCGGCGGTGGCGGCCTCACGGCCGGGTGTGCGCTGGCCGCCGAAGCAGTATCACCCACCACGGTGGTGCACCCCTGCGAACCGGCGGAGTTCGATGACACCGCGCGGTCGCTTCTGCTGGGACATCGCGTGGCGAACGAACCCGGAAAGCGCTCCATCTGCGATGCGATCGTGACCGAGATTCCCGGGGAGTTCACCTTCTCGATCAACCAGCCGCGCGTCGGCGCCGGGCTCACCGTAACCGACGACGAGGTACTCGCGGCGATCGCATTCGCCGTGCGTGAACTCAAGCTGGTGGTGGAGCCGGGCGGCGCGGCAGCGCTGGCCGCGTTGCTGGCCGGCAAGATCGAGACGCAGGGGCGCACCACGATGGTCGTGGTTACGGGCGGGAACATCGATCCGGCCATTCTCGCGCGGGCCATCGGTGCCATCTGATACCCCGGCGATGGTGCTGGTGCTGCCCGGTCTGTACGACTCCGGACCGGCGCATTGGCAGTCGCTGTGGCAAGCGCAGGCCACCACACTGGTCGTTGAGCGCGTGGTGCAGCGGGAGTGGGCCGCCCCCGACTGCGCCGACTGGGTGGCGCGGCTCACGCACGTGCTCGCGGAGAGCACCCACGACGTCGTACTGGTCGCGCACAGCAGTGCCTGTGGCATGGTCGCCCATTGGTCACGCGAGGCACCGCTGGACCTCGTCATGCGGGTGCGCGGTGCACTACTGGTCGCGCCCAGCGATCCGTTGTCGGCCGTGTATCCGAGCGGCCCCACGGGGTTCGCGCCGATTCCGCTGCACACGCTCCCCTTCCCGAGCACCGTGGTGGCCAGCCACACCGACCCATACGTCACCTTTGCGCAGGCGGCGCATTTCGCTGCGGCGTGGGGCAGCCGCCTGTGGGACCTGGGTGACGCGGGGCACGTCAATGCTGACGCAGGATACGGCCCATGGCCCGAGGGATGGCGCGCGGTGGACGCCATGGCCAGTGCGCCGCACTGCCGCGTGGCGCGCTACGCCGACGTGCCGGCGCTGACCGCGTTGATCGATCTTTCAGTGCGCCGCCTCGCGGCCGAGTACTACACCGACGCACAGATCACGAGTGCTCTGGCCTACGTGTTCGGCGTCGACTCGAGTCTCATTCACGATCGTAGCTACTTCGTGCTCGAGCAACACGGCGCGATCGTCGCCGCCGGCGGATGGAGCGATCGCCAGACGTTGTTCGGCGGCGATCAGTTCCATGACCGCGGTGAAGGACGCCTCGATCCCGCCACGTCACCGGCCCGCATCCGCGCCTTCTACGTCCACCCGGACCACGCCCGCCACGGACACGCTCGGCGACTCCTCGGTGTCTGCAGCGCCGCCGCCGAACGCGCCGGATTCTCGAGGCTGTCCCTGATGTCGACGCGGCCGGGCGAGCCGTTATACCGGGCGTTGGGTTTCGTGCCGGACGCCGGCGTGGACTACCCGATGCCCGACGGGACCACGTTGCCGTTGATTCCGATGACCAAGGTGGTGGCGTAGGGCTCTGCACCAGCAACAGCAACAGCCGGAACACGGAGATCACGGATCACACCGAAACGGCCACAGATAAGCCAACAGCGCTTTTTGCTTATCCGTGTTTGTTCGGTGCAATCCGCGATCTCCGTGTTCTGGCTGTTACGGAGCTTTCAACGACACCGCCAGACGCGGCATCAGCACCCAGCCCCTCACTGACCAGGGACGCCCAAAGGCGCGCACCCACACGCGTGACCGAATCCGTCGGCGGCGATACATTCCAGCCATGACTACTCGTCGCGATTTTCTCGTCACCGGCGGTGCCGCCCTCGGCGCGCTGGCGATCGGCCCCAGCGCGCTGCGTGCCCTGCCCGGGTTCAAGCCGCTCCCCGCGCTGTACACCGACGCGGCCACCCGCGAGCTCATGATGGAGGCGCTCGACGCCGCCAAGCGCTACGGCGCCTCATGGGCCGACGTGCGCATCTCGCGCAATCGCAACAACAGCATCCAGACGCGCGAACGTCAGGTCACCGACGTCGTCGACACCGACACCATGGGCTGCGGGGTGCGCGTGTTGGTCGACGGCTGCTGGGGCTTCTGCGCCACGCAGGAACTCACCAAGGAGGGCGTCGGCACGGCCGCGCAGGAAGCGGTCGCCATCGCCAAGGCCAATCGCATCGCGCGTGACCGCCGCGTCGAACTCGCACCGTCGCCGGCGCATCCGAATGCGACATGGCGCAGCGCCTATCAGATCGACCCGTTCACCGTACCGGTGGAAACCAAGGTCGATCTGCTGCTGCGCGCCAACGCCGAAGCGCTGAAAGTGCCTAACGTGCGCTTCGTGAACTCCGGCCTCTCGTTCGTGAAGGAAGAGCGCAACTACGCGAACACCGACGGCTCGGTGATCACGCAGGACTACGTGCGCAGCTGGGTCACGATGAGCTGCACCGCCGTGGCTCCCGATCGCTCCGGCACCGCGGTGCGCGGCCCCGAAGTCGTGCAGCCCGCCGGTCGCGGCTGGGAATACGTGCTCGAAGCCGACATCGTGAAGAACGCCACCAAGTGGGGAGAGGAAGCCGCCGAAAAGCTCACCGCCAAACCGGTGGAGCCGGGGCGCTACGACCTCATTCTGCACCCGTCGCAGCTGTTCCTGACCATTCACGAATCGCTGGCGCACCCCACCGAGCTCGATCGCGCCATGGGCTACGAAGCCAACTACGCCGGCACCAGCTTCATGGCGCCGCCGGAGAAGGTGCTCGGTTCGCTCAAGCTCGGACCGCCAATGATGAACCTCGTAGGCAACCGCGACGAAGTCGGCGCCCTCGCCACCATCGGCTACGACGACGACGGTGTGCAGCCCGACACCTTCCACATCGTGAAGGACGGCATACTCAACGACTACCAGACCACGCGTGAACAGGCGCCGTGGCTGTCGTCGTGGTACGCCAAGAACGGCAAGCCGGTGCGCTCGCACGGCTGTTCGTACGCGCAGAGCTGGGCCGACGTGCAGTTCCAGCGCATGCCGAATGTGTCGCTGCAGCCGGGGGCGAAGGACTTGAGCTGGGACGATCTCATCGCCGCCACCGACAAGGGCATCGCCATGATCGGCCGCGCCTCGTACTCCATCGACCAGCAGCGCTACAACGCACAGTTCGGCGCGCAGCTGTGCTACGAAGTGCGCAAGGGCAAGATCGTGGGCCAGGTCAAGGACGCCGCGTATCAGATGCGGACGCCGGACTTCTGGAACACGCTCGACATGCTCGGCGGCAAGAGCAGCTACGAATTCGGCGGCACCTTCAACGATGGCAAGGGCCAGCCCGGACAGGCCAACGCCGTCAGCCACGGCTGCCCGCCCACGCGCTTCAAGAACGCGAACATCATCAACACGGGACGCACCGTATGAGCGAGTCCATGAGCGATACGATGCGCGACACGAAAGCCATGGCCGCCATCGGCGTGCTCTCGCGCGAACAGGCGCAGGCCATCGTAGAACGCGCCGTAAAGCTGTCCAAGGCCGACGCCGTGCGTGTGTCGGTGAACAGCTCGCGCGAAACGAATTTGCGCTTCGCCGACAATCAGATGTCGACGTCGGGTGTCACCACCAACAGCACCATCCGCATTCAGAGCGTGTTCGGCAAACGCAAAGCCAGCGTGGTCACCAACGATCGCAGCGACGAAGGACTGCGTCGCGCCGTCGAGCAGTCGGAGGCGCTCGCGCGACTGGCGCCGGAAGATCCCGAGTATCTCGGCGAACTGCCGCCGCAGACGTACGCGCCGGTGAACGCGTGGTTCGATCGCACTGCCGATCTCTCGGCCGAAGATCGTGCCAAGGCCGCCATGACGGCACTGGCACCGGCGCGCGCCGCCAAGGATCTCACGGTGGCCGGCTTCATCATCTGTAACGCCAGCGCCAGCGCGATCGGCAACAGCGCTGGCCTGTTCGCGTATCACCGCGGCACGAGCGCCAACTACACGCTCACCGCCCGCACCACCGACGGCACCGGCTCCGGCTGGGTCGGCAGCGAGAGCAACGACTGGAGCGCGATCGACTTCCAGTCGGTGGCCGACCGCGCCATCGACAAGGCGCGTCGCTCACGCAATCCGGTGGGCATCGAGCCCGGTCGCTACACCGTGATCTTCGAGCCCGAAGCCACGGCCAATCTCGTGAGCCTCATGGGCGGCGCGTTTCAGGCGCGTTCCGCCGACGAAGGACGCTCGGCGTTCTCGAAGGCCGGCGGTGGCACGCGCCTCGGTGAAAAGATCGTCGACGAGCGCGTCACGCTGCTCACCGATCCCGCCGATCCGCTCATTCTCGGTTCGCCCTTCGACGGCGAAGGGATGCCCACGGGGAAGCAGACGTGGGTGCAGAACGGCGTGCTCAATCAGCTCGCCTACAACCGGTTCTGGGCCAACAAGCAGGGCAAGGCGGCCACCGGCGGCGCGCAGTCACTGCGCATGGCGAGTGGCAAAGACACGATCGAATCGATGATCGCCAGCACCACGCGCGGTGTGCTCGTCACGCGGTTGTGGTATCTGCGTCCGCTCGACGCGCGCACGCTCATGTACACCGGGCTCACGCGCGACGGCACCTTCCTGATCGAGAACGGCAAGATCGCGCGCTCCATCAAGAACTTCCGTTTCAACGACTCGCCGTTGTTCATGCTGAACAACCTCGAAGGCGTCGGCGCGGCAGTGCGCACGGCCGGCGGTGAAGGTGGCCCCGGTGTGGCGATGCCCCCGATCAAGGTGCGCGACTTCAACTTCTCCAGTTCGTCGGACGCCGTATGAGTGCACCACGCGCGGCGCGCCGCACGAAACTGACGGTGCGCTTCGCCGTGGGACTGTTCCTGCTGGGCACCATCTTCTATTCCGGTCCGCGCCCCAGCGTGGAGTGGACCGACACGAGCCCGTACGCGGCCACGATGCATGAGGTCGCGACGGCGCTTCCCGATAGCATCGCCGAGTTTCCGGCGTGGTTCGCCACACAGGAGCGTGCCGCCGGGGTGACCGATCCCGACGTGGCGAAACGCGTCGTCTTCGCTGACACCACGAATCCCGCGAAAACCCCGTGGAGCGTAGTGTACCTGCACGGATTCTCTGCCACGCGTCAGGAGACGTCCCCGGTCAGCGAGGAGGTGGCGCGCGCCCTCGGCGCCAACCTGTACGAAACGCGTCTCCGCGGTCACGGACTCCCCGGCGATTCGCTGGGGCACGTGCAGGCGCGCGACTGGATGGGCGATGCCGCCTTCTCGCTCGACGTCGCCCGGCGGCTCGGCGACTCCGTGCTGGTGATCGGTACCAGCACCGGCGGCACCCTCGGCGTGTGGCTGGCCACGCTGCCCAAGCCCGTGCGCCAGGGACTACACGCACTCGTGCTCATCTCGCCGAACTTTGGGCCGAAAGATCCCGCCGCCGGATTGCTCACGCTACCATGGGCCGAAGTCGTGCTGCCGCGCTTCATTCCGCAGCGAGAGTGGGTCGCCAAGAACGAGGAGCAGAAGCGCTTCTGGACGATGCGGTACCCGTCCACCGCGCTCTTCCCGATGCAGGCGCTGGTCGAACATGTGCGCGACGCGTCGCTCAGCGGCTACGACGTGCCCACGCTGGCCTTTTACAACGAAGGCGATCAGGTCGTGGATGCGAAACGCACCACGGCGTGGCTCGATGGGCTCGACGCTGAAGGCACGGTGAGGGCCGAACGCGTGCTCGTCATCCCCACCAATGGCGAAGACGGCCACGTCATCGCCGGCCGTATCGTGGCGCCGAGTCAGACCTCGACCTTTCGCGTTTGTATCGT
>JBBARJ010000127.1:0-8908 GCA_040399825.1 Gemmatimonas sp.
GGGTGCGAACTGATCGGCGAGGTACGGCTTGATGAGGCGATAGAACTCCGCCGTCTTCAAGCGAGAGCGGAGAATGGCGACCCCCGCGTCTTCAGCCAGTCGCAGCAGCGGCTCGGGGGGGTCGAGGTGCTTCGTAATGAACGCGCAGGGGAGCGGAAAGCCGAAGAACTGTTCGAGATTGCTCGTGCGTTGTGCTTCGGTGAGCGACTGCAGATAGGTGATCTCGGTTTCACCGAGGACCTGGATGCGCTGGTACGGAAAGCGATTGAGATAGCCGGCAAGGACGAGCCCCGGGCTTGACGCCTCGGGGCTCGTGATCTCACGATCGAGACCGGATGCCGAACCGAGCAACTCGAGTTCGAGCGGATCCTTCATCCGTTCGAACAGCGTGCCCACTGTCAGGCATCGACTCACCCGGTACGCTCTCCGTCGATGGGCACACGTCGCGAGCGACGCACGCGCGACACCTGACGTTCCAGTCGGTGTACGGCGACACTGAGGGCCGGCGCGAACGCACGCGCATCGGCATAGACGAACAGTTCACGCGATCGCGCGCGGTGCAGCACGATCTCGACGCGGCGGGTGTCCCCGTCTCCTACGAAACGCACAATGGCGTTGGCGACGCGATGCAATCGCTTCGCGAGGCGGATGACGGCGGCTTCGGCCTGTGCGCGGAGCGATTCCGACACTTCGGCATGGTGCGCGTGCAGGATGATCTCCATTAGCGACCTTCCTCCTTTCCCACCACCTCGCGGAGGTGAGCTTCAGTCTCTGAGGCGGCGTTTTCCCAAGTAAATGCCTCGGCGAAACGCCGCGCGGCGATCCCCAGGCGTTCGACGAGCGCACGCTCGCCGCTGAGGTACCGCATCGACTCGGCCATGGCTGCGACATCGCCGTGCGGAACGAGAAACCCGGTCTCGCCATGCCGCACGGACTCGCGAATCCCCGGAGAGTTCGACGCAATCACCGGAGTCCCGCTTGCCGCTGCCTCGAGATTCGTGATCCCCCATCCCTCTTTAGGTGATGCAAAAACGAACGCCCACGCCCGTCGAAGCAGGGCGCACTTCTGAGTCTCGTCAATACGTCCTAAAAACCGTACCCGCGAGGCCACCCCAAGGGTTCCTGCCAACGCTTCAAGTTCGACGCGAAATTCGCCAGCCCCAGCGATCTCCAGTGTAGCCTCGGGAACGCCACATTGTGCGAACGACCGCAGCACGAGGTCGACCCCCTTGTACTTCTTGAGTCGGCCAAGGTAGGCGAAAACGGGCCGATCCGCACGTTGGGAGGGGTCGGGCGTGTAAATATTGGTATCGATTCCCGGGAAAATGACGCGAATGCGGTCGCGTTGCACCCCACGGGAGACCAGATCGTCCCGGGTACTCTCGCTGATGGCCTCGAAGGCGCAATGACGGTACACGAACGGCAGCGGGCGCTCAGCCAACCACACCGCCGTGGCCAACGGCGCGGCCAGTTCCTGGAAGGCGGTACCGCCGAACAGGTGCGGGACGAGCGCCACCACCGGGGGCGACTGCCACCACGGCGTGAAGACCGGCACCTTGTTGATGTCCTCGATGAGGACGTCAAAGTGCGCGTGGGCGAAGTGCGCGTGCCAATGCCTGCGCACGAGCACGGGGAACGTGGCACGCGTCCCGACACGGTGCACCTCGATGCCGTCGAGCGTGGCGCGTGGCGGACAGCCGGGCCACCCGCCGCAGAGCAGCATCACGTGGTGCCCGCGGCTGGTCAGCCGTCCGAAAATCTCGTGCAGATGAATCTCAGCGCCGCCGGCGAGCGGGTTCTCCCGACACTGCCAGTTGACGACCGCGATCCGCAGCCGGTCGCCCGGACGTGCGGCGGCTCCGGTCACAGGCGCCCGAGTTTGCGGGCGTAGGCATCGAGCACGCCATTCACGAAGCGCGCGCTCCGTGTGGTGCCGTAGCGTTCGGCCAGGTGAACGGCTTCCTGCAGCACCACCTTGACCGGTGCCTCGTTGCGATCGAGCTCGGCGGCCGCGAGGCGCAGCACGCTGCGTTCGATGGCGCCGAGTCGCTCGAGCCGCCAGTTGTTGGTGACCTGCGCGAGATCCTCATCGAGGGCCGCACACTTGTCGGCCACGGTCGCGACGAGGCGCGATGCGAACAGGCGCTCCTCGGGATCGACCGCGAGATCGTCGAACACGTGTGTGGCAATCTTGCGCAGCTGCGTGAGATCACGGAGATCGGCTGCGTACAGCGCCTGCAGTGCACGGGCGCGCCCGCGGGTTTCCACCCGCTCGACTTTCGTCGCCGCGCGATTGCCGCGCGAGCGGCGTCCAGCGCGCGGCGCCAGCGGTTCCTGGACCGGCGTGTCCCAGAAGGCGTCATCCTGCATGTTGGACACTATTCGTCCCCTTCGGACTCATCGGGCGGGGTGACCTGATCGAACAGGTCGAGCATTTCGAGCGCCGCCATCGCGGCTTCCGCGCCCTTGTTGCCATGCACACCACCAGCGCGTGCTTCGGCCTGCTCCATGGTGTCGGTCGTGAGGACGCCCATGGTGACCGGCACGTCGAAGTCGCGCATGGCATCCATGAGGCCGCGCGAGGTTTCACCGGCGACAATGTCGAAGTGGGGCGTGTCTCCGCGCACGACGGCACCCACGGCCACCGCCGCCTCGTAGCGCTCGGTGGCGAGGGCACGGCGCACCGCGACCGGGATCTCCCACGCCCCGGGGACCCAGAGCACGTCGATGTCTTCGAACTTGACGCCCTGCTCTACCAACGCCGCCACCGCCCCTTCGGCGAGCGGCATGGTGATGCCCTCGTTGAAGCGACTGGCGACGACGACAATGCGGCGACCTTCACCGCGCGGACTACCGTTGAACTCGGCCATCAGGAATACGTCTCAGATTGCGAACAGGTGACCGAGCTTGGTGCGCTTCGTTTCAAGATACGAGGCGTTTTCGTCGGTGGAGGGAGCTTCAATGCGGACGCGATCCTTGAGGATCAGGCCGTAGCCATCGAGGCCCACGAGCTTGCGGGGATTGTTGGTGAGCACGCGTATGGACTGCACGCCCATGTCGAGGAGAATCTGCGCGCCGATACCGTAGTTGCGCAGGTCATCCTTGAATCCGAGCTGCTCATTGGCTTCGACGGTGTCGGCGCCTTTGTCCTGCAGTTCGTACGCCTTGAGCTTGTTGAGCAAGCCGATGCCACGGCCTTCCTGATCAAGGTACACGATGACACCCTTCCCCTCGGCCTGAATCATCTGCATGGCGGTATCGAGCTGCCAGCCGCAATCGCAACGCCGGGAGTGGAAGACGTCGCCGGTGAGGCACTTGGAGTGCATGCGCACCAGCACGCCTTCACCCTCAGCCACGTCGCCGTAGGCAATTGCAATGTGCTCACGCGCGTCGACATCGTTCGTATAGCCCACGATGCGCCACTCGCCGTAGGCGGTGGGCAGCCGCGCTTCGGCGACGCGATGGACCAGCCGCTCATGCTTCAGGCGATACGCCACGAGTTGCGCGATCGTGATGAACGTGAGGCCGTGCGCCTTGGCGAAGACTTCGAGCTGTGGACGACGCGCGGTGGTGCCGTCCTTATTCAGGATTTCGCAGATCACACCGGCCGAGCGCAGCCCGGCGAGCCGCGCGAGGTCGACGGCCGCTTCGGTGTGCCCGACGCGCTGCAGCACGCCACCATCGCGCGCGCGCAGCGGATGAATGTGCCCGGGCACGCGCAGATCAGCGCGCGTGCTGTTGGGATCGACCGCCACGCGGATGGTGGTGGCGCGATCGCTCGCGCTGATCCCGGTGCTCACGCCGTATTTCGCCGCGGCATCGATGCTCACCGTGAAGGCGGTGTGCATGGCCTCGGTGTTCTCGTCGACCTGCATCTCGAGTCCGAGGTGGTCAGCCAGCGCATTCTCCATGGCGAGGCAGATCATGCCCTTGGCATCGAGCATGAAGTTGACCATTTCAGGCGTCACCATCTCGGCGCCGCACACGAGGTCGCCTTCGTTCTCGCGATCTTCGTCATCGGCGACGATGATGAACTTGCCTGCGGCGATGTCGGCCAGCGCCTGCTCGACCGTGCCGAACGCCATCTCCTGCGCCTCTTCGCCCGCGCCCGCTGCCGTCATGCGACTTCAACCCCTGCGCTGCGCCAAGGCGTCAGCAACCGTTCGACGTGCTTCGCGAGCACATCGGCTTCCACATGCACCCGATCGCCGGCGACGAGTTCGCCGAGCGTGGTATGCCGTTTCGTGTATTCGATGATGGACAACTGGACGCCGTCGTCGTGCAACGCGTTCACCGTGAGGCTCACGCCGTTCACCGTGATGGAGCCGTGCGCGACCATGAGCGGTCGCAGGGCGACGGGGAGCACGACGTCGAGGAGCCACGCATCGCCAACCTGCTCGGTGCGGGTAATGGCGCCGAGATCGTCGACGTGCCCGAGGACCATGTGGCCGCCGAGTCGATCACCGAGGCGCATGGCGCGCTCGAGATTGACGCGAGCCCCGGCGGGCCAGGCCTCGATGGTCGTGCGACCGAGCGTGGTGATCACGGCGGCCACAGTGAACCACCCGCTGCCGTCGTCGTTCACGCCGTGCTCGCGTACCGTCAGGCACGCGCCGTTGACAGCGATGCTCTCGCCGTCGACCAGGTCGGTATAGCGGCAACGGATGCGCAATTCGCGCCCGGCCGGCGTGTCGGCGACGTGGGTGATTAATCCCAGGTCGTCCACGAGCCCCGTGAACATCCTCTCGTCAGTCTCCAGAAACAGCGTAGACGGTCATCAGGTCGACACCCAGTGCCTTCCGCTCCACGACGCGAAACCGCGGCGCCTGCCCGGCCCGCTGCGATGGAAACGCCGCGAAAGCCGACAAGGCGCCGGCGCCGAGAATGACCGGTGCCTGAAAGATAACCAGTCGGTCGACGAGTCCGTCGGCCAGCAGCGAAGACCCGAGGGTGGCTCCGCCCTCCACCAACAGATGGCGGACGCCGCGGGTGCCCAATTGGCGCATCGCCTCGGCCGCGGTCACCACCGTGACGGTCTCCACTCCGACGCTGTGAAGCGCCACCTCGGATGCGGGCGACGAGCCATCGGTGAAGACCAGCACCGGGAGCTCGGAGGCGGTCCGGGCCAGCTGGCTATCGAGCGGCAGGCGTGCGGCGCGGTCGAAGACGACGCGCAGCGGCGTCCGGCGCGGCGGCACGACATGGCGGACGGTGAGCGCGGGATCGTCGGCGAGCGCGGTGCCGATCCCGACCGCAATCGCATCGCTTTCCGCGCGGAGACGATGCACGGCCGCGCGGGCCTCCTCGCCCGTGAGCCAACCCGGCTGCCGTGAGGCGTCGACGATGGCCCCGTCGATCGAGACCGCCAGCTTCAGGGTCACGAAGGGACGATCGGCTCCGCGCGCGGCGAAGAAGAACGGCGCGTTCTGATCATGGGCCTCCAGTTCGAGCACGCCACCACCCACGTCGATCCCGGCGGCGGCCACGCGTGCCGCGCCTCCGGCCGCCTTCGGGTTGGGGTCGTGTGCCGCGAAGACCACCCGTGCCACGCCGGCGGCGACCAAGGCCTCGGAGCATGGCCCGGTCTTGCCGGTATGGTTGCAGGGCTCAAGCGTGACGTAGGCCGTGGCGCCGTGCGCCCGCGGGCCGGCGGCACGGAGGGCGGCGACTTCGGCGTGGGCGTGTCCGTACTCCGCGTGCCAGCCTTCGCCGACGATCTGACCTTCACTGACGATCACGGCACCCACCTTCGGATTGGGCGACACGCGCCCGCCCCCGCGCTCGGCAAGTTCGAGGGCGCGACGCATGAAGCGCGCGTCGTCGGCTGCCGATGCGGGCGAATGCCCGTCAAAAGCGGAAGGCGATCCCGAGCGATCCGTAGCGATACCCTTCATCGGCCTTTCGGCCGCCGAACTGATTGACGGTTTCCTGGATGCTCCCCTCGCCGGACCAGCCATACTCGCCGACCACGCGGGCGATACCGAGTCCGAGCGAGGCATTCAGGAACGCGGTGTGGCGGGTGGTGGCGTAACTGAGGCCGGGGAGCGTGAGGAGAAATCGTTGGTTGGTGCCCAGCAGGGTCTCGTTGACCAGGACGCGCAGCGACGCGGAGCCTTCGATATCATCGCGACCGACGCCAGCGGCCACACCGAAGAAGGCCACGCGTTTGCTGGCTACGATGCGAATGGAGTTCGAGGTCACCGACGTGCCGGTCACCGCGAGCGTGTCGTTGTTCGGCGTATAGCCGAAATCGACCGTCGGCGTCTTCCGACGCATGTAACTCACACTGAGTCCGGGAATGAACGACGATTCCTGCAACGCCCCGACGCGCACCCCATACTGCAGGGCGAACCCACCGTTCTTCGGTGCGACCTCGAAGTTCGACTCCGCGACCGTGGGCAGATACGTGGCACCCAGCAGCACGTCGACGCCGAGCGTGTTGGTGAGCCCGAGCGGAATACCCGGAAAAATGCCAATGGCCGCATCGGCCGACGGCAGCGGAATCGGCGTGCGGGCGGCCCCGAACTCGGAGCCGACGGCGTTTCCGATCACGCTGATCGGCACCGCGTTCCTCGGCAACTGCCCATCGACGGCACTGACGCGAAACGAGAAGGCGCGCTTGGGCCATCCGCCGAGCGTGCCGCCTTCCCCAAGCACGGGATTGCCCGACGCCACCGCGATCCCGATCTGCGGCACGACGAAGTTGAACAGATCTTGCCCCTTCTGACAGGCATCGACCCCGAACAGCGCTCGGGGTAACAGCGCACATGGCAACGAGCTCGCCTGCGCGGCGAGGGCCGGGGTGTGCACCACCATCATCACGGTGAGCGCCGCGGCGGTCACACCGGCGACGCGCTGCCTGCGCACCCTCATGTGACGACTCCATCGAGGCGAACGCGGCCGGTGCCCGGGATGACCTTGCCGCACTCCCAGGCGTCGATGCCGCATGCCGCCGCGCGCGACGTGATGTCGCGCACGTTCTCCTGTGCCGTGATGACGACCATGCCCACTCCCATATTGAAAGCCCGGAACATCTCGAGCGGAGCAACCGCTCCTGCCTCAGCCAGTACCCGAAAGGTGGAGGGGATGGTCCATGTCGAGGTATCAACGGCGGCATCAAGTGTTTCAGGGAGCGCACGATTCAAGTTGCCGGGCAGTCCACCGCCGGTGATGTGCGCCATCGCGTGCACGTGGCCGAGCACCGGCTTGAGGCACTGCAGATACGAGCGGTGCACCTTCAGCATGACGTCGGCGACGGTGGCCCCATCGGCATCGGGGAACGCGTCGTGCACACCGAGCTGGAGTCGATCGCTGATGATGCGACGCGCCAGGGAATATCCGTTGGTATGCAGCCCATCGCTCGCGAGCGCGACCAGCGCATCGCCTTCGCGCACATTCGCGCTGGTGATCACCTGCGACTCTTCGACGATCCCGACAATGAAACCGGCGAGATCGTAGTCGGGGGGCGTGTACACGCCCGGCATCTCGGCGGTTTCCCCGCCGATCAAGGCGCAGAGATTTTCGCGACAGCCCGCGGCCACGCCCGCCACCACGCCTTCGACGACATGCGGCAACAGCTTGCCGAACGCGACGTAGTCGAGGAAGAACATCGGCACGGCGCCCTGCACGAGGATGTCGTTCGTGCAGTGATTGACGAGGCAGTGCCCGATCGTGTCGTGGCGATCCGCTTCGATGGCGATCTTGATCTTGGTGCCCACACCGTCGGCACTCGAGACGAGCAACGGGGCGCGATAGCCCTCCGGCACGCGGAACATGCCACCGAATCCGCCGAACGCGCCGCGCGCGCCCGCCGTCATGGTGGACTGCACGAGCTTGGCGAGACGGTGCTTCGAGTCTTCGGCGGCGTCGATGTCGACGCCGGCCGACCGGTACGTGAGCGGGGTGTCGCCGGACATACTCACGCGCTGAGATCCTCGTCGAAGGCCACGAGCTGGCGGAACTCCTGCACGCGCGCGTCGATGTCGGCGCGCGTGATTTCCATGAGGCGGCCGTTCGAGAACTTCTCGACGGCAAACGAGCCCATCGCCGAGCCAACCACGACGGCACGACGCATGGACGCGTCGCTCAGGTCCCCGCTGGCCGCGAGCGAGCCGATGAAGCCGCCGGCGAAGGAGTCGCCGGCCCCGGTGGGATCAAACACCGACTCGAGCGGATACGCCGGCGCGAAGAACACACTGTCCCGGGTGAACATGAAGGCACCGTGCTCGCCCTTCTTGATGAGCACGTGCTTCGGTCCCTTGTCGAGAATCCAGCGCGCGGCTTGCACGAGGTTGGTGTGCTCGGTGAGCTGGCGTGCTTCGCCGTCGTTGAGCGTGATGAGATCGACGTGACCGAGCAGTTCGACCAGCTCGGGGCGACGCGATTCGATCCAGAAGTTCATCGTGTCGCAGGCCACGAGGCGCGGCTTTTCGACCTGTTGGAGCACCTGGAGCTGCAGGCGCGGATCGATGTTCGCGAGGAACACGAAGGGCGCCTTGCGGAACTGCTCGGGAATGTTCGGACGGAAATGTGAGAACACGCCGAGATGCGTCTCGAGCGTTTCGGCCGAGTTGAGGTCGTGGCGATAGCGACCACGCCAGCGGAAGCTCGAGCCACTGACCTTCTCGAGGCCGGCCAGATCCACGCCGCGATCGGCCAGCGGCTGCAGCAGGTGGACCGGGTAGTCGTCACCGACCACCCCCACGAGCTGCACGGGCGCGAAGTGCGACGCTGACGAGGAGAAGTAGGTGCCCGATCCGCCGAGCACATCATCGGCCTTGCCGAACGGCGTCTCGACGGAGTCGAGCGCGACGGACCCGACGACGAGCACCTGGCTGGCGGTGCTGGGGAAACTGCTCACATGCGCTCCGGCGCGGACAGTCCGAGAATGCGCAATCCGGCGGCGATG
>JBBARJ010000128.1:0-7858 GCA_040399825.1 Gemmatimonas sp.
TCAGGAACTTGTTGCCGAGGTTCTGCTTCACCAGACCGCCGCCTTCAATGAAGTTGAAGGTTTCGTACTGGTCATTGAAATCGGGGCGGCCACCGGCCGTACCCTGCGACGCACGGAGCTTGAACTCGTTGAAAAAGCTCTTGAGCGGGAACCAGGTCTCCTCGGAAATGCGGTAGGCCGCCGAGCCGCGGTAATACCAGTTCTCCTGCTCTTCCGGACCGAACAGCGAGCTGCCATCCATACGGGCGAGGGCGTCAACGATGAGCTTCCCACGATAGTCCGCGGCGCCGCTCACGAAAAACGAGTTGGTCCGAATCGTCTCGCTCGTAGAATTCACAAAGCGGACCGTGGCGTTGTTCAGACTGTTCACGCCCGGCGTCGAGAAGATCTGACCGCTCGCGTTCACGAGATCGTTGGTCTCGCGTTCCATCAGACCACGCACCGTGCTGCGCAGCGTGAAGCTGCCGACGCGCTTGAGCAGGTTGGCCGACAACGATGCGTTGAGCGCGTTGGTGATGCCGTTGAAGCGCGAAATCTCGCCCGGGCCACCATTGCCGAAGCCTTCCGTCTTCACGCCCTGATCGAGGAAGAAGTCAGTGGAGCGGTCGGAGCGGTCGTACGACAAATTGCCGTCCACGGTGAGCCACGAGCGGGGCGTGTAACGCGCTTCCATGGCGCCCTGCGTACGGGCGCGATTCCGGTTGCGCTGTTCGGTGGACAGCACGTACAGCGGGTTCTCTTCGCGCCCCTCGAAGTCGGGCTGGAAGATGTACGGCGTGCCGTCGGGATCACGCTGACGCAAGTCGACGTCCGGCGCCTGATTGATCAGATCGAAGAACGTGTCATCATACAGATTCAGACGCGTGGAGCGGCTGTGATACGCGCTCACCCCGATGCTGAGGTCGCTGCGCGGGCGATGATCGAGGTTGAGCCGGAAGTCGTTCTGATCGTAGCGGCCGCTGTTCAGGACCACGCCGTCTTCCTTCTGATTCACATACGAGAAGAACCAGTTCGTCTTGCCGCCGTTCTGCGCAATGTTCAGCGAGTTGCGCATGAAATCGCCAGGATTGAAGAAGCGATCCACCTGGTCGTAGAACGTGCCCGCCTTGAACGGATTGTCCTGAAAGCGCGCGTAAATGGGATCCGGCACGCGCAGCTCACGGGGAACCACCTGGCCCGCCGCATTCAGGAACTCTCCTTGGGCATTCGACAGGAAGGAATGCTGCTGCGCCCAGTTCACCTTGCGACCGAGCTCGTTGTTTCCATACTCGGTGCGGATCGTGAACTTCGTGGTGCCTTCCGCGAGGCCCGTACCGCGGCGGGTGCGGATCTGGATCACCCCCGACGCCGCGCGCGAGCCATACAGCGACGCCGCGGCGGCGCCTTTCACCACTTCCACGCTCTCGATATCCATCGACTGGAGATCGGCACTGGCGGCGTCGAACGACGCCGACTGGATCACACCATCCACCACGACCAGCGGCGAGTTGCCCTTGCTGATCGAGGTCGGGGTGCGCAGCTGGATGTTCGTGCCGCTACCGGCCTGTCCCGTCGGAATCACACTCACGCCGGCGATCTTGCCCTGAATGGTCTCGAGCGCGTTCGACGCCGGCACGGGCGCATCTTCCGCACTCACGCGACCCACGGAGAACGGCACACGCGTACCAGAGGCGGGGTCTACGACACCCGTGGTGACCATCGCCTGCAGGTTGAGCGCGGCGGCCGCCATCTTCACGTCGTAGGTCAGCGTGCCACCGCCCGCGACGACGATTCCGGCGCGCACGACGCGGCGATAGCCGAGACGGATGGCCTCGAAACCATAGGAACCAGCGGGAACGGACGGAAACGTGAAGCGACCGTCAGGATTCGTCCGGGCTTCGAGTCGCGTGGTCCCACGCGACAGGAACAGCTGGACCGACTGCAGCGGCTGTCCAGACGCCGAGTCGGACACGACACCCGAAACACGGCCGGGGGCCGCGTCCTGCGCGTGAAGTGCCTGAGTGCCGGCGAGGCCGAACACGAGTGAAGCCGCAAGCATGAGATGCGCGGCGAAGCGAGGGACCATCTTTCCTCCAAGGAGATCTTGCTGGACTGAACACAGCGGCAGGCGGCATCGCGTGTGCGACACAGCCTGCCTCGACGCACTGCGAGCATAATGCACCGAAAACTATAACAGAGAAGACCGCCGCGACGTCAAACGCGGGCCCACCGCTCGCCGCGCTTTCCCAGGGTCAGTGGTCAGTCGTCAGAGTTCGGGCTTCAGACTGCTGATAGTGGTCAGCATTCAGCAGCGACAGTGCTCGGTCTCGAGAGTGTCCTTACTGCCCGTGAGCCGGCGAGGTCGGTGCCTGCGATTGGCTCCCGACAAAAGCGAGTGCCGAGCGAATTCCCCAAGAATCGACAGATCCAGGAAACCCGCTCGGCACTGTGGACTGCGCTTGCTGAATTCGGACCACTATACCCAGTCAGACGCCAGAATTCTGACCACAGCGTACTGGGCCGTTCAATCCGCCGCATCGATGTCCGCCGACCGTAGTGCGCCAAACTCAGCGGCGCAGCGCGCGCCCCCCGAAAACGTTCGCCAACCGTCGCTCCTGCACCGCTGCCTGTCCATTCACGAACACCCACACCATCCCGCTCGACAATCGGGTCGGCTCTACGTAGGTCGCTTCATCCCGGATCGTTTCGGGATCGAACACGATCACATCGGCAAACGCACCGGCCCGCAGCACTCCACGATCTGGAATACGATACGTCTCGGCCACCTGCCCCGACGACGCCCGCACCATCCGCTCCATCGTGATCACCGGCTTGTCGAGTACGTAGCGACGGATCTTGCGTGGGTAGGTGCCATACAGGCGTGGGTGCCCACCCGATCCATCGGAGCTCGTCATCACGAATGGATCCTTCATGAAGGTCTCGATATCGGCTTCGGTCATGTTGAACGATGCCACGCTCATGTCGAGCCCCTCGTTGATCATCGCCAGCGCCGTCTCCACGGCCGGCATCTTCCGCTGTGACGCCACCTGCTGGAGCGTCCGCCCGATGTACGGCTTGGCCGCCGCACTCCCGCCCGTGAGCAGTAACGAGCTGTCCCCACCGCGACGACGCAGGTTATCGCGCATCTCCACGAGCATCTGCTCGCGAAGGGCCGGGTCGGCAATGCGCAGCTTCAGCGAATCGTTGCCGCCAGCCTGCGCCCAACGCGGCAGCAGTGCGGCACTCAAGCCCGTGCCGCTGGCCGTCCACGGATACTGATCGGCCGTGACCACACAGCCCTTAGCACGCGCCTCACGCATGAGGCCCAATACGCTGTCGGCCTTGCCCCACACGTCCACACCGAGCGTCTTGATGTGTCCCACATTCGCGGTGAGACCCGATTCACAGCCGATTCGAATCGTTTCGCGTACCGACGCCAACAACCCGATCGTGTAACTCGACTCGTCGCGCTGATGCGTGTCGTACACGCCGCCGAACGGTTTCGCGGCCGAGATCACGGCAATCGCTTCGTCGGTACTGGCGTAGCTTTGCGGCGCGTAGAACAAGCCGGAGCCCACGCCGAACGCGCCTTCCTGCATGGCCTTCGTGATGAGCGCGCGCATGGAGTCGATCTGGACCTTCGTGGCCGGCGCCGACGACGCGCCCATCACGTGGGAGCGCACGGTGCCGAAACCGACGGTGGCATAGGCGTTCGTGCCAAGCCCCAGCTGCTCGGATTCGTCGAGCACGCGCTGTACGTCGAACGGTCCGCGCCCGTCGGGGCCGATCGTGACCGTCGTAACGCCCTGCATCAATGACGACGCACTCAAGCGGCGCTCGGCGTTCAATCGCGGCAGTCCTTCATACGCGTGGGTGTGCGGATCGATGAACCCCGGCGACACGATCAGACCGGTGGCATCGATGCGACGTACGGCGGTGGTACCGCTCGGGATCGCGCCCACGAATGCAATGCGATCGCCGCGAATGCCCACGTTGGTGATGCGTCCCGGTGCACTGGTGCCGTCATACACCATCGCACCGCTGATGAGCACGTCGACCGCGCCTTGCGCAGGCAATGCAGCGCCCACTGGCAGAGCGGCGATGCACGCGCCAAGCACTCCAGCACGACGGACGGATGAGAGGAGAGTCATGATCGGGAGAGTGTGATGAATGCGTGACCAGCCATGCTACGCGTCGCACACCAGCGTCGCGGCCGCCAGATCTTCGAGCGCGAGTCCAACCGACTTGAACAACGTGATCTGCGCGCGGTCGGTGCGCCCCGGAACGGTGCCCACCACCAGCTCGCGCAGCTCGGCCACCACCTGTCCACGCGGGAAAACGCCGCGAGCCAAGGGATCGATCAAGTCGCCGGCCTCGCTCAGGGCACCATCGTAGCTATCCACGGCAATGCGGCTGGCACACATCGTATCGTCATCGGCTTCGCGCATGGCGGGTGTGAAGCCACCCACCAGATCGACGTGAGTGCCGGGCAACAGCCAGGCGCCGTGCACGACCGGCGTGTGCGACGTAGTGGCCGCGCAGACGATCTGCGACGCGCCAAGTGCGTGGTGCAGTGCGTCGAGATCGCCGCTGCATGCTTCCACCGGCAATCCTTCGCACGCGAGCGCGTTGGCAAGAGCCGCCCCGCGCGCCGCCGTGCGGCCCCAGATGCGCACGCGCGTGATCGCCGGCCGCATGGCGCAGTACGCCCGCACCATGTACGGCGCCAGCGTGCCCGTGCCGATGACCAAGAGGTCGCTCGCGTCATCGCGCGCCAGATAGCTGGCCGCCAGCACCGACGTGGCCGCCGTGCGCCGCAGCGTGAGCGCTTCCCCATCGAGTACGGCTCGCGGCTCACCGGTGTGTCGATCCAGCAGGATGTACAGCGCCTGTACCGTGCGGGCAGCCCGCGAGCCGGGCATGAACGTCACCACTTTCACACCAAGCGCGTCGTCACTCCACGCCGGCATCAGCAACAGCGAGTCCCGCTCGCTCAGCGCGTGGGCATGTCTCCTCGGCACAGTCGCACCACTGGCGAAGGCGTCCCGCAACGCGGAGACCAGCGTGGCCCAGGGCAACGCCGCGTGGACCTGTTCAGCGGAATGATACGGCAGCATCTTGGGATTCTATGTCACCAGACGTTTTGCGGAACCGGCAGATGGACCCTTCGACGAAAGTCGTGATCATCGGTGGTGGCGTCATGGGCGCCGCCACGGCGTCGTTCCTGGGGTCGCGCTTTGGTCTTCAAGCCACGGTGCTCGAGCGCGATGCGTCGTATGCCCGGGCATCGAGCGCACTGTCGGTGTGCGCCATCCGGCAGCAATTCTCCACCGAGATCAATATCCGGATCTCGCAGCAGAGCTTGGCGTTCTATCGCGACATCGGCCGCCAGCTGGCGGTGGGCACCGATCGCCCAAGCATCGGCCTCGTGGAGCCCGGATACTTGTATCTCGCCACCGAGGCCGGCGCCCACGTGCTCACGGAGAATCAGGCGCTGCAGACGCGCTGCGGTGCGGCGGTGGCACTGCTGTCGCCGAGCGAGCTTGCGCAGCGATTCCCGTGGTTATCGCTCGAGCAGATTGCGCTGGGCTCGCTGGGGCTCTCCACGGCCACGAGCGGTGAAGGCTGGTTTGACGGCTATTCTGCGCTGCAGGCGTTCCGGCAGCACGCCATCGATCAGGGCGCACGCTTTGTAGAAGCCGAGGCCGTCGATTTTGACACGCACGCTGGCGCGGTGCGAACGGTGATCACGCAACAGGGCGAACGGATCGCTGCCGATGCCGTCGTCATTGCGGCGGGCGCCTGGTCGTCGCCGATTGCGGCGATGCTTGGCTTCGACCTGCCCGTTCGCGCCCGCAAGCGCGACGTGTTCTCGTTGCAGGCGCGTGGGCCGTTGCCGGGATGCCCCCTCGTAATCGACCCCAGTGGTTTCTGGTTCCGCTCCGACGGCGACACGGGCCAGTTCCTCTGCGGCTCACCGCCACGTGGCGCGGATATCGACGATGTGCCGCTCGACCGGGTGGATCGAGGCCTCTTCGACGAGTGGCTCTGGCCGAGGCTGGCCGAACGGGTGCCACAGTTCGACGCACTGCGGGTGACCGGCTCGTGGGCGGGGTACTACGAGTACAACACGTTCGATCAGAACGGCCTGGTCGGTCGGCTGCCTGGCACCGACAACGTGTTCGTCACCGCGGGATTCTCGGGACATGGGTTGCAGCAAGCGCCGGCCGTGGGGCTCGGGATGGCTGAGTTGATCGCCACCGGAGGGTATCAGTCGCTCGATCTCTCGCCACTGCACCTTGAACGCCTGTCTGACAACACACCGCTTCTCGAGCGAAATGTCATTTAGGTCACGGGTGGCCGTTCCGGTCCACTCGTCGTGCTGTCGATCAAGGTGCGTACCTGCGCCACCAACGCGTCGATACCGAACGGCTTCTGCATGAACGCCTGGCGCGGGGATGTCGCTTCGACCACCGCGTTATCGTCGGAGTAGCCGCTAATGAAGATGACCCGTGTCTGCGGCCGTACCGCTTCGATGGCGCGAAGCAATTCTCGGCCACCGAAGTCAGGCATGACGACATCGGTAATCATCAGATCGATCACGCCTGGATAGTCGGTCGCCAGCTGCACCGCCTCGCTCCCGCAACCAGCACAGAGCACGGTGAAGCCGAGGCGGGAGAGTGTCCGCTCGATGAACGTGCGCACGGCGACTTCGTCTTCGACCAGCAGCAGCGTTTCTTTTCCCGGCGTGGGGTTGAGCGACGTCGTGGGGTTGAGCGACGTCGTGTGCGTCTCACCAAGGAACGGCGCGCCATCCTGGATCACCGCGGGGAGCAATACGCGAAAGGTGGAACCCACGCCCACCGTGCTGTCGACCTGCAGCTGTCCACCGGCCTGCGTGACGATGCCGTAGACCATGGACAGCCCGAGGCCGGTACCCTTTCCCACCGGCTTGGTGGTGAAGAACGGCTCGAACAGATGCGCGCGGACTTCTTCACTCATTCCGGTGCCGGTGTCGCCGACGAGCAGCTCCACGTACTCGCCCCTCGGAAGCCCCAGTACTGCCATCTCGACGGGCAACTCGATACGGCGCTGACGCGTAGACAGTGTCAGCGTACCTCCCGATGCCATCGCGTCCCGCGCGTTCACGGACAGGTTCAGCAACACCTGCTTCAGCTGCCCCGGGTCGGCCCGGACAGCGGCCGGCTCCGAACTCAAGGCCAGCCGTATCATGATGTGCTCGCCGAGCAAACGCCGCAGCATCGACAACGTCGTCTCGACCACGGTATTCACGTTCAGCACCTGCGGCTCCACCACGGCCCGCCGGCTGAACGACAACAACTGCTTGGTCAACTCGGTCGCGCGATCGCCAGCGTCAAGAATGCCCTCGACCAGCCGTTGCCGATCATCGTCGGCAGCGATCTCCTCGCGCAAGCCTTCGCCACACCCCACGATGACCGTGAGGAGATTGTTGAAATCATGCGCGACGCCGGCGGCGAGACGCCCTACGGCATCAATCTTTTGCGCATGTCGCAACTGATCTTCGGTGACCCGGTGCTCGGTGATGTCGAGCCCGTAGCCCAGAATATGCTGAATCTCCCCGCTGGGGTCGTACACCGGCGACAGGAAGCGTCGGAAGTACCGTCGCTCGCCGGCACGCGTTAAAAAGGATTCCTCAAACGTCTTCGGTTGTCCGTTCTCGACGACGTCGCGAATCAACTGGGTTCGCTGCTGCGACACCTCCGGCGGCAACCCACGGAACGCGCCATACTGCACGTCCGTCTTGCCGACGATCCATTCGCGCACATCAGGGTCGGCGATGGCACTGGGCGTGACGTACTCGTACACGCCACTCGGCGAGAAGACGGCCAGGTTTGCC
>JBBARJ010000128.1:7868-8859 GCA_040399825.1 Gemmatimonas sp.
GACATCATCTTCGTACAGGGCCCGCACCTTCCGTTCGATCGTGCGTCCGCTATGCTGACGCAGTCGATCCCGGCGTGGGAGCGCCTCCGACGTACGTCCAGCCATGAACACGTCGGGCTCGTAAAACGTCGCGGCGGCGGCACCCAACGGATCGTCGAGGGCGGTTTCACGCAAGTCGAACAGCGCGCGAAAACCGTCATTGACCAGTACCACCTCGCCACTCACCCGTTCGATCAGGATCGCCACCGGCAATCCGCTCTCGAGGGCAAGCTCGTAAATTGAGGCGGTAGCGCTGGGAGGCATCATGCAGGGCGCAATGGACGAAAGGCCTTCGTGAGATCGAACCCGTTAGCTTACGCCTGTGGTCATTGATGCGCCAGCGAACGGCACCGTCCTCGACGCTCCTTAACATTACGGTGTGTTCATGTCCGCCATCCATTCGGAAACGCACAAGAGCAGTAGCATCGGCTGGCTTCGCGCGGCGGTCCTCGGTGCGAACGATGGACTGATCTCGACCAGCAGTCTCGTAGTGGGCGTCGCGGCCGCGCAACCCGATCGAGCCTCGGTCGTGGTGGCAGCGCTGGCGGGCTTGGTGGCCGGCGCGTTGTCGATGGCGGCGGGTGAGTATGTGTCGGTGAGCTCGCAATCCGATACTGAAACGGCCGACCTCGCGCGTGAGCAGATGGAGTTGGCCACACAACCCGAACACGAACTCGCGGAACTGGCCGGAATTTATGTGTCGCGCGGACTGAGCCCGGCGCTGGCCCGGCAGGTGGCCATGGAACTCACCGCGCACGACGCACTCGGCGCACACGCGCGCGATGAGTTGGGCATTCACGACCTCACACGCGCGCGTCCCGTTCAAGCGGCGCTGTCCTCGGCCGCGGCCTTTGCCGTAGGTGCCGGACTGCCCGTTCTCTTCGTGTTTGTCGCCCCCACGGCCACAGGCAGCCAAATGAAGTTGTTCGGTGCTTGCGCTGTAGGTTTGGTT
>JBBARJ010000129.1:0-8831 GCA_040399825.1 Gemmatimonas sp.
GCGCGGACCACGGCGCGCAGTGCGGCGACGGCGTCATGTCGCGGGCCGTGCCACTGCAACACCCCTGCGGTGACCCGATCGCCAATCAGGGCCGACGTGACGCCGGGCTCGGGCGTTTCGCGTGCGCCGTAGATGTCGCACAGCAGCAGGGCGTCGGCCGCCCCGAGCGCCTCGGCGAAATCGACCTGCAGATCGCGCGTGCGCGAGTACAGGTGGGGCTGGAAGGCCAGCACGAGCCGACGGCCGGGGAAGGCATGACGCGCAGCCGCGATGGTGGCGCGCACTTCGGTGGGGTGGTGGGCATAGTCGTCGACCACCTCAACGCCCTGCGCCGCGCCCAGTCGCTGGAACCGACGCTCGACGCCGCGGAACGCGGCGAGTCCTGGTGCCATCGCCGGCACCGTACACCCGAGCGCGAGCCCGGCGCCGAGGGCCGCCATCGCGTTGCGGACGTTGTGCAGGCCCGGCACGGACAGTTGAACCTGCCCCAGATCGTCAACGTCGAAGCGTACCTGAAAGCGCGAGCCCGTCGCATCGAGCACCAGATCGCCGGCCACGAGGCGCGCATCGGCGGCGTGCGCCGACGGTTCCGTGCCGGGTGCCGTCGCGCTGTAGGCGATCACCTCGTGACGCGACGCAATGCGCAGGGCCATGGCCCCCTCGTCATCGGCGCAGCGCACCACCACGCGCGCCGGTGCGAGATACTGCTCGAAGGTGCGCATGATGTCGGCAAGATCGCGATAAATGTCGAGGTGATCGGCTTCGACATTAAGGATCACCGCCACCGCCGGATCGAGCGCGAGGAACGAGCGATCGTATTCATCGGCTTCGACCACGTAGGTGTCACCGCCGAGCCGCAGGTTACCGGCCCAGCGCTCGACACGACCGCCGACCACGCCGGTGGGTTCGCGTCCGGCGGCGGTCAGTGCTTCGGTCGTCATGACGGTCGTCGTGGTCTTCCCGTGGGTCCCGGCGATGCCGACCAACGTCCCGCCACTGACGGCGTCGGCCAGCGCTTCGGCACGTCGCACCAGCGGAATGCCGGCGGCGCGCGCCGCGACCATTTCCGGATGCGCCGCGGCGATCGCGGACGAATAGACGACCGCCCGCGCACCGGCCACGAGCGACGCATCGTGTGCCGCGACGGCGATGCCATACCGCGCGAGGTCCGGTGCGCCGGCCGGATTCGCATCGGTGCCCTGAATGCGCACGCCGCGACGGGCCAGAAGTTCAGCGAGTGCACTCATGCCGGCGCCAGCGATCCCGATGAAGTGCACGGGGCGCGGATCGGCGCGATCGAGCAGCAGAGCGGCCGTCAACGACGGAGCGCGGGCGCCGGTATCGGCGACGGGGCGGGAGTTCGGCGAAGACATGCCTTCAATATGGCGACCGGCTCAGCCGATCCCCACTGCGTCGAGGCCCAAGGTCGTGATGACCGACCGCGCGATCTCAGCGGCGGCTCCGGGACGGGCTCGCGCGAGCGCGGCCTCATGCATCGCGGTGAGTGCGCGTCGATCGTCCCGCAGGGCCCGCACGGCGGCCGCAAGCGAGCCCACCGTCAAGTCGCGCTGCGGCACATAGCGCGCGGCGCCTGCGGCCTGCGTGGCCTGTGCGTTGTGCGTCTGGTGATCCTGCGCCGCACTGGGCAACGGCACCAGCAGCGCCGGAATGCCCCACGCACACAACTCGGCGATCGTCATCGCGCCCGCGCGGGTGACCGCGAGATCGGCGGCGGCGTAGGCGTCGGCAATCGGGGCGAGATACGGGCGCACGCGCACCATGCCCGATTCACGATCGAGATAGGCCGCCGCCTGTTGCTTCCCCGTCGCCCAGATGAGCGCGACGCCATCGGGAAGTCCCTGCGCCGTCCAAGCGGCCACGACGTCGTTCAGCGGGCGCGCGCCCTGACTGCCGCCCACCACCAGCACCACGAAGGCATCCTCGGGGAGTCCCCAGGCGCGGCGCGCCTCGGCCCGCGACCGCGGCGTCGCCGGTGGTGGCTCGATGGGGCACCCCAACGGCAACAGCTGCGTGTCGGCGCCGACCGTGAGCCGATTCGCCGCTTCCGGAAAACCCAGGAAGAGCACTTTCGCGCCTTTCGCGAACGTGCGCGTGGTCAGCCCGGGGTGCGAATCGGGTTCATGCAGCATGGTGGGGACACCGTGTGCACGCCCCCAGGCCAGCGCGACGCCCGCCGCATAGCCGCCGGTGCCGATCACCGCACGCGGGGCATCGGGCGCCGCGAGCGCCGAGATCTCGCGCCACGCTCCCACGGCACCGACCACCGTGCGCCAATTCTTCCAAGGGGCCTGGCGGTACAGTGGATGCAGGTCGAGCAGCGTGAACGCGAACTCGGTGGTCGGCAGCACATCGCGTTCGATCCCGCGACGCGCCCCGATGAAGTGGGGCTCGATGTGCGGCGCCTGCTTTACCAACGCCCGCGCGATGGCCAGCCCGGGATACAAGTGTCCACCGGTGCCACCCCCGGCGAAGAAGACGCGCGTGCGGCGAGACGGCGTCATGCCATCGAGACCAGCGGATCCGTCGCGCCGGCGCCGTACACGCGCTCGCGATCGCTGCCGATGTTCACCAGGATACCCGTCATGGCCAGCGTCAGCACGAGATTGGAGCGCCCGTACGACACGAAGGGCAGCGTGAGACCCGTGTTCGGCAGGAGGCCGATCACCACACCCAAATGGATAAACGCCGTGAACACGGTGACGAACGCAATCCCAATCGCGAGCAGCGCGGTGAACGGACTTCGCGCGCGTCGCGCGATACGGAATCCCAACCAGCCGTACAGCGCGAAGGCCAGCGTGAGGCCACCGAGTCCGAGGAAGCCGAATTCTTCACCCACGATCGAGCCGATGAAGTCGTTGTAGGCGAGAGGTAGCCAACCGCGCTGCTGATTGCCCTGGCTGAAGCCCACGCCGACAATGCCGCCCGAGCCCACCGCCACGAACGATTGGTACTGTTGATCGGCCGTGGACGACCTCGTCGTCGATTCCTGCTCCTTGGCGAGAAAGCTCATCACGCGCTTCCGCACGTAGGTGCTTTGCGTGGCCTGAAAGCCAATCAGCAGCAGGCCCACCACACCGAACAGCAGGAAGTGCGAGACGCGCGCGCCACCCACGAACAGGAGCACGGCCATGATGAGACAGAACATCATGGCGACAGAAATGTCGGGCTCGAGAATCGCGAGCAGACTGAGCGCCCCGATGACGACGGCGAAGGGCATGAGTCCCTTGCCCAACTGCTTCACGGCCGCGCCCTTCTTCACGAGCAGCATTGGCGTCCAGACCAGCACGGCGAACTTGGCCAGCTCCGACGGTTGAATCGAGCCATTGAAGAGATACCGACGCGAACCGTACATGCTCTTCGAGATCGACTCCGTGCCGGGCAGAATCACGATGAGCATGAGTAGCAGACTGACGCCCATGATGGGCCAGGCGACGCGCCGCCAGCGCTCGGCGTCGACCTTGGCGCAGATCGCAAAGATCACGACGCCTGCGAGGACGCCGGTGAATTGCCGCAGCACGAATACATGCCCGGGGCTGTTCGCCGAAATCGCCTGCAGCGCGCTGGCGCTGTACAGCACGGCCAGCCCGAACGCCACCAACACGGCCGTGACGAGCAGGAGGGCCCGCGCCTCGAGCGACATGCGCCAGCGATCACGCGTGCCCGTTATGGTTCCGCGCTTGACGCCACTCACGCGAGCACGCCCGCGAGTCGCGCGAACTCACGGCCGCGCTCTTCATAATTATTGAACATGTCGTAGCTGGAACAGGCAGGCGACAACAGCACCACGTCCCCAGCGACGGCGAGCGCGCGCGCGCGCGTCATCACCTGTTCGAAGCTGTCCGACGCACAATGCTGAACCGGCACGCGCCCGTGCAACGGAGCTTCCAGGTCGCCCGTAATCAGCGCTCCGGCCTCGCCGTACGCGAGCACGGCTTTGGCCGTGCGCAGCAGTTCGGGCACCAGGGCCGTGTACGACTCGCCCTTGTGTCGTCCGCCGAGCAGCACGATCGTGGGGCGGGACATGCTGGCCAACGCCACCTTGGTGGAGTCGATGTTGGTGGCCTTCGAGTCGTTGAGCCAGAGTATGCGATGGCGATCGACCACCGGCTCGAGTCGATGCGGCAGCGCGCGGAAGGTGCCGATCGCCGTGGCCAACTGAGCACGAGCCGATGGAAGGCGGTGCAGCGGATCGGCCGCCATGACAGCCAGCAACGCGGCCAGCGCGTTGGCGACATTGTGATCGCCAGCGAGGGCGAAGCTGTCGCGCGCCACCAGCGGCTCGCCGAACAGGTGCAGCATGCGGGAGCCGCGGTGGTAATACCCGTCCACGTCGGTGCGCTGCACGGAGAAGCGATGCCATTGCCCGGGAATACCAGCTACCAGAGCATCGACCTCGGCGCTGTCGGCCGTAGTTACCCACTGCGACGACGCCACGGCATTCGCGAAGAGGCGTTGCTTGTCGGCGTAGTAGTCGGCCACATGGCCGTAGCGATCCAGATGATCGGGGCTGAGCGTGGTGAGCACCCCGACGTCGGGCATGATGCCGGGCGTGTCATGGAGTTGAAACGACGACAGCTCGAGCGACGCCCAGGCCGGCGGGACTTTCTTGAGCGCGAGCTCGGCCACCGGCGTGCCGATGTTTCCGACCTCCGCCGCGTCGTGGCCCAGCGCACGGAGCAGATGGCCGATGAGCGCCGTGGTGGTCGTCTTGCCGTTCGTCCCGGTGGTCGCGATGTAGCGCAGGGCCGGTTGCAATCGCAGCGCCACCTCGACTTCGCTCACGACGGGCACGCCGGCGCTGAGCGCCGCGCGGATCGGCGGCGCCGTGGGCGGGATCCCGGGGCTGACCACCAGCACCGAGCAGTGTGCGATGCGCTGCACGTTGTGCACGCCGACGTCGACACTGACGCCCTCGCGCTCGAGCATAACGCCGGCCTCGCGAACGGCCCCCGACGTGGAGGCATCGGAGGCGTACACCGAGCAGCCGGCCGCGCGGAGCAGTCGCGCCGCGGCGATCCCGCTCCGGGCCAGCCCGATCACGGCAAACTCTCCCTGTCGTTCGGCGAGACGTCGCGCGACGAGCGAGGCGAGATCCTGCGACGACCGTGCGTCACCCATGGTTTCGCTCCGTCAACGCAATTTGAGCGTGCTGAGCGCGAGAATCGCGCACAAGATCCCGATGATCCAGAAGCGGATGACGACCTGCGTTTCCGGCCAGCCGGACAGCTCGAAATGGTGATGCAGCGGCGCGCGTTTGAACACACGATGCTGCTGCGCGTATTCCAGCCCGAATCGCTTCTTCCGGTATTTAAACACGCCGCGCTGCAGGATGACCGATACGGTCTCGGCCACGAACACCGCGCCGACGACCAGCAGCAGGAACTCGCTCTTCAGCAGAATGGCGATCGATCCGAGCGCCCCGCCCAGCGCCAGCGAACCGGTATCACCCATGAACACCTGCGCCGGGTGCGCGTTGTACCACAGAAAGCCGATGCAGGCACCGACCACCGCCGCACAGAACACGGTGAGCTCGCCCGCCCCGCGCAGGTAGAAGATCTGCAAGTACGCACTCGTGTCCACGCGGCCGGCCACATAGGCAAACAGGCCCAGCGTGAGCACCGCGATTGCCACCAAGCCGGCGGCCAGTCCATCGAGGCCATCGGTGAGATTGACCGCGTTGCTGAAGCCGGTGAGAATGAACGTGACCCACGGGATGTACATCCACGCCGCCCATGCCACCGCCGGCACCACCAGCACGTATTTGAAGAACGGCAATGTGGTACTGGCCCCCGGCAACGTGGAAATGGGGAAGAGCAGCAGAATCAGCCCGAGTCCGAGTCCACAGGTGATCTGGCCGGCGAGCTTGTACCGCTCGACGAGTCCCTCGTTCTTCTTCCCTTCCCGCTTCTGCTTGAGCTTCAGGTAGTCATCGAGAAAACCGATCATCCCCATCCACGCAGTGACCGCCATCGCCAGCAGCACGTAGCGATTACTCAAGCGCGCCCAGAGCAGCACCGGGACGAAGGTGGCGGCCAGAATGATGAGGCCACCCATGGTGGGCGTGGTCCCCTTGCCGGCGTGCGTATCGGGCGTGCCGGCTCGCACCACCTGATGCACCGCCATGGCGCGGAGCCGGCGAATGATGACGGGACCGAACACGAACGTGAGCAGCAGCGCCGACACAAAGGCGGCCGCCGACCGGAACGTGATGTAATTGAGCAGATTGAACACGCTGACATCGCGCGCAAACGGCTGTAGCAGAGAGTAGAGCACTAGGCAGTCGCCCAGGACGTAAGCGTGGGAACCAGCCGCTCGAGGCGCATCCCGCGGGAGCCCTTGAGCAGTACGATGGCGTTGCGTTCGAGTCGCGGAGCAAGGAGCGTCCACAGTTCATCAAAATCCGGCGCCGCCACGACACGCGGGTCGGACGGAGCAACCTCATGCAACGCCGCCGCGAAGTCACCGACCCCGACAATCAGATCAGCCCCCGACGTCAGCGCCGCCGTCGCCACCGCCCGGTGCTGCAACGCCGACTGCGCGCCGAGTTCACGCATGGTCCCGAGAATCGCGACGCGCTGTTGCCCTGAACCTACCCGTCCGAGCAGCTCGAGCGCCGCACGCATCGATGCAGGATTCGCATTGTAGGCGTCATTGATGAGGATCAACTCGCCAAGTTGCTCCCACGCACCGCGCATGCTCGGGACCGGCATCTCGGCCATCCCGACAGCGGCATCGGTCAACGGGATGCCGCACGCACCCGCCGCGGCGATGGCGAGCATCGCGTTCGCGGCCTGATGCGCGCCACGCAGCGGCAAGGTGAAATGCACGCCTTCCACGTCGAGCCACGGGCGTCCTTCGGCATCGAGCCCCCATGCCGTGGGTGTGATCGAGGCGTCCTCAAGGCCGGCGGTCAGGACAGCCGTCGCGCGGCCCTTGGCAATCTCGCAGACGTCGGGATGCACCGACGGCACGATGGCGAGTGTCACGCCTCGAAAGATCTCACTCTCTTCGCGCAGCACGCCGGCCAAATCGCCGAGCCCTTCCAGATGCTCTTCCCCGATCGAGGTCAGCACCGCGATGTCGGGCTCGGTGATCGCCCGCAACGTGGCGACCTCGCCCGGCGTGTTGGTACCCACCTCGACGATCGCGACCTCCGCCTCGGAGGGAATCGACAGCAGGGTGAGCGGCACGCCGATGAGGTTGTTGAGATTCCCCTTGGTGGCATGCACCACCAGCGTGCGTGAGAACGCGGCCTTGAGCAGCTCCTTGGTGCTGGTTTTGCCGTTCGATCCGGCCACCGCGATCACAGTGCGCCCCCAGGCGCGGCGCCAGGCGGTGGCGAGCTGTCCGAGCGCCACCAGCGTATCCGACACCACGTACGTGGGCACGCCAAGTCCCGCCGCCTTGGTGGCATCACTCACCACGAACGCGGCGGCACCGGCATCACGCGCGGTGGCCAGAAAATCGTGCGCATCGAAACGCTCACCCACGAGTGCCACGAAGACATCGCCGCGCGCGATCGCCCGCGTGTCGGTAGACACGCCGGCGAGCGGCCGGGGGATCCGTGGCCCGGTGCCTAGCGCGTCGGCCACGCGCTCGAAGGTCCAGTACGGATGGGCGTGATCAGGCGAGACGGCGGCGATCGCGCTGAACGCGGTACCGGCAGTGGAGAAGGCGGTCACGCAGAATGGGGCGGACGGTTGGGAAGGACAGGCGACACCGTAGCCGTGAGCGTCGTCATGCCCTCGGCCATCAAGTCGTTCACGATCTCCCGTTCATCGAACGGATACGACGTGGTGCCACGGATCTGATAGGTTTCGTGTCCCTTGCCGGCCAGTACGATGACATCGTGCGGAGTGGCCATGCGCACGGCATGGGCAATCGCCTCGCGACGATCGACCACCCGCACATGATCGCGCCGCGTCATGCCGGCCTCAATATCGTCGAGGATGCGATCGGGATCTTCCGTGCGCGGATTGTCGCTGGTCACGATCGCGACGTCCGCCAACGCTTCGGCGATGCGACCCATCTCGGGACGCTTGCCGCGATCACGGTCGCCGCCGCAGCCGAACACGACGATCAGGCGGCTGGCCGAGCCGTCGCTCTGTCGCGTGAACGGGCGCACGGCCCGCAGCGCGCGATCGAGCGCGTCGGGTGTATGCGCGTAGTCACGCAGCACGGTGGGCGCGGTGTACACCCGTTCCAGCCGTCCCGGCACCTGCGGTGCCACGGACAACCGCTGGGCGACGTCAGCGATCGGCATCCCTAAAGCCAGCGCCACCGCGGCGGCCCCGAGCGCGTTGGCGATATTGAAGTCGCCGATGAGCGGCAACGCTACCGATTGCGCGCCATGCGGCGACACGAGGACGAAACGGCTGCCGTCACTGCTGAAGGTGACATCGCGCGCCGAGAGGTCGGCGCCAGAATCGGTGCCGAAGGTCCACGACGTGGGCGCGTTGGTGACCCCGCGCCACGACGGATCATCGGCATTGAACAACGCGACGCCATCGCGCGCCAACAGCCCCACGAGCCGCAACTTGGCGGCGCGATAGGCCTCCATCGTGCCGTGATAGTCGAGATGATCGCGCGTGAGATTGGTGAACACCGCCGCGGCGAACGACAGGCCGTCCACCCGTCGCTGATCGAGCGAGTGCGACGACACCTCCATCGTGACCGTGCGCACGCCGCGATCCACGAGTTCGCGCAGCAAGCGCTGTAACTCGACGGGGCCCGGCGTGGTGAGTCCACTGCCGCCGGGCATACTGTGGCCCTCGCTGCCGAGCAACACCCCGAGGGTGCCGATCGACGCG
>JBBARJ010000130.1:0-8830 GCA_040399825.1 Gemmatimonas sp.
CCATTTCTTCGTTCATCGCCGGGATCATGATCGTAAACGCGCCCTTGGCCTTGGCCGCGTCCATCTCTGCCTTGTCGGCCGGCGACGCCCCATGACTCACCGCCGCCCCAAGACCGGCAAAAATGTTGCCACGCCCCACCACCGCTGCCGCCGCCGGGTTGGCCAGGGGCACCTTGATGATCTCGATGCGCAGGCGCGCCGAGTTCGCGTCACCGCTGGGCGCCGACACGCACTCGGCCAGCTCACCCGCCGGCCGGATCCCCGACGAACCCGAGACGTAGATGTAGATGTTGTCCTTGTCCTTCGGATCTTCCAGCACCGTGTGCGTGTGCGAACCACGGCACGTCTGCACGTTGGCGACCAGCTTCGGCTCACGGATGTTGGTGATGTCGAAGATGCGCACGCCACGCACGCGATCCTTGCTCACCACGTCCTTCACACCACCCGGCTTGCAGTCCACACGGCCGTTCATCGCTTCGGCCGACATGAACATGAGATTTTTGTACACGCTCACGTCGTTCTGCGACGCGGGGCACTCGTAGGCCACCACCAGCGTCGGCGCCGACGGATTGCTGATGTCCCACACCACCGGGCCGTTGTAATTGCCCTGAATGACGTAGTTGCCCGTGAACGCCAGATCGGAGTTGGTCTCGCCCAGGAACCCCTTGGGCGACACGGCCTTGGCCACGACCTTCAGGTTCGAGCTATACTCGGCCGCGTCGAACAGACCGGCCTTCAGGGTGTTGCGGGGATCGCTGGCGGGGGACGGCGCGGTGACCGGCTTTCGCGGGGCGCAGGCGGTAAAGGCCGTCGCGGCGGCAACGGCCAGTAGGGCGCGTATGGAACGAGCGTTCATGCGGATTCGCGGGTGGCGGGAGTGGAGAGCGCGCGGCGTGGCGTTTTAGGCAGTCTATCGCCGTTGGCGGCGTTCGTCAGGGCTGTGGGGACCCTACGGCGTGGTGGGGCGAATCGTTTCGCCCGCAGCGCCCCGACGGCGCGCTACTCGAGCCGGTCGCGACCCGCCATCAGCTGCTCGATCGCGTCGGCCACATGACTCGCATCGATGTGATGGTCGCCCCGGGCAATCCGCAGGCGGTAGGCCGCGATCAGCACGTCCGCGTCGCGGAAACCCGACGGCGTCTCGAACTTGTAGCAGGCGAGCTCGACCTTTAGGCCGTTGGGATCACGCAGGTAGATGGAGTCCATGAAGCCGCGATCGCGCTGCGTGAACGCAATGCCACGCTGTTCGAGTCGCGCCGGCGCCTGCTGAAACGTGGCCCGCGACACATTGAACGCGATGTGCTCCACGCAACCCACCTCGCGTGGTGCGGCACGGCCGGCGTCGGGGTGCGACTCATTCGTGAATACCGTCAGCAGTCGCCCGTCGCCCGGATCGAAATACAGGTGATTCTCCGACGCGAGTCCCAGATTGGGTTGCTCGAAGAGGAACGGCATACCGAGCACGCCCTGCCAGAAGTCGATCGCCGACTGTCGTGTTGAGCCGACAAGGGTGATGTGGTGGACGCCCTGTGCTTGAATGCGTTGCATGACGACTCCATCGGGAAGGCGTTCCGTCGCGCCCGCGACCGCGCGGCGCCCGCGTTTTCAGCAGTACTGCCCATTGAAGTGGCAATGCTCGTGTCGCAGACTACGCCCGTGATATATCCTCGGTCAAGCAGGGCACGCGCGCAGCGCCGGCCGGCCAGTCACCCTCGACGCGTGCGGCTGGCTCAGGCACTCGTGTGGCTCGTGACCGCCTCCCTGCTGACCGCGTGCCACTGGGTTCGCACCGGTGACCCCGCGCCGCTACAGCCGATCGCCGCCACGCAGGTCAAGACGGTTGGCACGTGTACGAGCACCGGCACCTGTCGCGACTCGCTCGACATCGTCGCCCTGGGCGTGAGCGGCTTCCTCTTCGTGCCGTGGCGCGACAGCACGCAGCTGGTGATGACGCCACCGTCGTACACCAACCCCACGCTCTGGTGGACCGTGTTCGGCGATTGGCTATTCGGCTCCTCGCCCAACGAGGCGCGCATCGAGCGGCGTGTGCGCGCCCTTCCGGCGTTCGGACCCGACCGACTCGCCCGCGTGCGCGCCGTGCTGGTGGGGCATGGGCACTACGACCATCTCATGGACCTGCCGGTGCTCGCGCGCCATATGCCCAACGCCACGGTGTACGGCAGCCGCTCGGTGGTGAATACCCTCAACGCCGTACCGGCCTTCGGTGGCACGAACACATCCGCCTCGCGGCTCGTGTCAATCGATACGCTGGCCGGCGAGAGCGGTGAGCAACCTGGTCGATCGGTACCGATCAGTGCATCCCTGCACGTACGCGCCATCGGCTGGGAACACGCGCCGAACTTCGGCACGCATGTGATCGCCCGAGGCCACGTGACCCCGGCGAAGCCGGCGCTGCCGCGCGGCCTCTTCGGATGGAAGCTCGGACGCGTGTATGCCTACGCCATCGATGTGCTCGACCCTGACGGCAGCGTGGGCAGCCGTATCGTCGTGCATGATGCCGGCGCCGCACCCGATGTCGTGCGTCGCGCCGTGGCCGTCATCGGCACGATGCCACCCGCGCGCAGCACGGTGCTCATCATTACCGCCGCCAACTTCGATCAGGCGCCGTCGTACCCCGACATCCTCCTCGCCAGCCTCGCCCCGCAGCATGTGCTGCTTGCGCATTGGGAGGATTTTTTCCGGTCGCCGGAGAAATCCGAGCGCGTCGTGCGCGGCATTCATGCACGGCAGCTTATCGATATCGTGCAACGCTACCAGGGCGATCGCTGGACTGCGCTGCGGGCCGGCGCGACGCTCAGGGTACGTTACTAGGCCGTGGCGCCGACCGACTAGATTTCACCGTCATGCAATCGCCCCTTTCCACATGCTGCCCGCGCCGATGACCGAGCCGATGAGTGATCCGCGCCCCGTCGACCCGCTGCACGGCATCACCCTCAAGGCGATGGTCGAGCATCTCGTCGAGCGGTACGGATGGGATGGGCTGGGCGATCGCATCGAGATCCGCTGCTTCACGCATGATCCCAGCGTCAACTCGTCGCTCAAGTTCCTGCGCAAGACCCCGTGGGCGCGTGCCAAGGTGGAGTCATTGTACCTGCATTCGGCCGCTCATCCGCGGAAGACGCCGAAAACGTCCGCGGTCGAGTAGCGCCGTCGAGGAGAAGACCGCGTGCAACGTGATCACGCCGCCGGACTCCTCACGGAATCCGGCGGCGTGATCACCTCACAAACCTCAGCGCGCGGTCACCCGCACTCACTGAACCCGCACACGTGGCACTTCACGCACCCTTCCGCGAACTCCAGTTGCGAGCCGCAGTCGGGGCAAGTGCCCATGAACACTTCCCCGCCGCCTGATCCGAATTCGATCGGCTGCAGTTGCTCGGCAGCGTTCGTCATCGGCGGACGCGTGAGCGGGACTCCCCCAACGGGCGTGGGCATCGGCGGCATCATCGGACTCACCGGGGTCGGCAACCCGGCGGCCACCGCACCGCCCGCCAGCAGATCCGTCTGCACGCCCTGCTTGTCACGCCACCACTGTTCCAGCGCGATACCTACCGCGTCGGGCAGTGAGAGCACCTTGTTCGGTCCGAGGCCCACCGCGCGATCGCTGGAGATGCCGCGCAGCTGACGATGGATTTCCTGCAGCGAGATCCCGCTGCGCAGCGCCAGCGACACCAGGCGACCGATCGCCTCGGCGTCGGCCATCGCCGAGCCACCGGCCTTACCGAGATTCAGGAACACTTCGAACGGCTGTCCCTTCTCGTCTTCGGTGATGTTCACGAACATCACGCCGAGCGGCGTTTCCTTGCGGATGGTGGTACCGCGCATGACTTCGGGACGCGAGCGCTTGCCACGACGGCTGGCGTTCTCAGCCTCGGCACTGAACAGCGCCTTCTTGGTACGATCGAGCTCGTTCTGCAACTCGGCCATCGTCCCCTGCAACTCGCCGAGCTCACGCTTGAGCGCGGCCGCCGCGTCGGTCGTGGCCTTGTCGGCCTTCGGCGCTTCCGGAGCGCCGGCGGCCTTCGCATCGTCACGCTTGGCAGCGGCGTCCTGCGTGGCGCCCGTGCTGAGCACCTGATTGTCGCGCGAGCCGTCGCGATACACCGTGACACCCTTGCACTTCATGTCGTACGCCATCTCATAGATCGCGCGCACGTCGTCCTGCGTGGCGGCGTAGCCGAAGTTGGTGGTTTTCGAGATTGCCGAGTCGCAGTGATCCTGATAGGCCGCCTGCATCTGGATGTGATACACGGGCGCGATGTTGTTCGCCGTGTTGAACACCGCCTGCCACTTGAGCGGCACATCGGCGTGCTTCACAGTGCCTGTCTTGGCGATGCGCTCCATGAGTGCATCGCTGTACCAGCCTTCGGCCTTCGCGATCGCCACGAAGTCTTCGTTCACATCGGGCATCATCACGCCGGCCTGATTGCGCATGAACGCCACGGCAAACAACGGCTCGAGTCCGCTGGAGCAACCGGCAATGATGGAGATGGTACCGGTGGGCGCCACCGTCGTCACGTTGCAATTGCGCAGCAGCTGCATGGGGCGGATGCGCTCACCCTGTTCGTCGCGCGCGCACGTGGCGTCGGGACCGAAGATGGAGCGCGCCCACTCGGGGAAGGCACCGCGCTCATTCGCCAGTCGCTCGCTTTCCTTTTTCCCTTCGACATCGAGGAACGCCATGACCTTGCGGCCCATCGCTACCCCTTCGGCACTGTCGTACGGAATGCCCAGGCGCACCAGCATGTCGGCAAAGCCCATCACCCCGAGGCCGATGCGACGAATGCGCTTGGACAGCGAATCGATTTCCGGCAGCGGGTACTTGTTGACATCGATGATGTTGTCGAGGAAGTGCGTGCTGAGCGCGATATCACGACGCATCGCGTCCCAGTCGACTTCGCCGTTGTTCACGTAGTACCCGACGTTCACTGAGCCCAGGTTGCACACGTCGTACGCCAACAGCGGCTGCTCGCCACACGGGTTGGTGGCTTCGTAGGCGCCGAGGTGCGGCACCGGGTTGTACCGGTTCGCTTCATCGATGAAGAACACCCCCGGCTCACCGGTGCGCCACGCGCCGAGGATCATCTTGTCCCACACGTCGCGCGCGCGGGCCTGACCGGTGACCTGTCCATTCGACGGATCCAGCAGGTCGTAGCTGCTGTCAGCCTTCACCGCGTCCATGAACTTCGTGGTGATGCCCACCGAGATGTTGAAGTTCGTGATCTTGGTGAGGTCTTCCTTACTCGCGATGAAGTCCAGGACGTCGGGATGATCGACGCGCAGGATGCCCATGTTCGCGCCACGACGGGTGCCGCCCTGCTTCACCGCGTCCGTGCTCGCGTCGTACAGCTCCATGAACGAAATCGGCCCCGACGCCACGCCGGTCGTGCTCCGCACCATGCTCCCCTTGCTGCGCAGGCGCGAGAAGGAAAAGCCCGTACCGCCGCCCGACTGATGAATTAGCGCCATGCTGCGCAGCGTGTCATAGATGCCGCTCTGACCATTGCTGAGCGCGTCATCCACCGGCAGCACGAAGCAGGCGGAGAGCTGACCCAGCGGACGGCCGGCGTTCATCAGTGTCGGCGAGTTCGGCTCGAACCGACGCTGCGTCATCAGGAAGTAGAATTCCTCCGCCACGGCCTGCACTGCCCCGTCACTCGCCCCGTACCGACGGTCGGCTTCCGCCACCACCGTCGCCACACGCCAGAACATGTCTTCCGGCATCTCCACCGACACACCGGACTTGTCCTTGACCAGGTATCGCTTGTCGAGCACGGTCCGAGCATTCGCGGACAGCGTAACCAGTCCTTCCGGTGGCGTGGCGGAAAAGGGCATTGGGATAACTCCTGCAGTTGGCGTGGGGCGATGCAAAATGACCGGAACTCGACGTGCTCACGCGCATCCGTGAGAACTGGGCGGGGGGCCGAGTGGGCGGGTATGGTGCCTCCGTTCGTGAGGCTGCACAAGTAGCGGTGTAAGTCGTTCCCGGCGAACGCGTTCCACGAGGCAGATCACGGATGTGCGAGGCGACCGAAGTTGTCCACCAACGCCCGCTTTTGTGAGCACGCCAAATGTCACAGTGGAGCAGACACAGTCATTTTGACATTGCTCAACTGTCACGACAGTGCCGACAGCATCGCGCAAACCGTTGTACACCAGACGATTGACGTGGCGCGACGCACATCCCCCACGGCAGCATCAACACAGCACGCCGACATACCACCGCGGCGCTCCATCACATTCGTTCAGCGCACGCCCGCGCGTTTTTGCTTGCAGTCACACCGGCAGCATGTCGTTGCTCGCTCTCACGAAGTGAGCCGCGCCAGTGACCCGCGCCAGTGACCCGCGGCGGTGCACCTCCTTCAGCGCCACATACCGCGCCGCATTGTCCAGCGTCCCCGCCTGCTGCTCCGCGCTCAGCTGCCGCACCACCTTCCCCGGCACCCCCACCACCAGCGACCCCGGCGGTACCACCGTCCCCTCCGTGACCACCGCCCCGGCGGCGATGATGCTCCCCCGCCCCACCCGCACCTGGTTGAGGAGAATCGCCCCCATCCCCACCAGCACGCCGTCCTCCAGGATGGTGCCGTGCACCACCGCCCGGTGTCCGATCACGCAGTCCTCCCCCACGATCGTCGGCTTCCCCGGATCGGCGTGAAGCACCGCGCCATCCTGCACGTTGCTGCGGGCCCCGATCACGATGCGCTCCACGTCACCGCGAATCACCGCCGTCGGCCACACGCTCACGTCGTCGGCCAGCGACACGTCACCGATCACGACGGCGGTCGAATGAATCCAGAATCCTGACATAAAAACAGTATGGGGTAAGGTGTAGGGGGTACGGGGTACCAACAGATCGCCGTGTGCAGTGCTTCGCACACGATCTCAGAAGTACCCGCCCAACGTCACGTAGAACGCCCCACCGCGCGACACATCCCGCGGCGCCACATACGGGGCCGCGGCACCAATCCGCAGCCGATACGGCGCGTCGTACTGCACCGCTAAATCCACCACCACCTCGGCACCCGCCGATGCCAACCATCCGTCGCGTTCACCGGGACGTTCGCAAACCTGCGTGTCCGACCGCGCCGATGCACCTGGACACCACGCCCGCGCGGCATCGCTGAACACCGTTACCGACATCCGGTCCACGAACAGCGTGAACGGACTCGGCAGGCGCCTGAACAACACCAGCGGCGCGCGATACTCCACGCCGCCCGCCAGCGCGCGCAGGCCCCGCTGCGTGCCTGGGGCCACACCACGCAGCGAAAACGTGCGCGACGGATCGCCGATCACCACCCCCGGCAATAACTCGGCCGACTGACCGCTCGTGCCACCCACGCTGAACTCGGCGGTCGACGCCTGCTGCGCCACACCGATCGTGGCGCGCGTGGCGATCACGTGACGCGAGAAGCCAGGCAGGTTGAGCGGCAGATAGTGTCGCGCCCCAACGATCGAGCGCCACGCGCCGGATGCGGTGGGATCGTTCTCGCGCCAGCGGTACGCCGTGCTGCCGCTCAGCGTGAAGCCTTCCTCCACCGAAATGCCGCGAAGCCCGAGGCGCGCCGTGCTCAGGCTACCGTTCGCGAAGAACGAGCCGTACCGCGTGCCGCTGCGCAGCAGGGAGGTCGGCGCGCCGAGGGCCGCATCCACATCGCTCGTGAAATCACGGAGTTCGTACTGTGCACCGAGCGTCGCACTCACCGAGCGACGCACACGCGGCACGCGCCACGTGCTGGAACCGGTCACAAAGCGGCGACGGCGGGCAATCAAGCCCAGTGTCGCCCCCGAATCGGTCACCGCGCGGAACGTGCCATCCCACTCCTGCTGCGCCGATACATCCAGCACCTGAATGCCGAGACCGGCGTAGCGATACGAGGCGAACGCATCCGTCTCGCGCAGTTGCGGCTGCAGCAGCGCGTTCGCCGTCCACGAATGCCGCCCCAGAATATCGACGCCACTGGTGGACGCGCCGTACGTCGCGCCACCGTTGCGCCCTTCACCAACCAGCGGCATCCAGTAGCGCGGCACCAGTTGACGCAGCGGCGCGTACCGTGTGGCCACGGCCGACTCCGTACGACCAAGCAGTTCCGCGACGTTCTTCACCGATGTATCGGTCACGTTCTTCGGCGGGTACCACGCCGATCGTGCAATCACCCCGACCGTATCGAGCGGCGCCCACGACACGTGATATCCATCGGCGCGATAGAACAGCGCTGCCACCCGCCGCCCGTCAGGCGACACCGTCGGATCGAACACGCCGCTGCTCACCGACGACACCACGCGCACCGCCTCGCGCTCGTCGCGCCAACGCATCGTATCAATCGGCGCACCCGATGCCGCGATGGGCGCCGTCTCGAGCTGCGAGCGTCCGCTCCGATCGCTTACCCACACCAAGCGCTGGCCATCAGGCGTGAAGCTCGGGCTCGCGAACACGCCCCGCGCTCCCGCCACCGCAATCTGGAGGTCGCCACTCACATCCATCACGACCACACGCTGTTCTCCGGTGGGCAGCAGCTGCACCGCCGCGATACGCTGTCCGTCGGGCGACCAGCGCGGCTCAGCCCATCGCTCCGACGCCACATCCGGCGTGATCGGCACGATGCTTTCCCCCGTCGCACTCACCCGTACCAGACGCGTGCGATCGGCGCCGAGTTGCACCGCCACGATACTCCCGTCGGCTCGCACATCGGGCTGCGACAGGCGGGCACCTTTGGTCAATCGCGTCTCACGAGCGCGATCCGCGCCACGCGAGCGATACAGATCCGAGCGCACAGTGTACAGATCCATCCGCTCTGACTGTGCGAAC
>JBBARJ010000131.1:0-8784 GCA_040399825.1 Gemmatimonas sp.
GTGCTTACGGCATCGGTACCGCGTACGCCCGAGATCATTTTCGACGCGCCCTTCGAACCGCCCCCACTCCTGCATGAAGCGCCTGATCGACGGGTCTTTGCCGACGGCGCACTGACCGCGGCCCGCTGGCTGGCGGCCGCGCGCGTACCTGGCGTGTACACCATGCGCGACGTGCTGGCATCCCGCCAGGCGACTCCCTGACCTTTCAGCGCGGAACGACGATGGCGCAGCGACTCTTCGGGTGCGGGACCGCACTCGTCACGCCGTTCATGGCAGATGGTTCCCTCGACGAGGTTGCCCTCCGCGCGTTCGTGGAGTGGCAGGTCAGCGAAGGGGTGCACATGGTCATCCCCTGCGGCTCGACCGGTGAAGCGGTCACGCTGGCGCCAGCGGAGCATCGTCGTGTCGTGGAGATCACCGTCGAGCAGGTCAACGGTCGGGTGCCGGTCATCGCCGGCGCGGGTTCAAATGATACGCAGCGCGCGATCTCGACGTCACGCGAGATGAAAGCGATCGGCGCCACGCACCTGCTCCACGTTACGCCGATGTACAACAAGCCGCCGCAGCGCGCGATGATCGCGCACTTCCGCGCCATCGCCGATTCGTGTGACCTGCCGATCGTGATCTATAACGTGCCTGGTCGCACGGCGATCAATCTCGACGCGCGCAGTTGCCTCGAGCTGGCGGCTGATCCCCGATTCGTGGCGGTGAAGGAAGCCTCGGGCAATCTCGCGCAAATTACGCAGATCATCCGTGATCGCCCCGAGCACTTCGCCGTGCTCTCGGGCGACGATGGGCTCACGCTCAGCGTCATGGCGCATGGTGGCGATGGTATCATCTCCGTGATCTCGAACGTCGTGCCGGCCCTCATGTCGGCGCTCTGCAACGCCATGGCGCGTGGTGATCTGGTCGAGGCACGACGTCTCGACGCACGTTTGGCGCCGGTCGCACATGCCGCGTTCATCGAGTCGAACCCCATCCCGACGAAGACGATGCTTGCGATGATGGGGCGTATGCGCGATCAGCTGCGTCTCCCGTTGGTCTCGCTGCTCGACGCGCATCATCCGCTGGTTCGCGAGGCACTCGTCCAGGCCGGCGCACTCGCGTCGTAACGTCACGCCTGTTCCTTGTCACTTTCACACGATTCTGCTCCCATGGCTTTCTCGCTGACCGACCTCGAAGCGCGCTTCAACGATCCGCTCCTACTCGATGGCGGGGCGGCGCTGCCGTCCGATGCACAGAATCTGTTTGACCACGCGCTCGTATTGCTTGAGCGCGGCGAGATTCGCGCCGCGCATCGCGACGCCGACGGCACGTGGCACGCGGTGCCGTGGGTGAAGCGCGCGATCCTGCTGGGGTTCCGTATCGGGCGCGTGGTGGAAATGCCTGGGCAGGCACCATTCCATTTTCTCGACAAGCACACGTTCCCCACGCGCGAGTTTCGACTCGAGAATCAGGTGCGCATCGTCCCGGGCGGCTCCACGGTACGGCGCGGCGCGTATCTCGCGCCGAACGTTGTGTGCATGCCGCCCATGTATATCAACGTGGGTGCGTACGTCGGTCGTGGCACGATGGTCGATTCGCATGCGCTCGTCGGCTCGTGTGCGCAGATCGGTGAGCGGGTGCATCTCAGCGCTGCCGCGCAGATCGGTGGCGTCCTCGAACCCATCAATGCGTCACCCGTCATCATCGAGGATGACGTGATTGTCGGCGGAAACTGCGGCGTGTACGAAGGCACCGTGGTGCGCGCGAAGGCGGTGCTGGGCGCTGGCGTGATTCTCACGCGCGGCACGCCCGTGTACGATCTGGTCAAGGAAACGGTGCATCGCGCCACGGTGGATTCACCGCTGATCATTCCCGAGGGCGCGGTCGTCGTGCCGGGCGCGCGTCGCGTCAGCTCGGCCTTCGGTGAAGCACAGGGATTGTCGCTGCAGACGCCGGTCATCGTGAAGTACCGTGATGACAAGACCGACGCTGCGACGGCGCTCGAGGCGTGGTTGCGGTGAGCCGCTCCCGCTCGCCCTTGCTGGTGCATGGTGTCGTTCGCGCACCCGGCGACAAGTCGATCAGCCATCGGGCGTTGATCTTGGCCGCCATGGCGAGTGGCCCCACGCGTATCCGCGATATCCTCGCGTCCGCCGACGTGCATGCCACGGCGGGCGCGCTGCGCGCCATGGGCGCCGACATTCCGGAGTTGAGCGACGATTTCATCGTAACTGGACGCGGCGTCGCGTCATTGCATTCACCAGCGGTGACGCTCGACTGCGGCAACAGCGGTACAACCACGCGATTGATCGCGGGACTCGTGGCCGGACTCGCCGGGCGTGTGGCGCGATTCGAGGGTGACGCCAGCCTCAGTCGGCGGCCGATGCGGCGTATCGCCGCACCGCTTATGCACATGGGCGCCCGTGTCGAATTTGAGGGTCCCGACGGGCATGAAGGGTTGCCGATGCGCGTCCACGGGATGCCGCTCTCGGCAATCACCGTCGTGAACACGCACGCCAGCGCGCAGGTGAAGGGGGCGGTGATGCTGGCTGGCCTCGCCTCTGGCTCGGGTGTCACGGTGCAGGAGCCGCAGCGGTCTCGCGACCACACTGAGCGCATGCTGGTCGCGCGTGGGGTGCACCTCACGGTCACCAATGACGGGGTCGTGCTCCCGCCGGCGCAGACGTTGAACGCCGCGGATGTCGTCGTCCCCTCCGATCCGTCGTCGGCGACGTTTTTTGCCGCCCTCGCAGCGTTCGCCGACGCGGGCGAACTGCGCCTCGAGAACGTCTGCCTCAATCCCACGCGCACCGGCGCCTTCGACGTGTTGCGGCGCATGGGGGTGCGCATCGACGTCGAGAATGAGCGCACGATTGGCGGCGAAGCCATCGGCACGTTGGTCGTCTACCCCGCGTCGCTCCATGCCACGTCGATCGGCGGGGCGGAGATTCCGCGCTGCATCGACGAATTGCCGATGATCGCCTGTGTCGCGGCGCGAGCCGTCGGCGAAACGCGCATCACCGACGCCGGTGAGCTGCGCGTGAAGGAGAGTGATCGCATCCGTGCCGTGGTGGAAAACCTGCGGCTCCTCGGCGTGGACGCCGAGGAGCTCCCCGACGGCATGCGCATCGTGGGCTCGCCGGCGTCGTTAGCCGGACACGTCGTCACTCATGGTGATCATCGGCTGGCGATGGCCTTTGGCATTCTTGGGGCGGTGCCGGGCAATCGTATTGCGATCGACGATCCCGGCTGTGTGTCGGTCTCGTATCCGACCTTCTGGCGTGATCTCGCCCAGGCCATCGGCCCGGCCACGGAGAGCGCCGTCGTCGAGCCGGTTATCGCGACTGGTACGCCGCCGTTGGTCATCGCCATCGATGGACCGGCGGCGAGCGGGAAGAGCTCGACGGCCCAGTGGGTGGCGCAACTGTTGAACGTTCATCACGTCGATTCCGGGGCCTTCTACCGCGCGATTACGCTCTTGAGCCTCGGCACGGGCGTCGTTCCCGAGCAGTGGACGCCGGAGGCGGTGCTGGCGCAGGCGCACCGGATCACGTGGCGTCTGACCGAACGGTCGGTGCTGCCCCTGGTGGATGGCATCGTGCAGGACGAGGCCATGCGCGACGCGCCGGTCACCCGGCAGGTGTCGCGAGTGGCACAGATGGCGGCCGTTCGACACTGGGTGAACGATCAGGTCCGGGCGGCCGGTGCGGCAACTGATATTGTCGTGGATGGCCGAGATATCGGCACGGCCGTGTTCCCGACCGCGGCGCTCAAGGTGTTTCTGATCGCTGATCCGTGGGAGCGCGCACGGCGCCGACTGATCCAGCGACTCGGACGCCGGCCGAACGACGTTGAAATCGCCGAGGAAACCGAGGCGTTGGTGGCCCGGGACGCGCTCGACGCCGCCCAGAGCGCCCCGGCGCGGGATGCGATCACGATCGACACGACCACCGTGACGCAGGAAGAGCAGGTCGAGCGGATCGTGGCCCTGGCCAAGGCCACCCGGGATCGTCTGCGCGGACAATAAGCTCAGGAGGGGGACGGGACGGACCGGTACACCCATTGCCGCAGGGACTTGATCCCCCTACGTTTCTGGGTTCCCGCTGTTAATCCGTTCCACCCTCAACTCGGCGCGGCGAGTGCAGTTCCGCGACTCGGAGATACCCATAAGTATGAGCACTGAACTGAGCCATGAGCTCGCCGCCGAGCTGAACGCCGCCCTCAACGCGGACATGGACGAGCTCGACACAGAGCCGGCGCACAATAAGCTCACGCCGCGCGAGAAGCGCGACTTGCAGAAGAGCCAGCTCCGCCCCCTCGCCAACCGTCGCCCGGAACTCTACGAAGAAGACGAGTTCTCGTCCGACGAGTACGAGCGGATGCTGGAGCTGTACAACGGCACGCTGGCGTCGATCGAAGAAGGTGAGATCGTCAAGGCGCACGTTCTTGAGATTCGCGAGAACCTGGTCGTCCTGGATATCGGCTTCAAGTCCGAAGGGACGATCCCGCTCGAAGAGTTCAAGGACATGCCCGACCTCAAGGTCGGCGACGAAGTCGAAGTGCTCCTCGAGCACCTCGAGGACCAGGAAGGCTCTGTCGTCCTGTCCAAGAAGAAGGCCGACTTTATGCGCGTGTGGGAGCGCATCCGCGTGGCCTACGAAAGCGACATGCCGGTCGAGGGCACGCTCGTCAAGAAGATCAAGGGTGGCGTGGTCGTCGACCTTATGGGCGTCGACGCATTCCTGCCGGGTTCGCAGATCGCGCTCCGTCGCGTGCCGAACATCGACGAGCTGCTCGGACACAAGTACGAGTTCAAGATCATCAAGCTCAACAAGCGTCGCCGCAACATCGTGGTGTCGCGTCGTGTGATCCTCGAGCAGGAACGTGCCGGCAAGCGCGAGAAGCTCATGAAGGAGCTCTCCAAGGATCAGGTGCGGAAGGGCGTCGTCAAGAACATCACGGACTTCGGTGCATTCATCGATCTCGGTGGCGTGGACGGCCTGCTGCACATCACCGACATGTCGTGGGGCCGTATCTCGCATCCGAGCGAGATGGTCCAGATCGGCATGGAGCTCGAGATCAAGGTCCTGGATATCGATTGGGAGCGCGAGCGCATCTCGCTCGGCCTCAAGCAGCTCCAGAGCTACCCGTGGAAGGACGTGGCGGCCAAGTACCCGGTCGGCACCCGCGTGAACGGCAAGGTTGTGTCGATCACGAACTACGGCGCGTTCATCGAGCTCGAGCCCGGCATCGAAGGCCTCGTCCATATCTCCGAAATGAGCTGGACGCGCAACGTTCGCCACCCGTCGAAGATCGTGTCGATCGGCGAAGCGATCGAGGCGGTGGTGCTCAAGGTCGACGAGACCGAAGAGAAGATTTCACTGGGTATGAAGCAGACCGAGCAGGATCCGTGGGTGATCCTGCCGCTCAAGTACCCGGTCGGCACGCGTATCAACGGCAAGGTCCGCAACCTGACCTCGTTCGGCGCCTTCGTCGAAATCGAGCCTGGCATCGACGGCCTCATTCACATCTCCGATATGTCCTGGACCAAGCGCGTCCAGCACCCGTCGGAAGTCGTGAAGAAGGGCGACGCGGTGGACGTGGTCATCCTCAATATCGACAGCGAAAACAAGCGTATCTCGCTCGGCCTCAAGCAGGCCGAGGAAGATCCGTGGCTTCGCATCGGTGAGACGTATCCGGTCGGCACCGAGCTTCCGGGTAAGGTGGTCCGCCTGATGGACAAGGGCGTGGTCGTCGATCTCGGCAGCGACATCGAGGGCTTTGTCCCGGTGAGCCAGCTCAACCCCGAAGGCACGGTCACCAACCCGGCCGACTTCGCGTGGGAAACGATGAACCTGGTGATGCGCGTGTTGGAGGTGGATCCCATCCACCGCCGCATCGTGCTGGCCGTGACGTCGGTCCCGGAAGAGCAGCCGCCCAAGCCGGCCGAGCCGAGCAAGGTGCATAGCTCCGAAGACGAGATCGGGCTGTAAGCCGCACGCGGTGAGTAGAACCACGAAGGCCCCGGCAGAAATGCCGGGGCCTTTGTGTGTGTACGACGTCGAGCTGCTGGATGCAGAAAGCCCCGCCAATTAGCGGGGCTTTCCAGTTCTACTGTAACCAGCGCACAGCGATCACGCGCGGCGGTTACGACGACGTGCGAATCCAAAGATGCCCATCAGGCCGGAAGCCATGAGGATCACCGACGACGGCTCGGGAACGTTGACCGAGGATGGCCCAACGATCGGGGCTCCGTCCTGCTCGCAGATGTTGTAACCGTCATCCGTGCATCCGATCATACCGGTGAGCATCATGCTCTCACCGCGACTGATGTTGCTTACATCGAAGGTTTTGATGCGGAAATAACGGTTGATACCGCCGGTGTAGTCGATTTGAGCGAACGAGACGGGGGAAAAGAACTCGAGGTCGAGATCGGATGTGCTGCTAGCGATCGTCTCGTCACCTTTAAAATCGGCCTGGGCAGTGTACGGATTCGGGGTGGCGCTGGTCGGGGAGGAGAACATCACCGTTAGGCGGAACCGCAGCTTGCCGCCAAAGTTGCCAGTGGAATTTTCCGACAGCGAGAACATACCGAGATAATCGCTGAGGGTGTTAAGCTGGAAATCAACACCCGGTGTCGCGTCCACGCTGAATGAACCGCCTGTGAAGGTCAATCCTTCGTAGCTGTCTCCAAGGAGGCAAGCGTTGCTGTTGATTCCTTGCTTGTAGAAGCAGCCGGTCGTCGTCCCCACGATCGTGACCTGGCCCTGTGCCGGCGCTGTCATGGCTGCGGCAGCGACCAGTGCACCGAAAACCAAATTCATCTTCTTCATATGTTGTTTGCGTTTGGCGCTTGAGTTGGACAGTGAATCAGTTCAGGCACACACCCCAGCAAACGGTGTGCCACCACACCGTGTCACGCACCGGATGACGTATCGCGTTGAATCACAAGTGTTTACCGTGGTGATCTGGCGGCCCTCGTTCACCACGACCGGCAGTCCTCGACGGTCTTGGTGCAACGATGCAACGCACTGTGTGGTCGTTTTGCGATAGTCATCGATGCCAGCGAACCTTGCTGCCACGCACGGCTTTTCGCGTGGACGCCCGCGTTCCGGTAGCGCACACGCCGTCGATCCATTCCATCGTTGTATTTCTACGGGACGGTGCGAAAAAAGCTGCCCCGCAGCGTCGTGACTGTGGGGCCGTCGGACTTTTCGGTGGAGTCGATCGCTAACGACCCACGATCAATCCGATGCCTTCCTCGGCCTTCTCCCCCGATTTTCTGCCCGCGGCGGCCTTCCGCACCGGCGACGAAAAACCGGCGTGCGCGAGCACGGCAAACGCGAGGAAGAAGAGTGCGCTGATCGATCCTACCCGCACTGTGGTGGTCGTGAACGCGGCCAGCACCTGTGAGTTCACAATCGCCTTCAAGTCGCTGGCGTCGGAGACGAAGATTACCAGTAATCCGAGCAAGCCGAGCGCCAGGAACGCCGCGATTCCACCGACCACACGCGACACCCCCCGACTCTCAAGCGCCCTAGAGACGGCCAACAGGGTCGACAGACCGAGAAAGGGTAGCAACAGGACGCTGGACAGCGCGTTCGCCGCGCCGAACCGCCACTGGATGTTCCCAAGCTGCAGGGGCCACAACTGTGATCCCGCCTGTAGACAGGGCACACCGATCAAAAGGATCGCGGCGAGATAGAGGACCCGGCGTAGTGGTGAATCGTCGTGCAGATTGAGAAAATCAGACATGGCGAGAGGGGGCGAGGGCAACCGAGGAAAGACTCATTGGTAGCGCGACAATCGCGAATACCGTGGCTGGACGGTGTTAAGGGGTCGCCCGTCACACACGCTTGGTCACGAAACAGTCGTGGTAAGCATATGCTTGGGCGGCCCGAATGGTGAGGGCCGGGAGGGTGACGGGGAGACTTGGCTCCCGGGCTCCCGTGAAGACTAAGTTCGTGCTGCCGATCATCGACAAGCCGTAACGGTCCGTCCCTGATGGTCGGGCAGGCTCTCCCCTGTTGGGGTTCGGCTCCTCGATTTTCGGCGCGGAGGCGCTAGCTTCCCGCGCCATGTCACAGTCCACGACCATGCGCCAGAAGCTCGAGCGGTTGGCCCTCGCCCGCGATGCCTCAGAACAGGGTGGCGGCGCCAATCGCCTCGCCGCTCAACACGCGAAGGGCAAGCTCTCCGCCCGCGAGCGTCTCGACGTCCTCCTTGACGAAGGTTCATTCGTCGAGATCGACCGGTTCGTCACGTCTCGTTCGCTCGCCGAGGGCGAAGCGCCGATCTATGGCGACGGCGTGGTCGCCGGCTACGGACGGATCGAAGGTCGGATCGTTTATGTCTTTTCTCAGGACTTCACCGTGTTTGGTGGGTCGCTGTCCGAGTCGCATGCCGCCAAGATCTGCAAGATCATGGACCTGGCGGTGCGCAACGGGGCGCCGGTCATCGGACTGAACGACTCCGGCGGCGCGCGGATTCAGGAAGGTGTCGTCTCGCTCGGGGGATACGCCGACATCTTTTTGCGCAACACGATGGCGTCGGGCGTGGTGCCGCAGATCTCGGCCATCCTCGGACCATGCGCCGGTGGTGCCGTGTATTCGCCGGCGATCACCGACTTCATCTACATGGTGCGCGGCACGAGCTACATGTTCGTGACCGGCCCCAACATGGTGAAGACCGTGACGCACGAAGACGTCACGATGGAGCAGCTCGGCGGTGCCGCCACGCACGCGGGCACCAGCGGCGTCGCGCATTTCGCCTGCGATTCCGAACTCGCATGCCTGCAAC
>JBBARJ010000132.1:0-8768 GCA_040399825.1 Gemmatimonas sp.
GGCGGTGTGGTCGACGTGAGCCACGCAGGCAACATCAGCACCGGCTCCCAGAACCAGGTGGCAGACTCGGCCGGTCAGGTCATGGACATCACCACCGGCGGCGGTGCCTCGGGCATCTTCGCGCAATCCATTGGTGGAGGCGGCGGACAAGGCGGGTCGGCAGATTCCTCCTCGGCGGTCGGGTGGGCAGGCGTTACCGGCAACTCGCTGGAAATCGCCGAGAAGATTGCCAAGCGGGTCGAGACGGGCAAAGGCTTCGTTCTTCCCGTGACGTTCAACGCCAACATCTCGGTGGGAGGCCGGGGCGGTGCGGCGGGCAACGGCGCGGCTGTCAGCGTCGTGAACAGCGGCACCGTCCGTACGGCCGGGGAATCGGCGTTCGGCGTCCATGCCCAGTCCATCGGCGGCGGGGGCGGCGTCGGAGGCGCGGTGGAGGCCCACGCGGCCACGCTGGCCAACGAGGTGGCGTCGTTCACTGAAGTGGCTTTCACCGGCGTGGTGGCGGTTGGCGGCGGCGGCGGCGCGGCGGGCAATGGCGGAGCGGTGAGCGTCACCCACTCTGGCGGATTGACGACCCTGGGGCACGGCGCAACCGGCATTTTCGGGCAGTCCATCGGCGGTGGTGGTGGTTATGGCGCCTTGAACACGGCCGCCACCGAAGGGACGTTCGCCATCGGCGTGAGCAAGAACGGCAATGGCGGGCTGGGTGGCAGTGGCGGCAAAATGACGGTCACCAACAACACTGGCAGCTCGGTGCTGACGCTGGGCGAGGACGCGCCGGGCATCTTGCTGCAGTCGATCGGCGGCGGGGGTGGTGCAGGCAAGGGCGGGTGCGAGCACTCCGAGCACGCAGAGGAGAAGGAGAGCGCCTCGCTGTCGGGCTCCAAGTGCCTGGGAAGCACCAAGGTCACAGCGGGGCAGGGCGAGGCGGTGTGGACCCCGACGAGCCGCCTGGTCCTGGCCTTCGGCGGCGGCATCGGGCTGTCGGGCAACGGCGGCGACGTGAACCAGCAGCTCGACGGCAGCGTCGAGACGCGGGGCAACCGCAGCATCGGGGTGGTGGTGCAGAGCATCGGTGGCGGGGCGGCCTACCTGACGGCCTCGGCCTCGACGCTGGAATCCACCATGGTGAGCCCCAACGCCGGCCAGAACAGCGCGCGGGGCGGCAACATCACCATCACGCAAAGCGCCACGGGCCGCATCACAACCTCGGGCGACGGTGCCTGGGGCATCCTCGCGCAGAGCATCGGCAGCGGCGGCGGGCTGGCGGGTGACACCTCGCTGGACCTGGTGGCGCCGCCGCGGTCGAACACGCTGGCCAACCTGTGCTGCAAGGCGCCGCAGACGATGGGGGCCGACGGTGGCAGCATCACCATCACCAATGCCGGCAGCATCACCACCACCGGGCGCAATGCACACGGCATCGTGGCGCAGTCGATCGGCGGTGGCGGCGGCATCAGTGGCGGCGCCGAGCAGAACGCTGACGCGACGCTGAAGATGGGCAACAGCTGGCAGATGTACAGCGCCGCCGACCGGTCCTTGCTCAAGCAGTCGGTGCATGCCAGCGAGGCTTCCGAGACGGCCAGGAACACGGACGTCTCCGGCGAGGCCGAGGCCAAGACTTCCGAGTCGCTGACCTTCTCGGCGCCCGTGCAGAGCGGCATGGGCAGTGCGGTGACGATCCGCAATGCCGGCAAGATCGAGACCACCGGGGCGGGCTCCATCGGTATCCTGGCGCAGAGCTCGGGCCAGAAGGAGTACATGGCGCAGATCCAGGTCGAGGTGCAGACCGGCGGTAGCGTCAAGGGCGGCTCGGGCGCCAACGCCGCGGCCATCATGGTGCTGGGGGGCAATGCGGCCAACAACGGTTTTGCGGCCGGCAAGACCGGAGATGCGCTCTACAACGCCACGCACAACACCGTCAAGGTGATGTCCGGCGCCAGCGTGACCACGGTCGGCGGCGTCAACGGCATGGCGATCCTGGCGCGAGATGGCCTGACCGACGTCATCAACCACGGCACCATCACCGGCAGCATCGATCTGGGTTCTACGCCGGGGGACTTCAAGAACTACGGCACCTTCAACGCCGGCCCAGTGGTGGTCGTGGCCAAGGGTACGCTGGAGAACTACGGCACGATGGTGGTGGGTGGCGCTGGCACCACGGTGATCAGCGGCGGGCTGATGCAGGACAGCGGCGGCAAGATGTTGGTGCAGGTGCTGGGGACCGGCACCGCGGCGGCCTCGCCGGTGGTCAGCTTGGCCGGCGCGGCGAACCTGGGCGGCACCGTGCAGGTTCAGGTCAACGGCAACGGCCTGCTGCCGGGTGCGTGGAATCTGCTCGCGGCCGAGCAGCTGGGCTTCACGGGCCAGGTGGCCTCGGCCTACGTGTTCGACTGGAAGGCTGCGGTCAGCGGGCAGACGCTGACGGCCTCGCCGCAGGCCAACTTCAGGCCCCAGGGCGCGGCGCTGGAGCAAAGCCACGGCTCGCTGGCCGACTACCTGGCGCGCGCGTTCGCCGCCGGCGAGGCTTCGCTGGCGACGACCTTCTACCGGATGTACAAGGCCGGAGGCGAGCAGGACTACAAGACGCTGCTCGAGAGTGCGGTCGGCCGTTCGCTGCACCAGCACTCGAGCATGGCGCTGCAGGGGCTGCCGGTGGTGATGAACCAGGCGATCGACTGCCCGCTGCTGGAGACGCAGGGCGTGAAGCTGGAGGAAGGCAACTGCCTGTGGTTGAAGTGGACGCCGAGCTCGGGCGATCAGGGCACGGGCGCCAACCGCACGCCGTTCAAGAGCAACCTGGTGAGCTTTGGCGGGCAGCGGCAGCTGCAGCCGGGGTGGTGGCTGGCGGGATCGCTGGGGACGATCTCGGGCAAAGCCGAGTCCAGCCGCTTCAGCAGCCGCGGCGACACGATGTTCGGCAGTATCGGGGTGCGGCACACGAAGGGCGCATGGACGTTTGCGCAGCTGCTGTCGGTGGGCCGGGGCGAGTACGACAACACGCGCACGTTCGCGCTGCCGCAGGTCGAGGGCATGGCGCCCAGCGATCCTGTGACGCTGAGCAACCGCAGCGCGCTGACGCTGGTGGCGCTGAAGTCGCGCGTGGCCTATCAGCGGCCGCTGCTGGAGAGCCTGTACGTCAAGCCCTCGCTGGACCTGGACGTGGTGCTCACGCGCCATCCCGGGTTCTCGGAGCAGCCGGTGGCGCAGGCGCTGTGGCTCAGCGTGGACCCGGGCAGCGACACGATGACGGCGCTGACGCCTGCGCTGGAGGCGGGGCTGCTGCACCGGTTGAGCGATGGCGGGATGCTGCACCTGTACGGCAGCGGCAACTGGCGCTGGTCGCCCCAAGCCGAGCGGCTGCTGCGCATGCGCATCGGCAGCGTGTCGGCGGGCAACGGAGCCTTCGAGGTCACCGACGTGCTGCCTTCGCTCACGCGCACGTTCACGCTGGGCATGGCGATGCGCAAGCTCGGGCGGTACGACGTGGCGCTGGAACTGCAGCGCTCGCACAACGAGCGCGCCGACACCTTGCGCAAGACCGTGTGGGTGAAGAGGGAGTTCTGAGGCGGCGCCCGCGCGGGCGAGCCGGTACGCCGTCTCCCCGTGTTGGCATCTCGAGCGCCGATCGAGAGATCACCACCGAGGCTCGTCAACGGGGCTGATTTCGTGGCGACGGCGCGCGATCTTGAACGAGCGCGCGGCGGTGAAGGGGGGCTGAAATGTTTCGCAATTCTTCGTCATGGCCCTGATCGCAGAATGAGATGTCGCTTTTGATCAGGATTAGGTGGCGACCAGCACCGCGATCGAGGGCTACGGCAACGCCGGTCTCGAGGACTGCACAACGCTCGCCGAGCAGGATCGCGCGGGCTTGCCCGAAAAACTGAAGACTCTGGAGGAGTAGCCATGAGCACGAGACGCGAATTCATTGGACACGCAGCACTTGGCCTTGGTGCCGCGGTGGTCGTACCCGCTTGGGCCGCCGCGGGGAAGGCCCCCCCGAGATTGCTGGAACCGCTGAAGAAGACCTGCAGCCGTCTGGCAGTGCTCGGCTGGCGCCAGATGCTGCTGGATGCGACGGGCGGTGAATTCGACCTGGCCGCGCCCGACCTGGCGGCGGAACTCCTGAAGCCCCTGCAGAGGATCAACCGCGGGATGGCGGGCTTCGGCGATTTCAACCTGTCGGCCACGCGCGCCGTCGAGCCGGGACGTCCCGACAGCAGCTTGATTTACCACGCCTTCGCCTCTCCCACCGTGGTCGCGACGGGAAGCGGCAAGCCGCTGGGGGGTTACCCGACACTGGCGGAAATCGACCTGCTCGAGAACTACATCTACGGGGTCAACCCGCCAACGCTGGAGGATCTGCGCAAGATGGCCGCAGGCCATGAGCTGGGGTTGGTGACCTACGCACTGCACTATCGGAACGCGCCGATGTCGGTGCACGGCAAGCATGCCGAGCTCTGCTTTGCCCGCACGGGAATGTCGCGCCTGGGCAATCTCGGACCGATCTACGACGCCCGCGCCCGCGCCTTCGTGAGCGTGGACGAGAAGAGACCATTCGATCTCCACGTGGTGCCACGCCGCTTTGCGGCCTTCATCGCAATGCGCGTCAAGGGTGCGTCGCCCAGCTTTGGCCCCCAGGATCCACTCGAGGGCGACAAGGACTTGCAGTTCTGGGTGCCGCTGCACAAGTTGTTCAGCGGACGCGAGTGCATCGCCGGCATGAACCTGAACGTGAAGATCTCCTGCGGGTTGCGCAACGATGAGATCGCCAACTTCCGTCGTGTCCTCGACCGTGCGGGCATGAAGAACAACTGGAGCGGCGAGCACCTCGAGCAGCATCCCTTCACTGTCAAGGACGAGAAGATTGGCTCGATCTCCAAGCGCGCGGAGCTGGGTCCTGGCGTTCTGGAGCCCAAGGCGAATCCAATCACCGAGGTGGCCTACTACAAGGGCAAGATGTTGACCGTGCCGGTCGACCCCAAGTTCACTTCGCGGCGTGTGAACGTGCTGTTGTCGTCGCTGCAGCTCCTGCCGCCGTATCAGGCGGGGACCGAGCCGGGTTACATGGATGACGCTGGCCAGTTGATGCAAAGACCCGGGCCCGAGTACGTGAACATCCGCCACAAGGTGTTACCGAACGGCAAGATCGAAAACCTGAACGACCACCCGGATCTGGAGCAGCAATTGCGACGTGGCGGATTCGATGCGCTGCAGTACACCGATGGCGCCGGCGACGGTTGGGTGAAGGTGTATTGCCCGCAGCTCGAAGGGCAGACTGATGCCAACGTGGCGGCCTACTGCACCGTCGGTCTTCCTGATTTCTTCCCCAAAGTCACGCAACGCGATCTGATGCAGTGGTGGCGCAACGAGGTGCCAGAGGCGGTGCGGGACGCGCTGTTCCCGATCCATCCGCTGGCGCTGTCGCAGACACGCATCGCCGGCAACATCAATCTCCCCGAGCCGTTCAGCCTGTACGACACCACCATCACCGCCATCGTCACGCAGCCCAAGGTCTCCAGCGGGCCGGCCCAACAGGCCAACGGACCTTGGCGAATCGAGAACGTCGGCTTGCCTGATGGGTCTCCCGGGCTGTTCGATCCCGGCTGGGATACCAGCCAGAGCGTCTATTACCTGGACGAAAGGGACCCTCGGAAGACCTACAAGAACAACGAGCGGCCGGTGATGAAGTTTCTCTCGGGACACGGCCTCGGGTCGCCTTTCATCGAGGATGCGAAGCTGTGCGCCGCACTCGGCAACTACTGGCCGGGTATCTCGCCCGACGCAACCCGCCAGTACCAGCCGGACAAGCGCATCAACGGGATCGAATACCCGTATCCGACCAACGCGCCGCTGACCGATCAGGAGATTGGCAGCGCGCCACTGCCTGACGGCTCCTACATGCCCTGGGATGGCGTGAGAGGGCCGCAGGCGGCGATGATCGACGGCAAGCCGGTGGCCGTCTACGCGGACATCCGGCGCGTGGATTACATCGATCTGTTGGGCACGATGACCGCAGCGCTGACTTCGCGCATCGACGCGCCTGAATACAAGGCCCGAATCATGGCCATGGCGGCGGTGTACTGGGCGCTGGGCATCCGTGACCCCGAGTTCAAAGGCGAAAACCGTGTGAACAAGATTGTCCGGGCCAAGGCTGCTTGGGCGGTGCTGTCCTTCCGCGTCATTTCGGCCGCTGACCAGGGTTTTGCAGAGGCGAAGAGGCAGGTCCCGGGCGCGGTCATGCCCACAGGGCGCCACTATGCCTTCGACGTCTACCGATGGGGTAAGGAGCGACAGGATCCGTCCAACATGCGCAAGGTTCACGTCGACATGCTGGAACAGGCCAGCGCCTTCGTCGTCGGGACCACCGTATTGCTGCGACGCGCGGACAGTGCATGGACGATCGACACATCAATGCCGACGTAGTTGTGGTGGGTGGTGGCCCGGCAGGTGCTGCCGCAGCGATCTCGTGCGCAGTGCGCGGCCTGCGCGTGGTGCTCTGCGAGCGTCTGCAGCCTGGGCGAGACCGTCCCGGCGATACCCTCCACCCGGGAATCGCGCCGATCCTGCGCCAGCTTGGCATCGGCGATGAACTGGCGTGCGTTGTGGGCGCCCGCCATCGCGGGGCCTGGATCGCTTGGAGCGGCCCGCCGCGGTTCCAGGCATTCGGCGCCGATGCGGATGGTGCCTGGCTGGGATATCAGGTTTGTCGCGGTGATTTCGACGCATTGCTGCTTGATCGTGCGCGCGCGTCCGGCGTGCGTGTCCTGCAACCCTGCATGGTCACAGGTTGCCTTGGGGATGACGCGCAACCTTCTGGCGTCATGACGTCCTGCGGTCCGGTTACCGCGCGCATCGTGCTGGACGCGACCGGAGCGAGCCGGTGGCTGAGTCGCGCACGTCGCATCCAACATCGGCCACGTTCGCCGAAATTGTTCGCGCGTTATGGATACGTGACCGGGGAATGTCCTGGCCGCGATGAGGCGCCGGCCTTGGTCGGAGACGCCAGAGGCTGGACCTGGACTGCTCGGGTTGGCCCCGGCGTTTACAGCTGGACACGCGTCGATTTCGCCGGCCCGACAGACGCCTCATGGCGGCCTGGCGAGTTCAGGGGGTTGGTAGACCGCGGCAGCAGTCATGGCGCGGACGTGACGTGGCGCCTTGCCGTGCCTGCCGCTGGCCCAGCCTGGTTCCTCGTCGGCGATGCAGCCGCCACCCTCGATCCCACCTCGTCGCACGGTGTCCAGCGCGCGATCATGTCCGGAATGATGGCCGCGCATCTGGCCGCGCCGGTCCTGCGTGGTGACATTCCCGCGGATGAAGCCGCCTCGGCCTACACCAGTTGGCTGGCTGACTGGTTCGAGACCGATGCAGCGCATCTATCGGACTTCTACAAGGAACTCGGCGCGCCCGGTTTCGCATGAACTCGCGGCTACTGGCGTGGTTCTCGTCTGTGCATTGACCCGGTTGTTCTACACAAGTTGGGTCGTTCCGGAGAACGAGTTGGGTCGCGAAGGACTAGGATCCCTCGAAACGCATGCGGAGCATGTGACCTGGGAACGATCGCTCGGTCAGAACGTGCCGGTCAGGTACGCCTGGATGCCCTGGTATCCGAACTTCAGGTTGCCGTCGAAGCGGGTCTTGCTGAGCTCCAGTTGCGTGTTGAAGCGGTTGTATCCGAGACCCATGCCGAAGGCCGGGTGGAACATCCAGGTCGCGCCCAGCCTCATCTCGGTCCAATGGCCCCGGGTGTCGTTGACCCTCAACCCGAAGGTCTGCAAGCGTCCCTCGAGGTACCACTGCGGCGAGACGACCCAGCCAGCGCGCAAGCCGATCGTCGGCAGTGGCGCCGACACCGAGTTGCTCTGCGTCTGCAGCGTCGCCATGCCGCCGTCTGTGGCCGCCTTGGTTGCATTGCCGGAAACCCGTGCGGACAGGCGCTGATCGTGGACGCCGACGCTGGCGGACAGCTCGTAGTCGCGCCTGCGCAGGAAGGCGTATTCGTAGGCCAGTTCGTAGACCTGGACCTTGAGCTCCGACGCGATCTTGGCGTTGGCCTTGAAGGTGTAGTCGCCCCACTGGATGTCGCGGTCGATCACCTTGCTGCCGGACCGGCCGTGCTCGAAGGTGGTGAATCGCAGGTGATGGTGCGGGTTGATACGCCACAGCGCGTCGATGCGCGGGCTGGCGTCACGGCCCGAGGTGCCGAAGACCTCACTGAAGTTGATCTCGGGGTTCCGCACCGACTGGCCGTTCAAGTTGCCCTTGACGCTGGTGCTGATCACGAATGCGCTGGCGTCGATGACGACAGCGTTGTCGAGCAGGCCCTGCGCCTGAGCGAATGCCGAGTTCGTCGATAGGGCGAGAAGTCCGGCGCTGGTCCACTGGACGAAGCTTGTCGAGAGCGCGTATTTCATTTGCCGATGTTATGGAAGCGGACCGCGCGACTCATTACAAATCCTTTCATGCGCTGTCTCCACGCCGGCCTCCGGTCGGTCCTGCGCTGCAGTCCCTGCCTGAAATACTTCGCAAGCCTTCAGAGGCATCGGGCGTGTACTGCCGGGTCTCCAGAAGGCATTCAGGATGCGTGGCATGTCTTGGTTGATTTCTGTGGCACCGCGAATGGTCGCTGTGCGCTGCCTCGGCATCTTCACCTGGCTTGCGGTTTCCGCCGATCGTGTCCCAGCGCGTGGTGTAAGTCTGTGAGCCCGGGAGGGCTGGAGTGCGCGGTACTCAGCGCTGCACAGCAGGCAGGCGAGTGGGGGCAG
>JBBARJ010000133.1:0-8761 GCA_040399825.1 Gemmatimonas sp.
TTGGTTTACGCGCAAAGAAGTCACATCTGGCGCACCGGTCGTCGTGCTGCAGGAAGAGACCGCGCGCACACTCTTCGGTCGCGAGCGCATGATCGGCCGCTTGGTGCGCATCGGTGGTCGCCCCCTCGAGGTCATTGGACTGTGGCTGGAGCCCGGCAACATCTTCGCGCCACCCGGTCAGAAAGTGGGTGCGATCATGCCCTTTCGCTTCATGGAGCGCAGCTACGCCATCGACCGCACGAACGCCATGTGGATTCCCGTGAAACCGCGGGCCGGGGTGACGGTCGCCGACGCGCAGGGGGCCGCCGTCATGGCACTCCGAGAGCTACGTGGCTTGCGTCCGGGCACGCCGAACAGCTTCGATCTGATCACGCAGGACCAAATCCTCGAGACCTTCAACGGCATGACGAGCATCTTCTTCCTCGTCATGGTCGTGCTCTCCAGCATCGCCCTGCTCGTGGGCGGTATCGGCGTCATGGCGGTCATGACGGTGTCGGTCACCAGCCGCACCCGGGAAATCGGGGTGCGCAAGGCGATGGGGGCGACGCGCGGCGACATCCTCCTGCAGTTCCTGGTCGAGGCGTGCACACTCACCGGCATCGGCGGGGCGATCGGCATCGTGGTAGGGCTCGCGTTGGGCCGCGTCGCCTCGTTCGCGCTCGATATCCCGGCACCGGTGCCCGTACAGCTGACCGCCATCGCCGTGGTGGTCTCGGTCGGCATCGGTATCATCTTCGGCTTGGTGCCGGCGCGCCGCGCCTCGTTACTCGATCCAATCGACGCCCTGCGCTACGAGTAGGATCGGCGTTCAGTAGCCGCGGACATCGAGAAACGCCTGCCAGAACGGAAGCGTCACTGGCATCCCCAGCACCGAAAGTTCGAGGACGCCCAGCACGCCGAGCACGGACAGCAACATCATGCCCTGCCGACGCACGGGCGAGGCATCGCGCAGGGCATGAACGATCGTGCGCAGGGTGAAGACGATCAGCAGCGCGATACTGATCGGCAGCAGCACACTGTTCCGCTGCGGACCGAAGTACGACTCGAGATAGGTGAGCGACTCGGGAAAGAAGCCACGCCCGGGATTCTCGACGCCGAGGAAGATGTTGATGCTGGCCGCCTGATGGGTCACCCAGAAGAGGACGAGTGACCACCACCCGGCGCGGTTGGCCCGACGGGCCGTGAGGACACCGGTGACGATCAGCACCGCGACCATGGCGAGCTGATACCACAGCATCGACAGCACCGACTGTACCGCGAACGCCCAGCTCGGTGACTGTGCTGGCACCGGTACCATGAGCGAGGGCGGACCGACGATCCATCCGCCGTAGAAGGTGACCTGCACCCACGTCCACAGAAACGCCGAGCCCAGAAAGCTGCGTCGCGCGCCCGAGGCGGTTCCGCGGTCACGCTCGAGATACAAGAGCCACGCGCCCCAGATGGCGAGCGCGCTGGCCAGCACCAAGCCCAACGCGCGCGTCGCCTCGCTGCGCTCGAGTGCGAAGATGACGCCGGTGGCACTCCACCAGAAGAACACAACGACCACGAGCGACCGCAGGGCGACCCGCAGCGAGGTCTCGCGGGTCGCGATGTCCGTGTCGTACAGCATGGACGGATGTCGCACCCGCACTAAGGACTGCCACGGCCACACAGTGCGGGGGACGACGGGGGTGTCATGCACGATCAACTCCTTCTGCCATGTTGATCGCGGTGCGCACCAGACCACCGAGCGCCTTCGCATTCGCGGCCGGCAGCAACACGTAGCGCGCCCGCATCGCCTCGGCCACACGACGCGCCACCGGCTCACCGCGCGCGGACGTATCCACGAACATGGCCGGAATACCCTGCTGCGCGAAGCGGGCGCTGGCCATGAGCGCGTCGCGCTCGGCACCAGGACGGCCCGGCGCCCCGTCGCGTGCAATGTTGGCGCGCCCATCCGTGAGCATCACCACCAAGGGCGCGCTTCCCGCGCGCTTGGCCGACAGCGCTTGTTCGAGTGCCGCGTCGATGGCGTGCGCGAGCGGTGTCCCACCACCGCCGGGCAGCGCGGCCAACACCTTTTTCGCGCGGGCAAGCGCACGCGTTGGCGGCAGGAGCAGCTCGGTGCCCTGCCCTCTGAACGCGATCAGACTCACACGATCGCGACGCGCATAGCTCTCCGCCAAGAGCATCTCGACCGCGCCCTTTGCCTCGGACAAACGATTGAGAGCCGACGACCCCGAGGCGTCTACGACGAACAGGACCGTGGTGCCGGTCTTCTCGATGAAGCGCCGAATCCGGAAATCTTCGCGACGGATGTGTACGCGCGGACGCGTGTGCGCCGGCGATGACGGCGCCGCCGCATGCGCGAGTCGTGCCCGTTGCCACGGCGCCGCCGCGCGCAATGTCTCCAGCAAGTGCAAGCGCGCCCCACCGCGTGGGAGGCCAGTGCGCGCACCGCGCGGACGGCCCCGCATCATGTTCTGCTTCTCGGCGCCCACGCGTCCTTGCATCGTGCCGCCGTTCACCTTCTCCAGGAGCTGCGCGAGCAGGCCTGGTGGCAGGGCCGAGGTCACCGCCTCCCGTAGCACGTCCGTACTGCTCGACGGCGGCGTCTGGGCGCTGTCGTCCGAATCCGCGTCGGGTGGCTCTGGAGGCAACGGGGGCGGCGACGGCGGCGTGTTTTCCGGCGGCGACGAGGGTGGCTCGCCCGGTGGCTCATTCTCGTTGGCCGCCTCTTCGGGCGGCGGCGGCAGTCGGGTGACGCGTGGCGCGAGAACCAGGGCCGCCGCCATTTCCGCATCGGCCTCGACCAGCATGAGCCGGCCGTGCAACGCGGCGTGCGCCCGCGCGCAGCGCAGCGCCATCAAGGGCGCACGCACCGAGTCGATCCCGAACGCGTCGGCCGTTTCGCAGATCGCGACGATCCAGGATTCATCTACGCTCACCGACATCAGCCGATGTCGGGCGTCCCGCGTTTGGCGCTCCCACGAGGCGACGTCCCGATCATCGGTGTCCTCGGACAACGCGTCAGCGGCCGAGCCGCTCATGCGAACGACGAACGCCAGTCGGTCGCGTAAGGCATCGTGCACCGACTCCTCGTCGACCGACTCATCCATGATGACGGCACAGATGCGCGCCGCGTGCTGTTCGCTGATGCCATCGCGCGCCACCTGCACTTCGGCATGATCGAGCACTTCGCACAAGGCCGTGCGCGCCGCGACGGAGAGCCGTTCGGCCATCGGTACGACGATGACGCCGCCGTCGGCTGACGCCAGGACACCACGCTCCGCGACGATGCGCCCGGTGGAGAGCGTCGCGGCGAGATCGACGCCGCCGTACAAACGATCCGGCGTCACGCTCGAGGGCACGCGTCGTAACGGAGCCCCCTGCGGGAGGACCCGTTGCACGAGTGACGAAAACGCGCGCGCCTGCTCATGCAGCGGATGATCGAGCATCGCGCCCCCGAGTCCGCGCGCATCGACCGCCAGGAGCAACGCCGTCAGCGCGGGGCCACCGCGCGGCAGGTCAGCGACTGCCGACGCCATCGCCCCACAGCTCCGCGATGGCGCGCTCCACTCGGGTCGTCGACCCGGCGTCGTCGAGCACATTCCGGCGCAGGCGATGACGGAGCGCCATCGGCGCGATCCGGCGGAGGTGGGCAAGTGTCACCTCCTCGTCGCCCTCGTACGCCGCCATCGCCCGCGACGTGCGGAGCAGCGTGAGCTCGCCGCGCAGCCCATCGGTGCCGAGTTGCGAACAGAGCGTCGCCGCCCGTTCGAGCACGAGGTCGGAGACCACCAGCGCATCGAGTCGCGCACGCGCCTTCTCGAGATGGCGGCGCACCTTCGCGTCGGCCTTGTGCCAGTGCGCCAGGAATGCGACCGGATCTCGGTCGAACGCATCGCGGCGCTTGATGACATCAATGCGCGTCGCGATGACCGTGGGCGTGCGCACGTCGACCGCGAGCCCGAAGCGGTCGAGCAGTTGGGGGCGGAGTTCGCCTTCTTCAGGATTTCCGCTGCCGACCAGCACGAAGCGCGCGGGATGGCGAATGCTCACGCCTTCACGCTCGACCACGTTCTCGCCGGTGGCCGCCGCGTCGAGCAACAGGTCGACGAGGTGATCCTCGAGCAGGTTGACTTCGTCGACGTACAAGAACCCGCGATGGGCGCGCGCCAGGAGGCCGGGCTCGAACGCCTTCTCCCCGGTGGTCAATGCCTTTTCCAGGTCGAGGGCCCCGACCACGCGGTCTTCCGTGGCTCCGAGGGGGAGATCGACGACGGGCACGGGCGCCAGCACCGACTTGGCGTGCCCACCGGCCTCGGCCCGGGCGCGACATTCGTCGCAGCGCCCGCCGTTGGCCTGCGGGTCACATCCATAACGACACCCCGCCACCACCTTCATGGGGGGTAACAGCCCAGCCAGCGCGCGCACGGCCGTGGACTTTCCGGTGCCGCGGTCGCCAAAGACCATCACCCCACCGATCGACGGGTCGACGGCCACCAGCAACAGCGCCAGTTTCATTTCATCCTGGCCGACGATCGCGCTGAACGGAAATACCGGTCGCATGCGGGCTCGCAAAGGTTCGGGCGGTGACCTCGTCTTGGCCATTCCACCGTTGACGACGATAGAATCGGGGCGTCGGGGTCGCAAGAGCTGTACAACCTAATGTGTACACTTTTCTTGACACTCCCGTTTTCTCTGCTTATCCTCGGCCCGTGAACCCTCCCGAGCATGCCCTGACGGCCCCCCAGGTCCCGGCCGTGGCGACTGAGCGCGCCAACACGCCTAACGTAGCCCAGCCCGCCCAAGGACTCGGCGCTGCGGCCATCGCGCCCCCCTCCGCCTGGCACGAGCGCATCCGTGACCGGTGGAACGCGCTCGTTGCCACCGACAAGTTCCAGCGCTGGAGCGCGCGATTCCCGCTCACACGAGCGGTGACCATGCGGCGATCCCGGGCCCTGTTCGATATAGTGTCAGGGTTTGTGTACACCCAAACCCTGCTCGCCTGCGTCGAACTCAACCTGTTCGAATATCTTGCCGGCGGTGCCCGTACGCTGGACGAGATCGCCGAGCACACGAACCTGTCGCGGGCCAGTACCGAGCGGCTGCTCAACGCGGCGGTCTCGCTCCGCCTCATGATGAAGCGACGCCATGGGCGCTACGCCCTTGGTGCGTTGGGCGCGCCGCTGGTCGGTAACACCGGGGTGCTGGCCCTGATTCGGCATCACCGCATGGCCTATCAGGACCTCAGCGATCCCGTGGCGCTCCTCCGCCAGGGCGCCGATTTCCGGACGGAGCTCTCGCGCTACTGGTCGTACGCCGACGCGCCGCGGCCGCAGCAGATCGACGGCGCCCGCGTCGCCGCGTACTCGGAGATCATGGCCGATACGCTCCCGCCCGTCGCGCACGACGTGCTCGATGCCTACGACCTGTCGAAGCATTCGTGTCTGCTCGACGTCGGCGGTGGCGAGGGCGTCTTCCTGTCGCTCGTCGGACACCGACACGCCCACCTGCAGCTGCGTCTGTTCGACTTGCCGGCCGTGGCCGTCCGCGCGAAGGCGCGCCTCAGCCAGGCCGGTTTCGCCGATCGCGTAGACTGCCACGGGGGCAACTTCCATGCGGATGCCCTCCCCACCGGCGCCGACGTGATTTCGCTCGTTCGGGTGCTGCTCGACCACGATGACGAGTCCGTGCTGCGGCTGCTCAAGCGGGTCCGGGCCGCGATGCCCAGCGGCGGTGTGCTGCTGATCGCCGAAGCCATGGCCGGCGTCCGCGGCGCCGAGACGGTCGGCGACGCCTACTTCTCGTTCTACTTGATGGCGATGGGGAAAGGGCGCGCTCGGCGGGCCTCCGAGCTCCATCAGATGCTGCAGACGGCCGGCTTCCGGCGCAGTCGCGAAATCTCCACGCGCTTTCCGATTCAGACTGGCCTGATCGTCGCCGAGGTCTAACGGCGGCACGACCATCCGTTGTCGCAGGTGCGCTTCAGCACCAATCCCGACAATTCGAGTCATCCAATGTTGACAGTCTATGGTGTCAACATCACGTTACACCTTGTGAAGACCACAGCCGTCGTTTTCGAACAGCCTCAACAGCTATCCGTCCGCGAGCTGACCCTCGTCCCCGCCACCGACGTCGACGTGCTGGTGGCGATGCGCTGGTCCGGCATCAGTACGGGAACCGAACGCATGCTCTGGACCGGCACCATGCCTCCCTTCCCCGGGCTCGGCTATCCATTGGTGCCTGGGTATGAGGGCGTCGGCGAGATCATTGAGTCGGGATCCGAGTCGGGCCGGACCGTGGGCGATCTGGTGTACATCGCCGGCTCTCGCGGATTCACCGACGCGCGCGGCCTCTTCGGCGGGCAAGCCTCGCTGGTGGTGGTCCCCGGTAGCAAGACCGTGGTGCTCGACCCATCGCTCGGGGAGCGCGGTGCGCTGTTTGCGCTGGCCGCGACGGCGCACAACGCGCTCGGTGCCGTGGCCCCCGGCGTCTCGCCGCGCGACGTGCCGGAGCTGTTGCCCGAACTGATTGTCGGCCACGGGGCACTGGGTCGGCTCATCGCGCGCCTGGTGGTGCTGTACGGCGGCAAACGGCCAACCGTGTGGGAGATCAACCCGGTGCGCATGGATGGGGCGCGCGACTACGACGTCATCCACCCAGATGCCGATACGCGCCGCGACTATCGCACGATCTGTGAAGTGAGCGGGGCCAATGGCTTGATCGACTCGCTGGTGGGCCGCATGGCCCCTGGCGGCGAGATCTGTCTCGCCGGTTTCTATAGCGAACCGGTCAGCTTCACCTTTCCGCCCGCGTTTATGCGACACGCCCGGTTTCGCATCGCCGCGCAGTGGAAGGAGTCCGACCTGCAAGCAATCGCGGCGCTGGCCAATTCGGGAGCGCTCGCGCTCGACGGGTTGATTACGCATCGCGAAGCAGTTTCCCGTGCGGCCGACGCCTATACCACGGCGTTCGGCGATCCTCACTGTGTCAAGATGATCCTCGACTGGAGAACGGTTGCATGAGTGAAGACGGTACCAACTCCGCCAACGGCGCCCTGCATCAGTTGCACTCGAGCATGCGCGATGAAGCCGCGACTGCGCCCGATGCGGTGCACACCGGTCCGGTCACGAAGGAGACGCAGATCATCGCGATCTACGGCAAGGGAGGCATCGGCAAGAGCTTCTCGCTCGCGAATTTGTCGTACATGATGGCGCAGCAGGGCAAGAAGGTGTTGCTCATCGGCTGTGACCCCAAGAGCGACACCACGTCGTTGCTCTTCGGTGGACGCGCCTGCCCCACGATTATCGAAGTGTCGTCTCGCCTCAAGCTCGCCGGACAGCAAGTCTCCATCAGCGACGTCTGCTTCAAGCGCGACGGGGTGTTCGCCATGGAGCTCGGCGGCCCCGAAGTCGGACGTGGCTGCGGTGGACGCGGCATCATTCACGGCTTCGAAATCCTCGAGAAGCTCGGCTTCCACGAATGGGGCTTCGACTTCGTCCTGCTCGACTTCCTCGGCGACGTGGTATGCGGCGGCTTCGGACTGCCGATCGCGCGCGACATGTGCCAGAAGGTGATCGTGGTCGGCTCGAACGATCTGCAGTCGCTGTACGTGGCCAACAACGTCTGCTCGGCGGTGGAGTACTTCCGCAAGCTCGGGGGCAACGTCGGCGTGGCCGGCATTCTCATCAACAAGGACGACGGCACCGGCGAAGCCGAAGCCTTCGCGGAGAAGGCAGGCATCCCGATCCTCGCGAAAGTTCCGGCTAACGACGACATCCGCAAGAAGAGCGCGAACTACGAAATCATCGGCTTCCCCGGTGGTGAATGGGGCCCGTTGTTCGGTGAACTCGCGCAGGCCGTCGCCGACGCGCCGCCGGTGCGTCCTAAGCCGCTCACGCAGGACGAGCTGCTTGGTTTGTTCGCGGCGAGTCAGGTCGGTGGCAACGTGGTGCTCGAACCGGCCACCATGTTCGATCTCGTTGGACGGGAAGATGTGGTGAAGCCGTCGCTCGAAGTCGTGTACGACACCGTTTGATCACGAGATCGCGATGAGCAATCCTTCGAGCGGCGAAGTCGTCTACGACGGCGCGGGCAGCACGCCCACGGCGAACGATGCCGACCAGCCCACCTCACGTGCGTTGCCTGTGCTCGACGGCAGCGCGATCAACACCGCCGCGACCACTGCCGACGGACTCGGATGTCACGCCGGCGCCGACGAGATGCTGGCGGCCGCGAAGGCGGCGGGCAAGAGCGAGACGCTCGACCGCTACGCCGCCGATTATCCGAAGGGTCCGCACGATCAGCCACAGAGCATGTGTCCCGCCTTCGGGTCGCTGCGCGTGGGACTGCGCATGCGCCGCACGGCGACGATTCTGTCCGGCTCGGCGTGCTGCGTATACGGCCTCACGTTCACGTCGCACTTCTACGGCGCGCGACGCACGGTGGGCTACGTGCCGTTCAACTCCGAGAGCCTGGTCACGGGGCAGCTGTTCGAAGACATCCGCGATGCGGTGTACAAGATGGCCGACCCTGCGTTGTACGACGCCATCGTGATCACGAACCTGTGTGTCCCGACGGCGTCGGGCGTGCCGCTGCAGCTGCTGCCGAAGGAAATCAACGGCGTGCGCATTATCGGCATCGATGTGCCGGGCTTTGGTGTGCCCACGCACGCCGAAGCGAAAGACGTGCTGGCCGGTGCGATGCTGCGCTATGCGCGCACCGAGGCCGAGCTCGGTCCGGTGGCCGCACCGCGCGGTGGCGTGAGCGAGAAGCC
>JBBARJ010000134.1:0-8742 GCA_040399825.1 Gemmatimonas sp.
ATTGGCTGCCACCGGTATCGGGCCCCGACGTTGCGAGCCCCAGACATCCGCGGTCATGACGCCGTCGAGAGAAACTCTCGCGGAGAGAGAAACCCGGTCCGCCCGTTCCGTCGCCTCGAGGATCTCCGTCCTGGACCACGAAGTTGGGTACCACGCGATGAAAGACGGTGTTCCGGTAGAACCCTTCCTTGGCCAGTCGGACGAACGCCTCGACCACCAACGGCGCTTCGCGCGCATAGAGTTGCAGGGTGACCACGCCGTAGTCCGTCTCGATCACGGCCACGGGCTGCCGGCTCCCGACGGCACCCCACTGCAGGAGCAGCCGCTCGTACTCGACCAGCGGTCGAGCGACCAGCGCGTCCGGCGTCGCCCGCCTCGGTCGTCGTGTGAGCGAATCCCTCGGCGCGATCAGACGCTCGGCGAGCGAACGGACGATGGAATCACGATCGGTGCTGGCGCGCACGGCGAGCCGGCGAACGCGCGACGCGAGGGTGTCGTTGGCGAGATTGGCGAGACGTTGCAGCGCGGCGGTACGTATCCGCGGGTCGGTATCGGCCATGAACGCTTCCGCCGCGACGACGCGATCGGCGTCGGTCGCCTGAGCGCGGTGCTCGAGCGCGGCGATACGATACCGCCAATCGGCGTGCCGCTCCCACGTCGAGACTTCGGCATCGAAGATCGGGAGTACGAGCCGTCGCACATGCGCGAGCATCAATCGACGTACGGCGAGCAGTGTATCGCGCTCCCAGGCACGACGCCACCGCCCGACATCGCGGCCGAAGAGCACCGACAGACTATCGGTGGCCGCGACACGCACGTTGGCGACCGTGTCGGCGAGTCCGATCTGTACGGCATCCAGCGCCGACGCGCCAAAGGTCGAGAGGCTCCCGGCGGCATTGGCCCGTACACGCCAATCGGGGTCTCGCACGAACGCATCGAGCGCCTCTCGTGCCGGCCCGACCAACGAATCTCCGACAGTGGTGCGCGTCAGGGCGCGCGCCACGTACTGTCGCACTTCCTCATCGGCGTGCGCACGCACCGTGAGCAGGGCGCGCACACCCGCTGGTGCCCGCAGTCGGCCAATCACATACGTCGCCGCGCGAACGACCTGCGCGGACGTATCGGCGAGCCACGGTACGACCAGCGCAATCGGCGCGGGGCGCAGCTTCACGATTGCGAGGACCAGTGCCGCCCGCACCGGCGCACTGCGCAAGGACGCAGCGCTTCCCCGTAACGGCGCCGCGAGTCCATCGCCCAACGAGACCGAAAGCACAGTGCGCGCAGGCTCGCCGATCTCGCCCAATGCCCACGCCGCTTCTCGCGCGACGGGATCGGGAGCGCCACCGGTCGCGCGCGCGAGTGCGGCGACCGCCTGCGTATCCTTGGCCATGCCGAGCGCGTACGCTGCATTCGCTGCGATGAGCGTATCTCCATCGGTGAGCAGTCGACGCAGCTGCGGGAAGCGCGCACGTATTCGCAACTGTCCGATCGCCAAGGCGGTTCGCGCGCGGCGATCGGGGTCGGCATCAACGAGCAGGGTGTCGACCAATAAGGTGTCGGCGCGACGGACATCCAGCATGGCCAAGAGCCGTGCATCGTGTCGGAGGTCACGCGCCGGCATGCGCGCGAGGCCGGCACCGCTCCAGCCACGGGCCTTCACGCTCGCACAGCCGACAGCGGTCAGGCTGAGACCGAGCAGGACGGCGACAATCAGCCGCCGCTGGAGCGCGCGATCAGCGAGCATGCTCGGTCGGCCTGACGGCTGCGGCTAGTACGGCACGCACGTCACGTGGCATCGCCGCGAGGCGCCCGCTCGTGTCGATGGAGACCAGCGCGGTGGTCACCGAAACGAGGAGCGTATCGCTGTCGGCCCGCATCACGCGATAAGCGAAGGCGAGCCCACGCGACCCCGCCGACGTGAGTTGCGTATGCACGCGAATCGGATCGTCGTACCGCGCCGATGCATGAAAGCGCATCGTCACATCGGACACCGCGAGGAGCACGCCTTCGCGTTCTAAATCGGCGTAGGATTTCCCGAGCGCACGAATAAAGTCGGTCCGACCGAGTTCGCACCACACCAGATAATTGGCGTGGTAGACGACGCCCATCTGGTCGGTCTCCGCGTAGCGCACGCGCAGTTCAGAAATGGTTTCGGTCACCGTGGCAGGCATGAGAGACACCGGCACTGGCCGGCCGAACAGGGAACTGGGAAGATGCCCCTCCCCTGCTCGGCCGCCAAGCGGATGGCGAGCGGATGGCGCCGAACGGCCGTCCCGTGTGTTTGTGGCGCCGTCCAGGAGCGGTTAGACTCCCGTGGTGCTCCATACTCCGACACTGGTCATTGGCGACGCACACCTTGGCGTGGCCTCAAAGGACGCCGAGCGTGCTCTGCTGCGGTTGCTGCGCGACGTACCTGCGCGCGCCCGTTCGCTGGTGATCATGGGCGACCTCTTCGATTTCTGGTTCGCCTGGCGACATGCCATGCCGCGCACCGGGTTTCGCGTGTTGGCGGCACTGGCCGACCTCCACGACGCGGGTATCCCCGTGTTGTGGATTGGCGGAAATCATGATTGCTGGGGCGGCGATGCGCTCATGGCCGAAACGGGTGCTCGGTACACCCTACGCCCCTGGACCGGGTCGATCGGGCCGTGGCGGGCCGAACTCGCCCACGGGGACGGCCTTCGCGAGGTCGAGGACGCCCCGTATCGCCGACTCCGTCACGTGTTGCGCCATCCCTTGGCGATTCGCGCGTTCGGGATGCTGCATCCCAATCTCTCGTCGCGCGTGGCACTCGCGTCATCGCACACCAGCCGTGCGCGACGGGCGGGCGATGAAGGGCGAGGCCTTCTCGCGGTTGGTACGCAGTCGCTCTCGGCCGTCGGCGGACCGGATCTGGTAATTCACGGGCACTCGCACGTCCCGATGTTGCGTCGCGCGGGGAGCGGGTGGTACGCCAACGCCGGCGCATGGTATCTCGATCAACAGTATCTGCTGATCGAGCGTGAGTGCATCTCCCTGCGTGCGTGGCGCGATTCAGGGGAAGACGTGGTACTCCACAGCGGAGATCGGAACGTCGAGGAAGCGACCGCCGAGCGCGAGGACGTGCCGCGGCGCGTCTGACGCGGTGTGGCTGGCGGAAAGTCGACCACGCCCTCTTCGACGAGTGGTAGCAAGAGCGGACAGGGCGCCGACGAGTCCCCCGACGCCCGAATCAAACATGCCAATGGGTGCCTGCGGCGACCGATGTCTTCGGGTCAGAATCGAACCGTGGCCGCGAACACCGCGCCCGACGGGCGCGGATACGCGGACAACTCCACCGGGACATCCCAGAGCTGCGCCGAGACGAACGCGTCCGCACCAGCGAAGAGGTGATTGAATGCGACGACGGCCATCCAGTCTTCGACGTGCAAGCGCCGCGTTCTCACCAGATCGCGCGTGAATTTGTTGGTGAAGACGCCGTTCTTGATGACCGCATCGCCGGCGACCACATACTGGTTCGGCAGGGTGTCGATCTGGTAGCGACGTGCTTCTCGAAGATCCATCTGACTGCGGCGCATCATCACGATCGCGGCGAGCTCGATACTGGCGAAGAGGGCGCCCGACGTGCCGCGATCGAGACGCGATTGCCCGAATCCCGGAAGGAGGGCCGAGTACGTAAACGCCCGCTTGGGCGTCAGCGGCGGCGTAAATCTGCCACGCTGTGTCAGCGGAGCCATTCTCACGACCGGCTTCGCTCCTGTCTGAGGCACGGGCTTCGCCGGCACCGAGTCACGCTGCTGCGCTGCCAGTGGGGCGCTAAGCGGCGCCAGCAGAACCACCACCAACAGCGTGCGCGGAATCAGACGAAGCATGTCTCTGATACTCCTCAGCGCGCCGGAAGCGCCGCGACGAGTTCGATCTCGACGCTCACGTTACGAGGAAGCCCAGCCACCGCCACGGTGGAGCGCGCCGGACGGGCATCACCGAGCACACGCGCATAGACGGTGTTCATGGCGACGAAGTCGTCCATGGTTGTCAGGAAGACGGTGGTCTTGACCACGTCGTTCCAGGTGACACCGGCTTCGTTCAGCACGGCCGTGAGGTTGGAGAGCACGCGTTCCGTCTGCGCGGTCACGTCGCCGGTCTCGATTTCCATGGAGACGGGATCGAGCGGAATCTGGCCAGCGGTGAACAGGAACCCATTGGCGCGAACCGCCTGCGCATACGGGCCGATGGCTTTCGGGGCATGATCGGTGTGCAGCGTCTCGATGGACATGTCGGTAGTGCGCTGAAGGGTGATCAGGAATGGGCTGGGTCGGACATCGTTGACGGGGCGGCGACCACCGCGTCAGGCAGATTGAACAGTTCTTTCGTGTTGCGCAGCGTTTGCCAGCCGAGTTCGTCGACGTCCTGCCCGCGGACGACCGCCAATCGGGCCAGTGTGAGACTCACGAAGGCCGATTCGTTGCGCTTCCCACGGTGCGGCACTGGTGCAAGATAGGGCGCGTCGGACTCCACGAGGAGGCGGTCGTGGGGGACCATTCGCAGCAGAGCGTGGTCGGTCCAGCTCTTGAACGTGATGATGCCGCTGAACGAGACATACCAGCCGACTGCAAGGGCTGCCTCGGCGAGCGCGACCGAGCCGGTGTAGCAATGGAGTACGCCCCGCACGCGTGCGGCGTCTGCCCGCTTCAGGAAGTCGACGGTGTCCGCCTCAGCCTCACGCGTATGTAGCACGATCGGCTTGCGGAGCTCGGCCGCCAGCGCGAGCTGCGCATCGAGCGCGTGAAGCTGTCGGTCGCGCGGCGAATGATCGTAGTGCGTGTCGAGGCCGCACTCGCCGACGGCCACCGCGCCGTTGGCGACCGACTCGCGAATCGCCGGCGGATCGGTTGCGTCATCCCACGAGGCGGCATCATGGGGATGGACCCCAGCGGTGAAGAACACAAAACCTGCATGGCGCTCGGCCAAGCGACGGGCACGAAGCGCGGTGGCCGCGGACTCGCCGATACAGACAAGGGCCCGCGCACCTTGTGCGCGGGCCCGCTGGATCACCGCGTCCGCTTCGTCAGCGAACGCGGGATCGGCCAGATGCACATGGCTGTCAGCAAAAACGCTCACGCGCGTTACCGCGCGCCGACGCGCTCCGCCTTCCGCGAACCCTTGCCGGCCGCGGCGTCGTTGCCCGCATTGACAGCCCGGCTCGTGGAGTCGGAGGTGGTACGCGGATACTTCGCCTCGATCCAGATCAGGAACGGACCGGCAACATAGATCGACGAGAAGGTGGCCACAAAAACGCCGAACGTCATGACCAACGCGAACGGACGGATGATTTCGCCGGCGAGAAACAGCAGCGCCAGCGTGGACGCCAGCACGGTGGCGTGGGTCATGACAGAGCGCGGCAACGTTTCGTTGATGGCACGGTCGAGGACCTGGGCGAGGGACTCGCCCTTCGATCGCTTCTTCAGATCTTCGCGAACGCGATCAAAAATGATGATCGTGTCGTTGGCGGAGTAGCCAAGCAGCGTAAGAATGGCCGCGACCACGGTGAGCGACACCTCGACGTTGAACATCTTGATGAACGCCAACGTGAGCAAAATGTCGTGAGCCGTGGAGAATACGGCGGCGGCACCGAATCTCCAGTCGAATCGAATCGCGAGATACATGAGCGTGAAGAGCGAGGCGATGAGCATGGCGGTGAAGGCGCCAGCCCGCAATTCACTGCCAACCTTCGGCCCGACCGCTTCGGTCCGCACCACCGTGACGTTGCCCGCACCGAACTGTTGTTCCAACGCGGCGGCAATCAACTTCGAAATGCCCTCGGCGCCAGCATCCTGCGCTTCCACTTGCTTCTCGTCACGGGCGCGGATGGTGTACTCCGTGGCCGTGCCGTACTGCTGGATTTCGCTGCCCGTGATGCCAGCTTTGTCGAGCGTACTGCGTACGACGGCGACATCGGGCGCCTGCTTGAACTGGACCTGCATGAGCGTCCCGCCGGTGAAGTCGATGCTGTACTTCACGCCGCCGGTGATACCGAAGGTCACGAGACCTAACGCGATGAACGCAATCGTCAGGCCAGCAGCGAGGCGCCAATGCTTGACGAACTCATACTTGGTGTTGTGAAAGATTCGCAGCATGGCGTCCTCAGATGCTCAGCGTCTGGTTGCCGCGCGTGCGGCTGAGCCAGATCATGAAGAAGGTCTTGCTCACGAAGATCGACGTGAACAGGGAGGCCACGAGGCCCGCGATGAGCGTGACCGCAAAACCGCGCACGGGTCCGGTGCCATACTGATACAGCACCATGCCGGAGAGAATTGTGGTGGCCGAGGTGTCGATGATGGCACTCATCGCGTGGCGAAAGCCTTCGTCGATGGCGAGTCGGTTCGACTTGCCATGATCGAGTTCTTCACGGATGCGCTCGAAGATCAGCACGTTGGCATCGACGGCGATACCAATGGAGAGCACGAATCCGGCCAGTCCAGGCAGCGTGAGGACGGCGTGGAAGCCGGCCAGCACGGCGAGCGTGTACACGAGATAGAGCAGGAGCGCCGCGACCGCCAGCATGCCGGCGAAACGGTAGTACCCGATCATGATGACCACGATCAGCAGGAACGCCACCGCGAGCGCGAGCGCGCCCTTGTTGATCGAGTCGGCTCCGAGGCTGGCACCAATGCTGCGGACTTCCGCCACCTTGAGCGGCACCGGCAGCGCACCGGCACGCAGCACGAGCGCAAGGTCCTGCGCGGCCTGCAGCGTTCCACCGCCAAGCGTGATCTGGCCATTCCGGCCGATCGCACTGTTGAGCACCGGCGCCGTGACGACACGCTGGTCGAGCACGATGGCCATGTTGTCCTTCACATGCTTGCCAGTTTCGGTCTTGAAGCGACGCGCACCTTCGTTGTTCAGCGTGAACTGCACGACGTTTCCTTCCACCGGATCGGTGGACGGACGCGCGTCGGTGAGCACTTCACCCGTGATGATCGGACGCGAGTCGAGCACGTAGAGCGCGAAGAAGCGCTGCGTGCCGGAGACGAGCGAATCGACGCCCCAACGCATGACCTTACCCGGGGGCATGGCGTCCTGGATCGCCGGCAGAGAGAGCGCGCGCTCGATGGCGGCATACGACGCTTCCGGCACGATGTACTGCCCCGGGATCTGCCCGGGCTGCACGTTGGTGCTGAAGAGACCGCCGACTGCGGCGGCCGGAGTCGTGGTGGCCGAATCGGTACCAGTGGTCGCGACGGCCTTGCCCGTCGAGTCCTTGGAAGAATCCGACTGCTGCGTGAGCAGCGAGGTCGCACCGGTCTTTTTCGTTGTGTCGCCGGCAGCCTTCGCCTCAGACGCCGCCGAGAGGCCAGCGCTCTTCGCGATCTCGTCGAAGCGCGGCATCACCTTTTCAAAGGCCTGCGTCTTGTCGGTAATCTGGAATTCGAGGAACGCCGACTTCTGCACGACGTCCTGCGCCCGTTCGGCGTCGTCGATGCCGGGGAGTTCGACGATGATGCGTTCGTTGCCGGCCTTCTGCACCACGGGTTCGGACACGCCGAACTCGTCGATGCGCTGGCGCACGACCTTGAGGGCCCGATCGAGGGCCTCAGACTTGTTGGCGACTGCCTGCTTGGACTCGTCGACCTCGAGCGTCAGGTGCATACCACCCTGCAGGTCGAGACCTCGCTTGAGCGGCACGCGGCGCACCGTGTCGTACACGAAAACGCCATCGCGCTTCACCCGTTCAACAACGGTGCGCGGAAAGAGGGCCCACACGGAGGCCGCGAAGATTCCCACGATGAGCAGGATGCGGTACTTCAGGTTCGCCATCGATGCCGGTGGCCAGAGGTAATGTCAGCGCGTCGAGGAACGAGACGCGAGAAACGGCGCAAAATACGCCTAGCCTCTTAACTTAGGGGCGCGGACGTCGTGGCGGTAGCCAGTCCCTGCAGAGACTCGCGCGCCGCCGCCTCATCGCGGGCCAGTTGCGCGCGGAGGGCATCGACTCCCTCGAAGGACCGGGTGTCCCGAATCCGTGCGATCAGGTCGAGGCGGATCGGGGCGCCGTACCAGTCGTGCGTCACATCGAAGACATGGGTCTCGATCCGGCGGGACGCGTCCCCGAAGGTAGGCCGTGGGCCAAGGTTCAGCATGCCGCCAAACGGTCCCTGGGGCGTCTGCACTCGGACCGCGTAGACACCGTCGGGCGGGAGCAGTTTCCGGATGGGCGGGGACTGCATGTTCAGGGTCGGATAGCCGATCAACCGCCCGCGCTGGTCCCCCCGGATCACGGTACCGGCGAGACTGTACGGGCGTCCGAGGCCAGCCGCCGCGGTCTGCAGGTCACCCTGAAGGATCGCGTGGCGGATCGTCGTGGACGAAATGACCTGTCCATCGGCCGCGTGCACCGGCGGCAGCACGTTCACGCCGAACCCGCGCGACGCCCCGAGCGCCTTCAGCACCTCGATATCGCCGAGACGGCCTCGGCCAAATCCGTGATCATGCCCCACGAGCAATTCGGCCACGCGAAAGCGCTCGCGGAGCACCGCATCGACGAACTGTTCCGCTTCATACGACGCCAGGGTGGGCGTGAAAGGGAGCACCGCCACGTAGGACACCCCGCATTGCGCGAACATTTCGAGCTTTTCGTCGTGCAGCGTCAGGAGTGGCGGCGCGGCCGACGGACGCACCACCTCGAGGGGGTGCGGCTCAAAGGTGACGACGACACTGGGCCGACCGGTCTCGGCGGCCAGCGCAGCGAGTCGCGCGAGCACG
>JBBARJ010000135.1:0-584 GCA_040399825.1 Gemmatimonas sp.
GCGCTGACCACGGTCGAGATGGACACCGTGGCCGACCGCACGGTGGGCGGGTTCAGCAAAGGCATGCGACAGCGCACCAAGCTGGCGGCCGCGCTCGTGCACGAGCCCACGTTGTTGCTGCTCGATGAACCGTTCAACGGACTCGATCCGCGTCAGCGCCTGCACATGATGCGGCTGCTGGAAGACCGCGCCAGTGAAGGCACGGCGGTGTTACTCAGTTCGCACATCCTGGAAGAGATCGAAGGGGTGGCATCGCGCATTCTCGTGATGTTGTCGGGGCGCCTCGCGGCGAGCGGTGATCATCGCACGCTGCGTCGCATGATGACTGACCGGCCGCACACGGTGCGCATTCGCTCCACGAACGATCGCGCGCTGGCGTCGGCCCTGCTGTCGTCACCGACGGTGATGGGGGTCGATGTCGAGGCGGATGCGTTGCTGGTGCGAACGGCCGATTACACGGGCTTCGCCCATCAGGTCGGCGCGGTCGCGAAGCAGGCGTCGATCACGCTGCTGGAAGTGCAGCCGACCGACGAATCGCTGGAGCACGTGTTCGCCTATCTGGTGGCGCGATGAGCGTGGCATAC
>JBBARJ010000135.1:594-8691 GCA_040399825.1 Gemmatimonas sp.
GGCGCGCGTATTGGTGCAGCTCGCGTGGGCCCGTACGTTCTCGGTCACGCTGGTGGCGGGGGTGAGCGGATTGTTGCTGCTGCCCGTGCTGTTCGCGCTGGCCTTCGCATCGCGCGGCAGTTTGAGCGGCGATCCCGTGGCGTTTCTGGTGCAGCGCTACGACACGCTGGTGTGCGGTCTCGCCATGCCGCTCATCGCGCTGCTGATGGGCACCAGCGCGTTCAGCGCCGAAACGGAAGACGGCACGCTGTTGTATCTCGTGACCACGACGACGCCGCGCTGGTGGATCGCGTGTGTGCGCGTGATGTACGCGTCGATCGTGACCGGGCTGCTCTCGGCCTTCGCGGTGTGGAGCACCGGTGCGATTGCGGCCGACGGCAGCAACCCGGAGCACGTGACGACGGCGTTTACCGTCGCCGTGCTGTTCGGTGGCGCGACCTATGCCGCGCTGTTCACCGCCCTCGCGTTGCTCACGCGTCGCGCCCTGGTGGCCGGCCTGGTGTACGTGCTGTTCTGGGAGGGTGCTCTGAGTCGCACGTTCCCCGCGCTGCATTATCTGAGCGTGCGTCAGTGGACGCTGGCCGTGGCCTCGGCGCTCACGGAGTCGTCGGAGAAGGCGCTGCAGGATGGCCCGTCGCTCGCGGCGTCGGTGATCGGCGCGGCGGTGTTGGTGGTGCTGTCGGTGTATGTCGGCGGACGGCGACTGCAGCGACCGCGAATGCAACGATAAAAGCGAAGTACGGGGTCGGGAGTAGGGGGTATGGGGTACTCCATACCCCCTACTTCTTACTCCTTACTTCGCTTGATTGCTGCTTGCAATTCAAGATCCGGGATCGCTTTGCGCAGCACATGGTCGATCTGCGTGAGGCGTGCGGCCGGCGAACGTTCCGCGAGCAGGCGATAGCGGCTGTCGAGGTCGAGATCGATCATCGCGCCAACGCTCCACGCCACCTGCGCGGCATCCTCGGGCAATTCAGGGAGCGGATCGGTGTCGTCGTTCAGGGTGCGCACGGCGCGCACGACGCGCTTGAAGTTGGAGAGCACTTCGTCGGCGGCCACCGTGAGTGCCACCGGTGATCCGCCGGTTTCGTCGGGCACGACGGTGCCGGTGGCCACGAGATACGGGGCGTCGTGTTCGACGAACGCGGTGAGTGCAAACCGTTCGCAGCCCGTCACGATGATGTTGGCGCGGCCGTCGGGCATCATCTCGACATCGGTGACCTTGGCGACGCAGCCCATGCGTCCCGCTGGCAAGTCGCGTTCGGCGACGCCGGGTATGGCGGGGATGATACCGAAACGCCCGTCTCCTTCGCGCACATCGGCCAGCATCTGCCGATAGCGCGGTTCGAAGAGGTGCAGCGGCAGCAGCGTGCCGGGGAACAACACGACACCCAGCGGGAAGACGGGAAGCAGGAGATCAGTCACGCGGGAAATATCTAGCGAAAGCGCGTGATACGCTCCACCGCGTGGCGATGCGACCGGAATCCATCCTCTCCCGGGCGGCCGAGGGCCACCATGGCGGTGATCGTCGCGCTGGCGGGGATATCGAGGATGGCTTTGACGCGGTCGGCCTGGAAGCCGAGCATCGGCGCCGTGCCGAAGCCTTGCGACGCGGCAATGAGAAGCAGATAGCCGAGCGCGATGTTGGCCTGGCCGTTGGCCCAGTTGGCGCGGGCCTCGGCACTCATGGCACCAAAGCTCTGCTCGAGCGTCGCCAGTGTGGCGGCGCGCTTCTCGGGGGTGAGGTCGGGGTGCACGATTTCGCCGAGGTGGGCCATGGTATCGTCCATGTCGGCGTAGAGCACGATGACGACCGGGGCGCCGCCGACCTGCTTCTGGCCGTACGACGCGTCCTCGAGGGCGTTCTTGATGGCCTGGTCGCGCACGACGATGAAGCGCCACGGCTGGAGATTGCGGCTCGAGGGGGCGCGGCCGGTGAGCTCGAGGAGCGCATGCACCTCGTCGTCGGTCACTGGCGTGTCGAGGTACGCGCGCACCGAACGACGCGTCATCGCGGCATCGGCGGCGGAGGAAGCTTTCGTAAGCATCTCAGTGTCGCTCTGTTGGTGTGACGTCTGTTGACGTGAACAAGCGTCGGTGCGCACACTCAGTTCCCGGCGCCGTTGCGGGTCCGATATGAAAAAAGATTACCCATTGCTTCGGGTAATCTTTTTACGTCCAGTTACGTAAAACCTCGCCGCATTTCAGTCAGACGGTCGTGCCCGTCAGCCACTACCAGAAGTTCCTTCTATGAAGTAGCCACGCCCGTTACAGCGATACGAGTGGCCATCATCGCGCTTTTCGCCATGCGGCGTGGCCACGCCCCCGTGCAGCGTACATGTGCCAGCTCCTCCTACGACCCCGTCCAACTCAACATCAGTGAGCGATTCATCGGTCGGGTTTTGTTCCTCAGACATCTGTACCCCTCGGATGATTGGGTCGAAACGGAAGTGGGACGGTACTGAATTGTACATGCAATGAGGACGGTGAGACGTTGTGCGGGTCCCAAGTGACTGGTTACATTCCCGCGCTGGCCGGAGACTCTTTGTTCAGCCACGGCCGAGCGAAATCGTTACCCGCACGGTTCCCCGACCTGACACGCCTGGGGAATCAAAAAGTTTGTAAGTGTTTGTTGCTCAACACGTTACGGCGCCGTCGCCAAGTGGTAAGGCAGGAGACTGCAAATCTCCCACCGTCGGTTCGATTCCGACCGGCGCCTCTGTGAACAGCAGTTCTGGGTTTCGGGTTTGGAGTTTTGAGTGTGAGGAAGCGGGCGACTCCATATGGGAGCCGCCCGCTTTTCATTTCGTATCAACCGGGGGCGACTACTCCCAGGAGGCGGCGAAGTCGTAGTACGCGGCCCCCGAGCGGCGGTCGTTGATCCGGATGATCGCCATGTAGCCGTTCCAGGCACTCGGCTGCTGGACCACCGAAATGCTGCCGCGGCCAGACCGCTGATCGATGTGCAGGTTCACGTTGCGGTTCGGCAGTCCGCCGCCGCGGATGTTCGCGTTCACGTCGCTGGCACGGACACCGCTGCGGGTGATGGCGTCCACCCGACGGCCGGAGATCTGGATCTCCACCACATCGTCGACCCGACCGCTCCAACTCAGCGCGCCGGCTCCGCCGTTCCGGCGGTTGTTGCCACGGTCGTCATCGCGGCGACCGTAGACGTCGTCGCCACGGTTGTCGACGTATGCGGTCAAGCGATACCGGTCGGCACCGGCCCGTGGATCGCGCACCCGCAGCACGGCCTGATAGCCGTTGCGGGCCGAGGGCTGTTCGATGACATCGACGTCGCCGCGTCCGTCATTGACCTGTACCACCACATTGGCACCGGTGCGCGGCAAGGCGGAGTTGACGCGCGTCCGGTTCGGTAAGTGGGCGTCAAAGCCGCGCGTGCTCACGTCACGCCCACGCACGACAATAAGCACTTCCCGGTCAATGCGGCCGGTCCAGGTAAAGAGGGCGCGGTCGGCGCCGTACCCTGCGGATCTGGAGGCGACTACCTCGAGGACCGGGCTTATGCCATCCGCCTGCGGGGCAGGCGCCGCGCCAGCGTGGGCTGCGCCAGCGTGGGCTGCGGCGATCACGAGCGCTGCACACGCCGGAACGGTGATGGCAGCGCGGCGGACACGAGAAGAAAGCGAACGATGCAGCGTCATGTGCTCCTCCAAAGAGTGAGAGTCACAGCCGTATAGGGCATCAGTGGTGCCACGTGCCATCGGCTCGGGCCGAGCCTGCGCGGCGACGGCGCGTGATGCCACGACTTCGATGCAAGTGCTTACGATGGAGGGGGTTAACGCACGCGCGCGGACGACGGGACGCGTATCCCCGGCGTGCGTGGCGTGCGAGCCCTGTCCCAAAACGCGGACAATCCCGATGGTTTCGGCAGGACGCACGGGGAGACGTTCCGGTGCGCATCATTCCCGCTACATTGCCCGTCGTCTATGAAAATCCTGACGTGACATCGAACCCACTGCGGTCCACGCCACGAGTGTTGGCGGCTCTGGCCGTTGCGCTGATCGCCCTCGCCGTGCCGACGCATGTGGCGGAGGCGCAGGCTCCGGGGCAAACACCGTCGGCGGCACCGGCCCGCGGCCAGCAGGCATGGCGCAATGCGCTGGCGGATTCGCTGGTCCGTCGCGCGATCGATCGGCGTAGCGTGCAGCTCGCCGACAGCACGCTGCTGAGCTACACCGCCAGTGCGCACGGCTTCCTGGCGTTTCTGGCGCAGCTGGGCGAAGGCGTGATCATACCGCCCAAGGTGGTGCAGAGCGAAGAGCTGCAGCTGTCGCTCGCCTGGTGGCAGCCGGGGCGCAGCGCGCAGCGACTGGTGGGTCGCCGGGACACCACGCTGCTCCCGGCCGACGTGGGCTACTATCGCGATCGCTACAGCGTCGTGCTCGACAACCTGCCCGATCGCATTCGACTGGGCGACGGTCAGGACGTGCGCGACGTACCGCATCCGCTGGCCGCGCTCGCCCCACGAATGTACGAGTACGCGATGGGCGCCGCGTTGCGCATTCGTATTCCCGGTCGCGAAATCGTGGTGGACGAAGTGAAGTTCCGTCCGCGCGATGCGGCGCAGCCGGCGGCGGTGGGCTCGGTGTATCTCGATCGCGAAACGGGTGCGGTGGTGCGGTTGTCGATGACGTTCACACGCGCCGCGATCATCGACAAGCGCATCGAAACGCTGGTGGTTACGCTCGAAAACGGACTGGTGCGCGAGCGCTACTGGCTGCCGCGCCGGCAAGAGGTGGAAGTGTCACGCGGCAGTACGTGGTTCGATATTCCGGCACGCGGCATCGTGCGCGGCCGCTGGGAGATCTCGGGATACACGGTCAATGAACGCGTTCCGCCGGCCACGATGCTGCTGCCGCGCTGGAGTGCCGCGCCGCGCGATTCGGCCAAGGCGTACCCGTTCACCGGTCGCGTGATCGATGCGCTGCCGCCGGACATTCAAATCGCGAGCAGTGAAGAGGTGGTGCGCGCCCGTGTGCAAGCGGAGGCCGCCATTCGCAGTTCCATGCTCTCGCGTCCTACGACGGCGTCGGTGACGGGTCGCGGTATCAGCGATCTCGCCCGCTACTCGCGCACCGAGGGGCTCTCGCTCGGTATCGGCGCGTCCCATCGCAGCCGCCTTGGTGTGCAGGTGGGTGGTCGGGTGCGCTACGGGCTAAGTGATGAGCAGTTCAAGGGGCAGTTGGCGATCGGACCTGTGCCGGCATTCGGGCGTACGCCGCTCATTCAGCTGTTTGCCGAGCGCGACTACCGCGATCTCGCGTTCGCCGAGCGGGCTGGGGTGACGAACTCGATGGCCGCCGCGCTGTTTGGCAGCGACTACACCACGCAGGTGGATACACGCGCTGTCGGTCTGTTGTGGCGCCGCACGCCCACGAGTGCGTTCACGTGGCGGCTGGCCTACGAGAGCGATCGGCCGTTATCGGTACCGGCGTCGTCGGTGTCGGGGCGATTTGCGCCGGCGCTGGCGGCGTGGGAGATCGAGGGAGTGCGCGCCGAGATGCAGGGCACGGGTGGTTGGGTCGGGGCCGACGCACGCGGGGCGCGCGGGACCTGGTCGTTGCAGCTGAGCGCCGGTTCGTATGAACGGAACGAGACGCTGGTGGCCCGCGCGCAGGGATTGGTGCAGATCACGAAGCCGTTGGGACGCGATCGGGCGCTCTTTCTGCAGACGTTCGGCGGTGTGGCTGGCGGACGTGCCCTGCCGCCGCAGTGGCTGATCTTCGCCGGTGGCCCATGGTCGGCGCCGGGATATGACTTCCACGCCTTCGCGTCGCGGGCAATGGTGTCGCAGCGGCTCGAGCTCCGGCAGCCCATGCCGGCGCCGTCGATTCCGCTGAGCCGGTGGGGAAAGTCTCCGCCGCACGTCACGCTCGCACCGTTCGTGCAAGTGCTGGCCACGGCGAGTGGTACGCCGGACCGGCCGACGACGGCGGCGCTTCGGCCGTCGGCGGGGCTGGGTGTGTTGATGTTCTACGATCTGGTCCGGGCCGATGTAGCGCGCGGCCTGCGCGACGGGCAATGGCGTTTCGCGATCGACATCGATCGCGGCTTCTGGGGGATTCTCTGAGCGAACGCTATGACGCGGCGTACTTCGACAAGTGGTACCGGCATCCGACGCACCGGGTGAAGACGGCGGCCGAGCTGGCCCGACAGGTGTCGTTCGTGTTGCATACGGCCGAGTGGGTGCTGGGGCGACGCGTGCGCACGGTGCTCGATGTGGGCTGTGGCGAGGGCAACTGGTATCCGGCGCTGCGGGCGCTTCGTCCCCGCCTGTCGTATCAGGGGGTCGATCCGAGCGCCTATGCGGTGGCCACGTTCGGGGCGCGCCGGCATCTGCAGCAGGGCGGCATCGAGGATCTCGGCGCACTCGACCTGCGCGAGCAGTACGATCTGGTGGTGTGCTGCGGCATGCTGAACTACCTGTCGATCCCCCAGCTCACGCGCGGCATGGCGCAGGTCGCGCAGCGCACGGGCGGCATGGCGTATCTCGAGCTGTTCACGAAGGATGATCACTTCGAAGGCGATACCGATTGGCCGGCGCCCAAGTCGGCGTCGTGGTATCGCGGACTGATGCAGCGGAGCGGGCTCGTCCCAGTCGGTATGCAATGCTATGTGGCGGAAGCGGAGCAATACCGGGTCTCGTCGCTGGAACGGCTGTAGATTCTGCCCCATGACAGATCGGATTGCCGCGCCGACGCGCTGGTCGACGTTTCTCGAGGAGCTCCGCGCTGAGCGCCGCGCCGGTGATGCCCCGCGTCCGATGCGGGCGTTGGCGGAAGAGTTCGCTGGCCGGGTGTTGGCGCTGCTTTTTCCGCAGTTTGCGCATCCGTCGCGCTCCGGTGTGGCGGGCGTTGATGACGAAGCGGCGCATGTCGAAGCGCTGCTCCGCGCGGCGATTACGCCGATGGTGCGCGACGTCGACTCGGTGGTCGCCACGTTCCTGGACCAATTGCCCAATGTGCGTGCGTCGTTGCAGCTCGATGCCGCGGCGATTCTGTCGGGTGATCCGGCGGCCGAGAGTCTTGAGGAAGTGATCGTGGCCTATCCGGGCTTTCTCGCCACGGCGGTGCATCGTGTGGCGCACGAGCTGTACATGCTGCATGTGCCCGTCTTCCCGCGGTTGCTCTCTGAGTGGTCACACCGGGAAACCGGCATCGACATTCATCCGGGTGCGGTCCTTGGTGCGTCGTTTGCAATCGACCACGGTACCGGCGTGGTGATCGGTGAAACGAGCATCATCGGCGATCGCGTGCGACTGTATCAGGGCGTGACGCTGGGGGCGCATGCGGTCAGCAAGAAGTTGGCGCATCAGAAGCGGCATCCGACGCTCGGGAACGATGTGGTGGTGTACGCCAACGCGACCATTCTGGGCGGGACCACGGTGATTGGCGATGGATCGATCATTGGCGGGAACGTGTGGATGACCTCGTCGGTCCCGGCGCGGTCGGTGGTGCAGTTCTCGAGCCGGGTGGAGCAGCGCCCGACCGACGACGGACTCGAGTTTCATATCTAGCGGTTCACACCGGCATGCCGAAGCCGCGTTCAGCGGCTGCACCGTTCGCCTCCTCTCAGCTTACTGACTCATGCGCGTCTCCACGATTCTCGACACCATCGGCCACACGCCGCATGTGCGCCTGCAGCGCTTGTTCGATCCGCGTGTGGAAGTATGGATGAAGCTCGAACGGGCTAATCCAGGCGGCAGCATCAAGGATCGGATCGCGATGGCGATGATCGACGATGCCGAACAGCGCGGTGTGCTTACGAAGGACAGCGTGATCATCGAGCCGACGTCGGGGAATACCGGTATCGGGTTGGCGATGGTGGCGGCCGTGAAAGGCTATAAGCTGGTGCTGGTGATGCCGGAGTCGATGTCGATTGAGCGTCGCACGCTGATGTCGGCATACGGTGCCACCTTCGATCTGACGCCGCGCGAGCTGGGCATGAGGGGCGCGATCGAACGGGCGAACGAACTCGTGGCCAGTACAGCGAACGCCTGGATGCCGCAGCAGTTTACGAACGACGCGAATATTCGCGTGCATGCACTGACCACGGCGCGTGAGATTCTCGCCG
>JBBARJ010000136.1:0-8683 GCA_040399825.1 Gemmatimonas sp.
GCGCTCTCTGTCGGACTCCCTGGCCACGAAACGCGCGGCGCTGTTGCCGCTGCGCGCGGCCTATCGCTTTCGCAAGATCGCCACGCCGACGGCACCCACCAATTCCTTGGTAGGCGGCGAAGACCCGCCGCTCGCGGCGACGATCAATTTTGCGATCGGTGAGATGCCGAAGGACTCAACGGCACGGGACTCCGTGCGCTTTCGCGTATCCGACGCATCCGGCGCGATCATTCGAACGTTCGCGTCGGCGCCGCCGAAGCGTGGGTTGAATCGGGCGCTGTGGGACCTGCGTCACGAGGGGCCGCGCAAGGCGAAGCTGCGCACCGCACCACCCGGGAACACCAGCCTGCGCGTGCTCGATTCGCGTCCGCTGGTGCCGTGGGACCTCGATCTGGTTGGCGGACAGGTGGGGCCGCTGGCGGCGCCGGGGATTTACACCGTCGCGATGGTGTGGGGCCGCGACACCCTCCGGCAGTCGTTGGAGGTCCGTCGCGATCCGAATAGCGAAGGGACGGATGCCGATATCGTCGCGCAGGTCACGCTGGCGCTGCGCATTCGCGATGCGCTGTCGGAAACGGTGGCCCTGATCGACGAGTCAGAGTGGAGCCGCCGTGGCTTCGAGCAGATGCGCTCGATGCTGCGCGAAAAGATCAAAGACGCGAAGGAATTCGGGCCGTCCCCGGGCCGCGATCCCAAGCTGGCCGACGCCGAGGCGTTCCTGAAAGAGATCGATGTGATCGAGAAGCGCGTGATCGCCATCGAGAGCAAGCTGTACGACATCACGCTCACCGGCGCACGTGAAGATGCGTTCCGCACGCCGAATCAGCTCTACGAAAAGCTGGCGTCGGTCGGCAGCGATGTGGCGGCGTCGAGTGCTGACTTCCGTCCCACCGATCAGCAGGGGGCGGTGTACGGCATGTTGCGCACGCAACTCGACACCCTGAAGGGGCAATTCAGTCAGCTGGTGGCGAACGAACTGGCGGCGTTCAGTGCCAAGGCGGCCAAGCTTGGCCTGCCGACCACGATTCTTTTTCAGTAGGTGCGTGGTGAGCAACCATCACTGGTCGTTTTTGCGCCGCCTCGGGTTGGGATTCGTTCTGGCGTGTCGACCCGCCGGCGCCCAGGCACCAGAGGCCATCTGGTACATTCGTAACGACGCCGAGGGGATCGCCAGCTTCGAAGCGAACGCCAGGCACGTGAGCGTGATTGCCCCGCAAGTGTACTCGATCGACAGCAGCGGCACGATCCGGGGAGGAACCGATCCCCGCATCGTGGCGATTGCGTCGAAGCACGGCGTGAAGCTCATGCCGCTGGTCATGAACCCCGGGTTCGACCTTGGAATTCTGCATCACCTCGTAACCAACGCGGCGGCACGCACGGCCGCCGCGCACAGTATGGCCCGGCTCTGTCGTGAGCAGTCGCTGTACGGGCTGCAACTCGACTTCGAGAATCTCCACGTGAGCGATCGGGACGCGTTCACGGCGTTTGCGCGTGAAACGGCAGACTCGGTGCATCGGGCCGGGTGCCAGCTCTCCGCCGCTGTGGTGCCGCGCAGCAGCGAATCTCGTGGCACGCTGCCGTATCACCAGTGGATGGCCGACTACTGGCGGGGCGCATATGACCTCAAGGCACTGGCAGACGTGCTCGATTTTCTCTCGTACATGACGTACGCGCAGCACACCGGTGGGTCGACGCCAGGACCGGTGGCGGGCTACCCGTGGATGGTGGCCGGGTTGACCTATGCGCTGGCCCAGGGCGTGCCGCCGGCCAAGCTGTCGCTCGGCCTCGCCGCGTACTCCGACTACTGGTACCCCCACTACGACCCGAAATCCGGTGCGTCGCGTGCCCTCGGCGATGATATCGCCTATCCGTCCCTGATGAAGATCCTTCGTGATGCTGGCGCGACGCCGCGCTGGGACGCGACCCAGCAGGCATGGGTGGCGATGTGGGAGCGCGACGGTGTGTTCGAGCACGCGTGGATCGAAGATGCGCGGGCGTTCCGATCAAAGCTCACGCTGGTGCGCCGCCATGCGCTGCGTGGCTACTCGGTCTGGCTGATCGGTATGGAAGATCCGGCGACGTGGCGCATCGTCGGGCCGGTACGTCGATGAGACCACGTGCTGAGGATCGGCGATGGACCGGCCGATGAGGGAGCGCGTCGTCGGCGGAGCGCGCCGCGTCCTGCGCGTAGTGCGCGTGGTGCTGGCGGTGGTCGTGACCGCGTCGGGCTGCGGCGGTGCCGACGCCACCGGTGTGCCGGTGGCGAGTCGCGCACCGTGTACCGCCGGTGTCGCGAGGTGCGCCGCGCGCATCGAGATCGCGCCGGGGCGGTTCGTGCCGAGCTTCCAAAGCTTCGCGCTGGCGCAAGGCGACTCGCTGGTCACCGAGGCGGTTGTGGTGGTGCACGGCACCGAGCGCAACGCAAACGAGTACTTCACCACGATGGCCGAAGCCGCCGCCCTCTCCGGTCGGCTGCAGTCGACGGTCATTATCGCACCACGATTCCAGACGGTCGACGATGCGCCCGCCGCGGATGAGCCGTACTGGACCAGTAACGGATGGCGAGTGGGTGATTTGTCCAGCAGCGCGGGCCCACTGCCGCGCCTAAGCGCCTACTCGGCGATCGATACGATCCTCGCGAGGCTTGGTAATCGCACACGGTTCCCGCGACTCTCGCGCATTGTGGTCACGGGGCATTCCGCCGGCGCACAGTTGGTGCACCGGTTTGCCGCCACGAGTGGGGTCGAGCCGACGCTTTCCGGCATCGCCGTGCGCTACGTCGCGGCCAATCCCTCCACGTGGCTCTACCTCGGCCCCGAGCGCGCGCGGGATGGGGCCTTTGCCATTCCCGCCGCCGTGGCGAGCTGCCCCGACTACGACGACTGGCACTACGGATTGCAGAATCGCAATACGTTCGCCAATGCCGTGGCGACGTCGTTGGTGAAGCAGAATCTGGTGAGTCGCCAGATGACCGTGATGGTCGGCACGGCGGATACCCTCACGGCCGATCTCGACGTCAGCTGCGGCGCTGCTCTGCAAGGGGCCCGGCGTTTCCAGCGGGGGCGCACCCTGATCGATTACATGAATGCGCGACACCCGGGGCATGCGCATCGGCTCGTCGAAGTGCCCGGCGTCGGCCATTCGAGCCGAGGCATGTACACCTCACCCGACGGGCGACGCGCGCTCTTCCCATAGCGCGCGCCATGCGTCGTCACCGCGACGGGGGCCGCCGCCTCGCTCGCGTGGTTGCTACGCTGGCCGCCACGGAGGCGGCCACGGTCGCGATGCTTGTGGTTCGAAGGGCGTCCACCATCGTCGCCTCGGCCATGGCGAACGGCGCGAGCAAGGCGAGGGAGATGGCGCCGCCCACGGGACAGCGCGGGTCCGGATCAGCGTGCAGGGGGAGCAGCTCCGGATCGTCGTAGATCGCGTGATATACATCGCCCAGCGAGATCGCATCAGCCGGGCGTGCCAAGACGGTGCCACCGGTGCGGCCGCGGCGGGTTTCGGACATGCCGGCACGCGCGAGCGCGGCGAGGATCTGCCGCACGCGCACGGGATGGGTGCCGACGCTGCGCGCCATGCGCTCGGCGCTGAGTCCTCGCCCGTGTGGTGAACTGATCAGGACGAGCAGGTGAATGGCGGCGGCAAAGCGGGTATCCATGACGCGAAAAATATAACTTAAAGAGTTATGATTTCACGCCGCCACATAGTGGCGTTGGCGGCCCGGATGGTGTCACCGCGGTTATAGAATCGACGGCAGGATCGCGACGAACCGCTGCATTTCCTCGGGGGTGCCGATACTGACGCGGGCCCAGTCGGTGTACGGCGGGAAGGCGCGGCCGATGCGGAAGCCCTTGGCCAGCGCGGCCGCTTGTACCGTCTCGACCGGCTGCCCCGCATGAAAGAACACGAAGTTGGTTTGTGAATCGGTCACTTTCCGACCCATCGTCTTCAGCGCCGAGATCAACAGCGCACGCCCCTCGCGGTTTTTCTGCTTGATGAACGTCTGATACTCGCTGTCTTGCAACGACGCATTGGCCGCGTGCAATCCGAACACGTTCGGGTCACCGGTCACGTACGCCGAGAGCTTGGCGAGAATGTCCGGTCGCGCCACGGCAAAGCCCACGCGAAGACCGGCGAGTCCGTGGATCTTGCTCGCCGTACGGGACACGATGATGGGTTCGCCCGCGAGCACCAGATCGACCATGGAGCGGTAATTCGGCGTGTCGACGAAATCGTAATACGCTTCGTCCACGATGATCGTCGTACGCTTGGCATTCGTCTTCACGAAGTCGCGCAGCGCTTGGTCGTCGTTGAGGGTGGCCGTGGGATTGTTGGGGTTGCACACGAACACCAGCTTGGTGTCGTTGCCGATCTTGGCATCCATGGCGTACAGATCGTGATCGAAGCGATCGTCGAGCGGCACCTTGTGCACGGCGGCGTTGAGCGTGGTGCCGTAGCGAGGCAGGTCTTCGAACGTGGGCCACGGGGCCACGATCTTGCCGCCATTCTGTCCGTAGGCCAACGCGAGGGTCGCCAACACTTCACTCGAGCCTTGCGTCACCAGCACATGATCGACCGGTACACCGACGTGTTTGGCAAACGTGGCACGCAGTTCGGCCCGGATTGGCGGATCGTACCACGTATGCTGCGTCCAGGATGCCATCAGCCCGTCTTTCGCCTTGGGCGACATGCCGAACGGATTCTCATTGTAGCACAGCCGGATCGGTCCGGCCGCACGACGCATGGTCGTGACGTCGCGTTCGAGTTGATGCAGCAGTTCGCCATAGGAGACGCCGCCGAGGACACGCGTGGCCTCCATGGCCGGCAGCAGTCCGGGTAACGCCATGCTGCCGGCGACGCCGACCCCCGTATTGACGAGCCATTGACGACGCGAGACGGATTCGGACATGCGAACCTCGGACGGTGAAGAGGAGACCCTGCGGTAATCTGCGCCATAAACTAGCGCACAAACGGTCGCGGACGCGCCTTCCAGTTACGTGAACAGGCGAAACCACAGCGCGAAGAATCGTCGCGCCCGCGAGGTAAACGCCCGCTTGCGCCAGGCGTCGGCCGCCCGTCGGAACACCTCGGCCTGCGTGGGATACGGATGAATCGTCTTGCCCACGCCACCAAGCCCAACGCCGTTGGTGATGGCGACGCTCATCTCGCCGATCATCTCGCCAGCGTGGGCGGCCACGAGCGTAGCCCCCACCATGCGGTCGGTGCCGGCGGCCACGTGCACCTTGAGGAACCCGTGCGGTTCGTCGTCGAGACGTGCCCGGTCGTTGTCCTCGAGGCTCACGCGGATCGTATCGATACGCACGCCACGCTCGGCCGCCTCATCGACGGTCATACCGACGTGCGCGACCTCTGGGTCGGTGTACGTCACGCGCGGCACCACCAACGGACGGGTGCGCCCGCCGCCGATGCCGAAGAACAGGGCGTTCGCGACCGCGAGTCGTGCCTGGGCATCGGCCACATGGGTGAACTGGAGCGCGGAGGATACGTCGCCGATGGCATACACCCGCGGATTCGACGTGCGCAGACGATCGTCGACGCTGACCCCCTTCGGCGTGAAGCGCACACCGGCAACCTCGAGGCCGAGACCTTCCGTGTTCGGGGTGCGTCCCGTGGCGACGAGCAGGCGATCGGCCTCGAGGGTGGACGGCACGCCATCGCCCGAGAGCTGCATGGTGAATTGCTGTCCGTCGTGCGACACGCGTTCCACGGTGGCCTGATTAATGATCTGCACGCCGTCGGCCTCAAGTGCGGCTGACACCACCGCGGCGGCATCGATATCGTCGCGCGGTAGGACATGCGCACCGTCATGCACGAGCGTCACCGCGCTGCCGAAGCGTGCAAACGACTGCGCGAGCTCAGTGCCGACGGGTCCCCCGCCAAGCACGATCAATCGGGCGGGGCGCTCGGTGAGCGAGAAGATGGACTCGTTGGTGTCATACGGCGTATCCGCGAGACCGGGGATCGGTGGCCGCGCCGCCCGCGCGCCGGTCGCGATGATCGCCCTCCGGAATCGCAGCACCGTGTCGGTCACGGTGATCGCATCGGGGGCGCTGAATGCGGCGTTGCCGAGGAACACATCGACGCCGAGCGAGCGGAAGCGCTCGACGCCATCGACGGGACTGATGTCGGCGCGCAGGCGACGCAGCCGCGCCATGACGGCGCCGAAGTCGCCGTCCGATGTGACGCGCGGTCCGCCAAACCGCTCGGCGGCGGTGCGGGCCTCGCGCCACGCACGGGCCGCGCGAATCACGGCTTTCGAGGGCACGCAGCCGAAGTTGAGGCAATCGCCGCCGAACATGTGGCGCTCGATCAGCGCGACCCGCGCGCCGAGTCCGGCGGCGATCGCGGCGCTCACAAGGCCCGCCGTGCCGGCACCGATCACCACGAGGTGATAGCGATCCTTGGGCACCGGCGCCATCCAACCCTTCGGCGCGACGGTGCGCATCAACTGCGCGTTGGCGTCGTCGAACGGGAGCAGCGGAATGCTGGAGGGCCAGTCTGGCGGCAGGGAATCAGGCAAAGGCATCAGGCGGAGGCGGAGGAAAGCCGCGCGGTTCCGGCGTCAACGAATCGCCGCTGCATCGTCGACGCCGAACACGATGGCCGATTGATCGGAGGACAGGCGCCGTGTACGTGCCAGCCGATCCCACCACGAGAAGAGTGAGCTGAAGTTCGTATTCTGCTCGGCCACCACCACGGAATGATGCACCTTGTGGAGGTGGGGCGTCACGATCACGACCCGCAGCACACGGTCCAGCGCGTCGGGCAGGCCGACGTTGGCGTGCTGAAACTGCACGACGGCGAACAGCGCGACTTCATACACGGCGAACTGTTCCACGCTGCAGCCGATCAGCGCCAGCACCGGTACGCGGGCGATCGACGACAGCACGATCTCGCCAGTGTGGAATCGATTCGCGGTCGTGGCATCCATCTGGCGATCGCTGTGGTGCAATCGGTGAAAGCGCCACAAGACTGGAACGGTGTGGTTCAGCCGATGCCACGCGTACGTCCAGACATCGAGCAGGAGGATCGCCGCCGACCAACGCAGCCAATCGGGGAGCGGGATCCCGTGCAACACGCCGAACGGGTACACGCGGCTCCATTCCATCGTGGCGATCCACCCGCCAAGAAAGCCGAAGCGCACCACGGCGCCGTTCACCACACCGATGGCGAGGTTGCGCACGCCGTGCACGAGGCGATCGCGAGCAGGATGCGCGCTTCGGCCGAACAGCGGCAGGAAGGGGTGCACAGTTTCCCAGAGCACCAGCAGCCCCAGCACCGCGAGGGCGGCCGGCAGCCGAACGGCGTTGACCGTGTTGGCGGGTATCACGAGCAGGACAGGCGGCCGCGTGGGGCAGGGATGTAGCGCATCGGGTGTTCCGGTTGACGACCATGTGAACGTAGCCTCGCGAACCGCGCGGCGGTAAGTTGACCAACCGTTTGCCACATCCTGCCCGAGGTTGCCGCATGCTCCGTGTCACCCGTCGCCTGTCGAGGCTCGTCGCGGCCGTCCTGCTCGCGGGACCTGCCGCCCTCGCCGCCCAGGATTCCGACTCCACTGCCCTCCTGCTCGCGCAGCTCATCCGCGCCAACAGCAGTAATCCGCCGGGACATACGCAGCAGATCGCGGACATCCTCGGACCGCTCTTTCGCGCGCGCGGTTTCCAGGTGGACGTGATTCCGACGCCGGACTCCGCCAAGGTGCATTTCTTTGCCCGCCTCAAGGGCAACGGGTCGAAGAAGCCCCTGCTGCTGGCCGCGCACGCCGATGTCGTGGGCGTAGAGCGTGAGAAATGGACGGTCGACCCGTTCGCCGGGGTGATCAAGGACGGGGCCGTGTACGGACGCGGCGCCATCGACTTCAAGGGCGGTATCGCCGTGTTCGCGCGGGCCGCGCTGTTGTTGGCCGACCGGAAGGTGCCACTCGATCGCGACATCATCTTCTTGGCCGAGGCAGACGAAGAAGGCGCGCCGATGAACACCACGTGGTTGGCGCGTCAGCATTGGGACAAGATGGACGCCGAGTTCGCGCTGAACGAAGGCGGATGGATCATCAAGCGCGACGATGGCCGCGTGCAGTACGTGAGCATCTCGACGTCGGACAAGCGCGTAATGAGTGTGACGCTGACGGCGAAAGGCACGAGTACGCACGCGTCGATGCCGCTCCCCGACAATGCGCTGGTGACGGTGGGCCGTGCGCTGGCCAAGCTCGGGAGCTACGAGACGCCGCTCGAGTTCACGCCCGACTCGCGCAAGTATTTCACCACGCTCGCGAAGACGAGCACCGGTGAGACGGCGCGGCTCTATACGCAACTCATGAACGGTACGCCGCAGCAGGTGAGTGCCGCCGACCTGGCGCTCTCGCGCGATCCGCTCATCCACTCGCTGATGCGCAACACGATCGCGCCGGTGATCGTAGCCGGCGGATTCCGTAGCAACGTCATTCCCGGTTCCGCCGAGGTCACGCTGAACGTGCGCCTCATTCCGGGGAGCGATCCGGCGGTGCTCATCAGCACGCTGGAGAAGCTGTTCAACGACCCGCTGATCACGGTGAAGATGTCGACCGCGTTGGCGCCGGCCTCGCCGGCGTCGCCCGATACGTCATTCCTGTACCGTGCGCTCGCGGCCGAATCGAAGGCGCAATGGCCGGAGGCCG
>JBBARJ010000137.1:0-8657 GCA_040399825.1 Gemmatimonas sp.
TGATAGCCAAAGCGCGCGGTCCCATCATTGCCCGGATGGACTGTGACGATATTGCCAAGGCCAATCGATTCGAGAGGCAAATCGCGTTCTTGGATACGCACCCCGATTACGGCGTGGTCGGCAGTTGGACCGAAACCATCGACGGGAACAATGACCGTGTCCGCTATTCGGGCGCCGATCTTCCAACCGATCATCAGCAGTTCTTAGACCGGATCGGCCGAGATACCATGTTGGCGCATGGCTCCGTGATGATGCGTAAAGCGCTGGTGCAATCGGTGGGAGGCTATCACGCCGCGTTCAAGCATTGCGAAGATTTTGATCTGTGGCTGCGACTCGTGGCTGTGACCAAGCTGTGTAGTGTACCCGAACGTTTGATACAATATCGCATTTGGGACGGACAGGTCAGCAATCGCCATGCGTATGTGCAGCGAGTCGGTGCTGGCATCTCGCTCGCCGCATTTGCTGAGCGGCAGGCGGGCAGACCCGACCCAACGAGTGTACTTCGCGAGTTGCCGCCACTGGAGGAGATGGACCGTCTCTTCGGCCGCGAAGGGGTCGCGAAAGAGATCCGGAAGTTTGCCGTTCCGAATCTGCTGTATTCGGAGGAGGCGCTCAGAGCGCAGGGGTTTGGCCTGTTGAAGCAGTTTATTGCCGAGGGCGGAAATACGCCGGGACTGTGGCGGACCGTGTTGCGACTCGTGCGGATCGGGGCCCCGGTTCGCGCCGCGGATTTGCTGTTCAGGCTGTGCGCCGCCCGCTTTGTGCGTCACTCGACCGGCTGACCTCCGCAGCGCTGAATCGCGCCTGACCGGGGCGGTGATCGTGTCGTATCGCCTAGCGCGTGCCGGCGTCACACAGCGCCGCGATGATCGCCCGCCGATTCGCCGGAGAGACGCGATCATGCGTCGGGAGCGTGTGCAGCTGGGCCGCGAGTCGGTCGGCACCGGGCATGTGCTGCCGGCCAACGGCGAGCACGGCAGCGATCTCGGGATAGTCCTGCAGCGTTCGTGGATATGACCGCACCACGCCGAGCCGTTCCAGCGCGCGCGCGCGCGTCGGCTCCAGCAGGACAGGCATTCGGAGCGCACCGGATCTCGCCCTGGGGTCGAGCGGCGGACACAGAACGGTCGGACATGCACGCAACGCGTCGAGATACTCCTGTTCCACGGAGGCTCGCCTCGAACGCGCCGCCTCGAGCGTATGGAGGGCGTGGGTGAGCAGCGCCGCGGAGACGCCCGTGATACGTCGCGGCGGACGTGGTGCGTGATAGGCCGTGCTACCCAAACCGAGGGCAGGGATTTGGGCGGGCAGGCCGTACCAGGCGGGGTAGGCGAAGCACTCGGTCGCCAGGGCCCGCGCGAACAGCAATGCGGAGTCTTGCAGGCCCACCTCGTCCAGATTGCACTCGGTGTCCGTGAGTGGGACGACGGTCAACAGCGCCCCCCCGCCGCCTGCGTTGATGCCCTTCCCACGTCCGAAGCTGAGAATCGACCAGTCCGCACCCGCGGCCCCGCGAACGCCGCCGAGTGTTCCACCGCCCCATTGTGCGGCATCCTCGATCACCACGGCGCCGGCCGCCTCCGCTTTCCGGCGGATCGCCGCTACGTCGACCAGACGACCATACAAATGCGTCACGACGACGTGACTGACGCCACGCGCCAGCACCGCGTCGAGCGAGGTCTCGTCAGGCGCCAATGTTTCGGGATTGACGTCGTAGAGCACAATCGGCAGCCCGGCACCGATGGCGGCCGTGGCAATGTCCGGGCAGGCGTACGCGGGTAACGCCACGCGCCGCACGGCCCCGGCGGCGCTTCCGCTGCGCGTCAGAGCGGTGGTCAGCGCACTGGTACCGCTATCCATCAACACCAGCGACCGCCCGGGAAAGAGCGCGGCCACGCTGGCCGTGGCCGATCGGCGCATGTCGTCCTGCCCGCGACGTCCGAGGCCGCGCGCCGCGTCGAGCATCGCCGCCCCAGCAAGGCGAAAATAGACAGGCGGGATCCGGCGGATCGAGCGCAATTCGACGTGGGGCGGAAGAAGGTCGGGGGAACGCGGCTGTGCGTAGTTGGCCCACAGCGACCGGCAGTTCATCTTGCTCTCTAGATAACGACCCGTCCATAGTAACGTACATCGTGGTTCACGTCTGTATCGAGGCCGGGAGGCTTGGTGATGGGAGTACTGGGTTGGTCGCTGGTTGCGTTCCCGTTCGTGATCGGGGGATACGCCTTCGTGGGCTACCCGTTGCTGGTCTGGCTCTGGTCGCGCTTCCGCCCCGTCTTCGTTCTGCCGCCGGAGCCCACCACGTGGCCCACCGTCACGATTCTGATCGTCGCGTACAACGAAGAGCGCCGATTGCGTCGCACGCTGGAACAGGCGTTGGCCGCAGACTACCCGGCACAGGCACTCGACGTCCTCGTCGTCTCCGATGCGTCGAGCGACGGCACCGACGCGCTCGTCGAACAGTACGGCGATCCGCGTGTCCGCTTACTGCGCATGCCCGAGCGCCGTGGTAAGGCTGCCGGCGAGAACGCGTCGAGTGCTCATCTCCAAGGCGACATTGTCGTGTCCATCGACGCCTCGATTCTGATTCCCCCGCAATCCCTCAAGCCGCTTGTGCGGGCGCTGCTTGATCCAGCGGTTGGCCTCTCGTCTGGACGAGATATCAGCGTCGGCGATGAAAGCCGAGAGGGGAATCGCGCGGAGTCGTCGTATGTCGGACTCGAGATGCAACTGCGGGCCCTCGAGACGCGGGTACACAGCATCGTTGGCGCCAGCGGCTGCTTCTATGCCGCGCGCCGACACCTGCACCAGGTGCAACTCCCCGAGGAGTTGGCCCGGGATTTCGCAGCGGCGAGTGTGGCGCGTGCACACGGGTATCGGGCCGTCTCGGTCGATGCGGCGACCTGTTTCGTCCCGCGCACGCCGACGCTCAAGGCGGAACTGCGGCGAAAAAGCCGTACGATGAGTCGCGGGCTGGGCACGCTCCTCTTCTTGCGCCACATGATGAATCCGTTGGCGTACGGGAGCTACGCCTGGATGATGGCGTCGCACAAACTCATGCGGTGGATGCTCTTCCCTTCGCTCTTGGGATGGCTCATCGGGCCACTGTTACTGCTCGACACCGCGCCGTGGACAATCCTGTTCGCCATCGTCATGCTGGCCGGTCTCGGTGTCGCACGCCTGGTGATGATCTGGCCTGATGACCGACGCCTCCCGCGCGTGATCGCCCTGCCGGGTTATCTGTTCATCAGCATCGTTGCCGGATGGATCGCGTGGTTCAATCTGCTGCGCAACAAGAAGAGCGCGACATGGGAGCCGACGCAGCGTCCGGTCACGCCGCCGTCGGCGGCCTAACGGACCTCGTGGGACGCGGCGGGTGTGTTGGACCCGTCGGATTGGTGATCACCGTGTGACTCCGCGGCGACCAGGGCGCGGAACCGTTCATTCGATTTGAGCATGCCGTCGAAGGTTCCGGAGGCGAGCAGGCGCCCCTCGCCGAGCAACACGACCTGATCGGCCCGTCGCAAAGTGGTAAGGCGGTGCGAGATGATGATGATCGTCTTCGTCTCCCGGAGCGTCTCCAGGGTGGCCATGACGTCGCGTTCGGTCACGGCGTCGAGCGCACTGGTCGGTTCGTCAAGGACGATGACATCCGCATCATTGTACAGCGCCCGTGCGATACCGATGCGCTGCTGTTGGCCGCCGCTCAAGAGGCTGCCCCCTTCCCCGACCCGGTAATTGAACCCCTCGGGAAGCTGCTCGACGAACTGCGACACGTTGGCCATCCGGGCGGCCTCGCGAACCCGAACCGGATCGGCCGGCTCGTGCGAGCCGAACGCAATGTTGGCCGTGATCGTGTCGTCAACGATAAACACGCTCTGGGCCACAAACGCCACCTGACGCTGCCAGGAACGAAGCCCACGCGTGATCGGCGTGCCGCCGACCGCGACGTGCCCCTCGCTCGGGGCGAGGAGCCCCATCAGCAGGTCGGCGACCGTGCTCTTGCCGGCACCGGACGTCCCCACGATCGCCGTGATGGCGCGCCGGGGGATGGCAAGGGAGAGCCCCGTAATCACCGGTGCGGCGGTCTCTGGATAGCGGAACCAGACGTTCTCCATCGTGATCGCCCCGTCGGCCGGGTACTCCACGCGCTCATCGTCGGCACTCACGAGGCGGATCGACCGACCGACCTTCAGCTCGTTCTCGATGTCACTGACGGCCTCCATATTCGCCCGAATCGTCGACGCAGACCGGAAGACGGACTGCGCGGCGGGGAGCAGCCGGTAGCCGGCCATCGCATACAGACTGAGGATCGCGACAATACCCGACCAGTCATCGCGCGCGATCAGCAGCGCGACCCCCATCCCGAGCAGCGCACACAAGGCGATGGCCTCGAGGGCATACCGCGGTAACTCGCCGAGCAGACCGATCATCGACTCGGAGTGCATCGTGCGGTCGGTCACATCCCGCAGTCGCTCTTCATAGAGTGACTCGGTGCCCGCCAGCCGAATCTCTTTGAGCGCGCCCAGGCTCTCCGTGAGCAGCCGTTGTTTCGTGTCTGCCGCTGCCCAGGTGATCAGACCATGGCGGCTGAGTCTCGACTTGGTCACGGCAAACACGGCGAAGTATCCACCACCGATGATGGCGCCCGCGGACAAGGCCACCACCGCGTCGTACAGCAGAAGGGCCACCGTAATCAGGACAATCACAAAGGCACTGGCGATGAGCACCAGCAGCGGTTGGATCACCATGTACACGAGCCGGTTGACGCCATGAATGACCGTACGGATCATCTGCGCCGAGTTGACGCGGGCGAGCAGCGCCAGATTCCCGTGCACGTAGCCCCGGTAAATGTCCGCTTGCAGCTCTGCACCGAGACGTTTGGCGAACGACCACGTCAGCCAGGTCATCACCGCGGGTACGGCGTTTGAAATGGCGATCAAGCCCATCAGGGCGACGGCAAACGCGATGAGAAATTCGCGATCCGACGCGAAGCCGAGTTGAGTGAAGAGCTGCTGCGCGAAACGCTGCTGGTGAATCAGCGCGGGCCGGGACACGAGTGCGATAAATGGCGCAATCGACGCAACGCTGACCACCTGAACGACAGCCGCCAGCAGAAAATAGGCCTGCAACAGCACGTAGCGACGGCGCTGGGAGGCATCGAACAGGCGGTTCAGCACGAGAAAGTACTGCATGTCAGAACAGGCGGTGCTGGAGGTGATCCACGGCGTCAGTTCGCCAAATTCGAAGGGACCGACGATCGGTGCGTGCCGGAGAGCACCGCGTTGGCCATCGGCTGCACACAGCGGTGGCTACTCGGCCCCGGCGACGTCGCTCATCTCTCGCCGAAGGCCGTGTTTTTCCATGAGGCGATAGAGCGTGGTCCGATCGATACCGGCCGAGCGGGCGGCTTTGCTCATGTTGCCGCCGGTGCGCTCGGTCAGACGGGTAAGGTACTCGCGCTCAAACTGCGAGATCAGGTCGTCCTTCGCCGTGTGGAACGCTTGGTGCATGATGGTGCTGGGCCATCCGGATTCAACCGGGACCTCGACCGTAGCATCGCCATACAGGGGGATGTCCGACGGCACGATTTTCTGGCCAGCATCCACGATAACGGCCACGTGCTCGACCAGGTTCTGCAATTCGCGGATGTTTCCCGGCCATGCGCGGGATTGCAGGAAGGTCAACGCGTCCGGCGTGAAGACCGGTGGCTCCTCAATGTTCCGACGATGACGCTCCCAGCTCTTTTGCAAAAAGTGCGCCGCAAGGAGCGGGATGTCTTCGCTACGCTGACGAAGCGGCGGCAGTTTGATTGGCACGACGCGCAGACGATAGAACAGGTCTTCGCGCAGAATCCCTTGGCGAACGGCGTCCTGCGGATCACGGTTGGTCGCCGAAATGAAGCGGACGTCCACCACGGCATCCTGTACCTCGCTGCCCAGACGTCGGACCACGCCGTCCTGCAGCACGCGTAGCAGTTTCGCCTGCAGCGGTGTCGGCATCTCCGTCAGTTCATCCAGAAAGAGCGTGCCACCACTTGCGACCTCCAACAGGCCCGCCTTGTCCCGATCGGCGCCGGTGAATGCCCCTTTGCGGACGCCGAACATTTCGGACTCCAGCAGATGCTCCGGGAGTGCGGCACAGTTCACTGGCACCAGCTTCCGGTTCGCTCGGCGACTGTGGCTGTGAATGAGCTGGGCGATCATTTCCTTGCCCGTTCCGCTTTCGCCGCTGATCATGACGGACGCGTCCGTGGTCGCCACCTTCATGGCCAACTCGATGGATTTGCGGAATCCTGGCGAGTTGCCGAGGAGCGTCATTAACTCGCCGGCGCCGTTCTTGGTCACCGTCGCCGACGGCGCTGCGACCTCTGGGGTCTTCTGGCGCCCGCGGTCGTTCGCGGACACCACGTGGGCCGCCCGACCGACCAGAATCTGCAAGTGGGATGCAGAGAACGGCTTGGGCAGGTATTCCCACGCGCCGGCGCGCAACGCCTCGAGACTACTCGCAACACTTGCGTCACTGGTCGTCACGACCACGATGGTCGAGGCGTTCGCGTCGAGGGCCGCCGTCAGGATCTCCATTCCACTCACGCCAGACAGGGAGAGATCGACGATGACCATGTCAAAACGCTGCCGGCGCACCAAGTGCAGCGCGTCGTCGCCGCGTCCCGCGGAGGTCACCGTATGGCCGACCAACTGGAGCAGCGAGACACACCCCTCCCGAAGGGTGCGATCCTCGTCCGCCACCAAAATGCGGAGACCGCTCGGGTTCGCCGTGGCCGACGAGGGATCGAGTTGCTGGGGGAAAATGTCCGTCAACATGGTCCTAAGGGAAACCGCGGTCGGAGATTACGCGCTCTCAGCGGTATCTGCTGTTGTGAGCGAGCAACACGTTGTTGCTACCTAGCGACGGATGACGCCGAGGTCAATATTTTCGTTGCGCTTAAGCAACACTTACGGCTCAAGACGGCCCGGCGTGGGAAAGGTCACACGGACGCGCCGGCGAACACGAACGCGTCATCCCCACGAGGGCCAGACCCGCTGGCCCTACTGCGGAGTCCGGCGCCGAACGCGACCCAGCAGCCGCTCGATCGCGGCGGCGGGAAGACCCAGTCCTGCCGCCAGCGCCCAAACGCCGACGCGATAGTCGCGCGTCAGCCGGGCGCTCTCCATGAGCACGCGCCATGCGCGGGCATCGCCGAGTCGGTACAGGGACTTGGCATCCTCGATCATCCGACCACGCCAGTACTCGCGCACGGGTGCCTGCAGGCGCCCGATACCCATGAGCTTCTGCGCCATGCGCCAGTGCGTCAGGCGGACATCTGGTGACGGCGCCCTGTCGGGCGCGAACAACGTGCGCGCCAGTGAGCCATCCACGATGCGATAGTGCGCCAGACGGTCCGGCACATATCCTATCAGAAAGCGAGCGGCGATCCGGAGCCACATATCCCAGTCTTCGTAGGCCAGCGCCTCGTCGAAGACGCCGACCGCACGCAGCACCTCCCGCTTGATCACGATCGCGGCGGCGGGGATAAAGTTCGCGGTGGCCAGCTCGTTCAGGATGTCGCCTTCCGGCGGGATGAGGCCAGGCCGATGGGCTTCGATGAAGGGGGTCTCGAGGCGCCGGCCCTGCTCATCGATGCACCACGCATCCGAGTAGACGGCACCGTATGCCGCCGGCAATGACTCGAATCTGCGCACCACGGCGTCGAGAAATGTCGGTTCCCACACATCATCGGTCGCCAGACGCGTGACGTACGTGCCGCGCGCCTCGGCGATCGCAGCATTCAAGGACGCACTGACGCCACGATTGGTTCGGAGGTGTAAGAACCGGGCAGTCGGACGATGCGCCTGTATCCACGCCGCGATGCGCTCAGCCGACCGATCCGTCGAGCAATCGTCAACGACGATCAGCTCAAAGTCCTGCAGCGTTTGCCGATGGATACTCGTGAGACACGCGTCGAGGAAGCGCTCGTGGTTGTAGCACTGCGCGATGACCGACACGAGCGGTGTCTCCCGCGTCACCGGCGCTGCCAGCAGCGCCGCCCGCGGCGGAATGCCCGAATCCGGCCGTCCGTTGACGTCGGGGTCATCACCGGGATCACGCGTGGTTCGCGCCCGCCGCCGCACGCAGAAAGACCACGAAGTCCCTCTCGTAATGCAGGACGGCCTCCGCGTAGGAATGATCCGCCAGCACGAAGTACGCGGTCTGATCCTCGAGCGCCTCCAAATCCGTCCACGTGCCGGCCGGTATCACGAGCACCTCGCCCGGCGATGACAGCGTATGCGTCGTTTCGTGCTCTCCGTCGTGGGTGCGCACAGTCACGCAGCCGTGGAGGCAGCAAATCGCTTCAGTGACCAGGCGATTCGCATGACCGCCACGACGGGCGCCTCGGGCCATGCCCACAACCGAAAACACCCGGTCCACCCGGAATGGCAACGCCGCAACGCTATCCAGCGCAAAGAGCACGCCCGCGGCGACACTGTCGCCCGGATGCGCCGTGGTGGCCACTTGATGTACTTGTTCTAATTGCATGACTTTATGACTGTGCGCTCGAACGGCGGTCTTGCACGTCATCGTGCTGACCGGAAAGACGCGGTGTGAACTGCCCCGGGTTTTCAGGAGACTGGTTTAGTTGAGTACACCCACGGATG
>JBBARJ010000138.1:0-8639 GCA_040399825.1 Gemmatimonas sp.
ACGTGAGCTTCGTGCTCCGTGCCGACATTCGCGGCGAGGGCGGTCAGTTAGCGATGCTCGCATTGATCTTCCCGCGTGGCACGCCACAAGGATTCAAACGCGGCGGCATTTTCGTCGCCCTCGCCCTGTTCGGTACCGCCCTGCTGTACGGTGACGGCATCATCACGCCGGCCATGAGTGTGCTGGGTGCGATGGAAGGCCTCGAGATCGCCGTGCCGAGTGTGGCGCAGTACATCGTGCCGATCACGCTGGTGATCCTGACGTCTCTGTTCGCGGTGCAGCGCTTCGGCACGGATCTGATGGGCAAGGCCTTCGGTCCGATCATGCTCTTGTGGTTCATCACGATTGCGGCGCTCGGGGTGCGGGAGCTGATCCAGTCGCCGTGGATTCTGGGCGCGGTCAACCCCATGCACGCCGTGCACTTCGTCCAGCTGCATGGATCGCTGGCGTTCTTCGTGCTGGGCTCCGTGGTGCTCGTGATCACCGGCGGCGAAGCCCTGTATGCCGACATGGGCCACTTCGGCATCCGTCCCATTCGTGCGGCGTGGCTGCTGTTGGTGTTCCCGGCACTCCTGCTGAACTACTTCGGCCAGGGAGCGCTGCTGGTTCGGAATCCGGCGGCTGTCGAGAACCCGTTCTTCCTGCTCGCACCCAAGGCGATGCTCCTGCCCCTCATCGTGCTTGCCACGATGGCAGCGATCGTTGCCTCGCAGGCCATGATCTCGGGCGCCTACTCGGTCACCCGTCAGGGAATCGCGCTCGGTTTCATCCCGCGTCTCGAGATACGGCACACAAGTACGGCCGAGGAAGGACAGATCTATATCCCCGAGGTGAATTACTTCATCGCGGTGGGCTGTCTCATCATCGTTGTGCTCTTCAAGAACACTTCGGCGCTCGGCGCGGCCTACGGCATCGCGGTCACCGGCACGAACCTGATCACGAGCATTCTGTTTTACATCGTGGCCCGTATCCGCTTCCGCTGGTCGTGGTGGCAGGCGGCGGCGCTGTCGGCGGTATTCCTCACCGTCGACGTGTTCTTCTTCAGCGCCAACGTGGTGAAGCTCATGCACGGCGGCTGGGTGCCGATGGCATTGGGCGTCGTCCTGTTCTTGCTCATGCTGACGTGGAAGCGCGGTCGCGCGTTGCTGAATGCGCGCCTAGCCGAAGGGACGATGCCGATCGGACTGTTCCTCGACGGCGTCGAGAGGTCGAGCGTGCACCGCGTGCCAGGCACCGCGGTGTTCATGACTGGCAGTGACGACGGCGTACCGCCGGTGTTGTTGCACCACCTCAAGCACAACAAAGTGCTGCACGAGCGTGTGCTGCTTGTGTCGGTGAAAACGGCTGATGTGCCGGAGATGACTCGGGCCGATCCCGTGCGGGTCATGCCACTCGGCCAAGGCTTCTGGCGCGTGGTGGCCCTGTACGGCTTCATGCAGACGCCGAATGTGCCGAATGTGCTCGATGTCGTCGACCAAATGGGCATCCGCTGCAAACCGATGGAAACGAGCTATTTCCTCGGTCGCGAGCGGCTCATTCCGGTGGCTGGGCGACCGGGCGATACGGTGACGATGTCCCGGTGGCGCAAGATCATCTTCTCCATCATGGCGCGAAACGCGCGCTCGGCGACCGAGTTCTTCTGCATTCCACCCAACCGCGTGGTCGAACTGGGGACGCAGATCGAGTTCTGAAGTGGCACGCGAGTGTGGCGCGTAAAGTTGGTGTAGACACGAACGGCCGCCAGCGAATGCCAGCGGCCGTTCAGTGCGTCCATCGGTCGGCGACGACGCGGATCAGTCGCCGGCGACGGGTACCGGCTCCATGCTGCCGGCGCGCACCGACACCGCCGTCGTCTTGCGCTTCGACTGGAACTGATCGAGCAGCGTGTACACGACCGGCGTGACGTACAGCGTGATCAACTGCGAGAACGCGAGGCCGCCGACCACGGCGAGGCCCAGCGGCTGCCGCGACTCCGCACCGCCCCCGAAGCCGATCGCGATGGGCAGCGTGCCCATGAGCGCGGCCAGCGTCGTCATCGTGATCGGACGGAATCGCACACGCGCCGCCTCCACGATGGCATCACGCGCCGACATCTTGTGATCACGCTCGGCCTCGATCGCGAAGTCGATCATCATGATCGCGTTCTTCTTCACCAGCCCGATCAGCATGATGATACCGACGTACGAATACACGCCGAGATCCTTGCCGAAGAGCCAGAGCGTAAGCAAGGCGCCCAGCGCCGCAAAGGGCAATCCAGAGAGAATCGTGATGGGGTGAATGAAGCTTTCGTACAGAATGCCGAGCACCACGTAGATCACGAAGATGGCCACGAACAACAGCGCGAGCAGTCCGCTCTGGGCCTGGGCAAAGGCCTGCGTGTCACCCGACAGCACCGAGGTGACGTCAGGTGGCAGGACGGCGCGAGCCTCGCGCTGTACTGCATCGACGGCCGTACCGAGTGCCACGTTGGGGCGGGTGGCGAAGCTGATCGACACGGCCGGCAGCTGCCCGTTGTGCTGAATACTCTGCGGACCGACACCCTTCGTGAACGTGGCGACCGAGCCGAGCTGCACCAGATTCCCGGTGTTTGAGCGCACGTACAGCTGACTCAATGACGCCGGGTCCTTCTGGAACGCTTCCTTGAGTTCGAGAATGACCTGATACTGGTTGGTCTGCGTATAGATCGTGGAGACCTGACGCGAGCCGTAGGCGTTGTAGAGCGCGTTTTCGATCTGCGACGCACTCAATCCGAGCGCCGACGCGCGTTCCCGGTCGATCTGGATGCCCACCTGCGGATTGCCGACCTGCAGATCGCTGGAGATGTTTTCCAGCTCCGGCAAATCCTTCATGCGGGCCTCGAGTGCACGCGCGGCGGTGTACAGCTCGGCGATGTCTGGGCCCTGCAGCGACACCTGATACGCGCTGTTGCCGCGGCGACCACCGATGTTGATCGGCGGCGGATTGCGGAAGAACACCTGCACGCCCGGTACGTTGGACGTGGCGCGCGTGAGTTCGCGCATGATCTGATCGACGTGCGGACGGTTTGGATCTTCGCTGAGCGTGAGCTGCAAGCGACCGCTGTTTGAGCCACCACCACCTGGGCCACCGCCGATCGACGCCAGCGTGTACTTCACGTTTGGGCTCTTCTCGATGATCGCCGCCACTTCACGGATCTTCACCTGCAGCGCTTCGAAGCCGATGCCTTCCGGCCCTTCGATCGAACCGGACAGGCGGCCGGTATCCTCCGAAGGCAGGAAGCCCTTCGGGATGTACATGAACAGCCCGACGGTCGCGAACAGCGTGATCACACTGAAGATCATCGTAAGGCCGCGGCGATTCATCACCCAGCCCAGCGAGCGCACGTACGCGCCTTCCGTGGCTTGATAGATGCGCTCGACCGAGCGCCACTTGCCGTCGCTCGGCGCATGCCCTTCACCTTCCCGAAGGAAGCGCGCGGCCAGCATCGGGGTGAGCGTGAGCGACACGAAGCCGGATACCAAAATCGCCACACCAATCGTGACGGCGAACTCGCGGAACAAGCGCCCCACGAGCCCCGGCATGAACAGCAGCGGTATGAAGACGGCCACCAGCGACAGCGTCATCGAAAGAATTGTGAAGCTGATCTCCTTCGAGCCGTCGAGCGCGGCCTGCATGGGCTTCTTTCCCATCTCCAGGTGGCGCACGATGTTCTCGAGCATCACGATGGCGTCGTCCACGACGAAGCCGACCGCGAGCGTAAGGGCCATCAGCGACAGGTTGTCGAGGCTGTAGCCGAGCATCCACATGACCGTGCAGGTCCCGATCAGCGAGAACGGCAGGGCCAACGACGGAATGATCGTGGCGCGCAGATTCCGGAGGAACAGGAAGATCACCATCACGACCAGACCGACCGTGAGGATGAGCGTGAACTTCACATCGTCGACGCTTTCCTCGATCGCGATGGAACGATCGTAGATCGGCACGATACTGACACTGGGCGGCAACTGCGGCTCGAGCTGCTTGAGCACGGCATTGACGCCCTTGGCGACATCGACCGTATTCACGCCGGGCTGACGAATGATCGCCAGCGCGGTGTTGGCGCGTCCGTTGATCTCACTCATGCCGCGCATGTTCTGCAAGCCGTCAATGACGTTGCCGAGTTCGCCGAGACGAATCGGCGCGCCGTTGCGCATCGTGACAACGAGATTGCGGAACTCGGTGGCGTTTCGGAGCTGTCCGGAGGCCTGCAGCGTGAACGACTGGTTGGGACCCATCAGGACGCCGGCCGGGGAATTCGAATTTCCCTGATTGATGGCGGCCTGTACTTCGTCGATACCGATGCCACGCGCCGCCATGGCGCCGGGATCGAGCTGCACCCGCACGGCGTATTTGGACGAGCCGTACACCTGCACCTGCGCGACACCGGTCACGGTGGACACGCGCTGGGCAAGGAAGGTTTCGGCGTACTCGCTCAACTCCTGCCGACTGAGGACGTCGGAGTTGATCGAGAACATCATGATCGGTGAGTCCGCCGCGTTCGCCTTGTTGTACGACGGCGGATTGATGCCCTGCGGCAGCTGACGCAGCGTCTTGGAGATGGCCGACTGCACGTCGGCCGCCGCTTTATCGATATCACGGTCGAGGGCGAAAAGCAGCGTCACGTTGGCGCTGCCCTGCGAGCTCGACGACGTGATGCTCTCGATGCCCGACACCGTGGAGAAGGCCTGCTCAAGCGGCGTCGCCACCGACGTCGCCATGACTTCGGGGCTCGCGCCCGGCAGACCGGCCGACACGGTGATCGTGGGATAGTCGATGGTGGGCAGATCGCTCACCGGCAACGCCCGATACGCCACAATGCCGAACGTCAGAATGGCCAGCATGACCAGCGTGGTCATGACCGGCCGTTTGATCCAGATCGCGCTCAGATTCACTGGGATGCTCCTCGCTTCCCGCTCGGGCCGCCCTTCGAGAGCGAACCACGCAACTCGACCTTGGCGCCGTCCTGCAGGCGATTCTGTCCTTCGATGATGACCTGCTCCCCGCCGACCAGGCCGCTGTCGAGCTTCACGAGCGTGCCGGCGGGACGACCGACCTTCACCGCCGTGCGCTTGGCCTTCCCACCTTCCACGAGATACACGAACGCGCCGTTGGAGGTCGTGACGACCGCTTCCGACGGCACGGTGATGGCATCCTGATCGACCGTCAGTTCAAGACCCACCGACACGAACTGGCCGGGCCACAGCGAACGATCGGCGTTGGGGACCCGGGCCTTGAGCAGCACCGTGCCGGTGGCGCGATCGACCGCGTTGTCGATGAAGGTCAGCGTGCCCGTGATCTTCTGGCTGCTGTCGCCCACATTGGGGACGATGTTCACCGAGAGCGCCTTATCGAGACCAGACCGGCGGCGCATTTCTTCGAACGCCTGCTCCGGCACGGTAAAGCGCACCAGTACGGGCTGGAGTTCGTTGATCGTGAGCAGTGGCGGGTCGGCCTGCGCCCGGACCAGACTGCCCACACGGAGGGTGATCTGCCCCGTGCGCCCCGAGATCGGGGCCTTGATGGTCGTGTTCTCGAGATCGAGCCGCGCCCGCTCCAGCGACGCCCGGCCGGCCGCCACGGTGGCGGCCAAGGCGGAGGCCTCAGCGAAGGTCTCATCGAGCTGCTGACGGGTCACGTAGCCGTCCTTGGCCAGTCCGGCGAAGCGCACCGAGTCACCCTGGGCACGGAGCAGCGTGGCCTGATCGCGGGCCAATGTGCTCTGCAGCCGATCGAGTTCGGCGCGAAACGGTCGGGGGTCGATTTGAAAGAGCACCTGCCCCTGACGGACTTCATCGCCCTCGGCGATCGCCACCCGGGTGAGCATGCCCGATACGAGCGACTGCACGGCGACGGTCCGATTGGGCTCGATCTCCCCGTTCGCGGAGACGATAAACGGCAGCGGCCCCTTCGTCGCCGTGATCGTGGAGACGACGGGCGCGGGGCGAGACGGACGCTGCTGCTCTTTGCAGGCAGCGAGTCCGAGGAGGGCAACCGACGAGAGCGCGAACAGTCGGCGCGAGGGATCTATGGCGAACCGGCGCGCGGAGCGCGGCGGCAAAACATTATCTGGCATTCGCAGGGGCGCGCGGCGTGTCGAAAAAGACGCTCAACATACGACTCGAAAGCCGACAAACGTCACGGGGGCTGTCCGTGATGATAACGCTGCCCAACGCCCGTTCGTTGCGAGGGCGATGGCGTGCTCAGGTGTAGCCCCAACGCCGCCCCGGCGAAGGCCAACTCATACGATAGCGCCGCGTTCCATCCGTCCGAGTCGTCGAGGGCCTCCCTCGACACCGGCCGATCGGTGCGACGCCTCCGATCGCCTATCGACGATCAGCGTCCACCTACCCATCCCGGAGCGGCATCACACCACGATGTTGAGCAGACGCTTCGGTACGAAAATGACCTTCTTGATCTCACCGACGGCAAACCTGGCGATACCGGCATCGGCCATCGCGGCGGCCATGGCGACATCCTGCGTGACATCCACGGCAACGCGCAGCTTGCCGCGCACCTTGCCGTTCACCTGCACGACAAGATCGACTTCGTTGTCCACCAGCAGGGCCGGATCGAACGTCGGCCAGCCACCGTCGAAGACGCTGCCGGTGTGTCCGAGCAACTCCCAGCACTCCTCGGCGAAATGCGGCGCATAGGCCGCCACCAGCTGCACCAGCGGCAGCACCTCCTCGCGGTGTACCAAGCGGTCGCCCGAGCGCACGTGATTGAGACATTCCATCATCGCCGCGATCGCTGTGTTGTAGCTCAGCGTTGCGGTGTCCTCGCCCACTTTCTTGATCGTGCGATGGATCTGTCGCGTCACGTTCGCATCGGTCGCCACGTCCGTGCGCGCGTCACGGACCGACGCCCACAAACGGTCGAGGAAACGGCGCACGCCACTGATCCCCTGATCCCGGAAGTCGCCACCCTCTTCGTAGGGCCCCAGGAACATGAGATACATGCGGAACGCATCCGCGCCCCACTCTTCCATGTACACATCGGGATTGATCACGTTGCCCTTCGACTTCGACATCTTCGCGCCTTCGCGAATGATCATGCCGTGCGCACGGAACCGCGTGAACGGCTCTTCGAAATCGATGTGCCCCGCGTCCTTCAGAACCATCGTCACGAAACGCGAGTACAACAGGTGCAACACGGCGTGCTCATTGCCACCGATGTACGAATCCACCGGCAACCAGCGCTTCGTGGTTTCGGTATCGAACGCGACATCACTCCGCGTCGCACTCGGATAGCGCAGGAAATACCACGCGCTGTCGAGGAATGTGTCGGATACGTCGGTTTCCCGACGGGCCGGTGCGCCGCACGTAGGACACGGCACGCGGTACCACTCCTCGTGGCGCGCCAACGGCGAGATGCCGGAGTCGTCGGGCTTGAAGTCAGGGATGAACGGCAACTCCACCGGCAGCTGCGACTCGGGCACCGGCACGGTGCCGCACGCGTCGCAGTAGATGATCGGGATCGGCGGTCCCCAGTAGCGCTGACGGGAAATGCACCAGTCGTGCAACCGGAAGTTCACCACGCTCGACCCGTGCCCACCGGCGGTGAGCCAGTCGGTCACCGTACGCTTGGCGTCGGCCACCGACTGCCCGTCGAACGCGCCCGAATTCACCAGGCGGCCCTGCGCGTCGTCGGTATACGCCGACTCGCCGAGCGGCGTATCGGCCGCGTCGTCGGGACCGGCCACCACGCGCACGATCGGGAGATCGAACACCTGCGCGAATTCGAAGTCACGCTCATCGTGTCCGGGCACGGCCATGATGGCGCCGGTGCCGTACTGCATGAGCACGTAATCGGCGATCCAGATCGGCATATTCGCGCCCGTGGCCGGATTCACCGCCGTCGCGCCGGTGAAGACGCCCGTCTTCTCCTTGCTGCTCTTCCGCGCGATCAGATCCTGCTTCTTGGTCGCGTCCTGATAGCCCTGCACCGCGTCGCGCTGCGCATCGGTCGTGAGCGTGGCCACCAACGGATGCTCGGGCGCCAGCACGAGATACGTCGCGCCGAAAATCGTATCAGGGCGCGTCGTGAACACCGTAACCGTTTCATCGTGGCCGGCCACGCGGAACGACAGCTGGGCGCCCTCAGAGCGGCCGATCCAGTTCTTCTGCGCCGACTTGGTGATCGGCGACCAATCGAGCCACTCCAGGTTGTTCAGCAGCCGCTCGGCGTACGCCGAAATGCGGAAGAACCACTGCTCGAGGAAACGCTGCTCGACGGCCGTACCGCACCGCTCGCACAACCCGCCTTCGACCTGTTCGTTGGCGAGCACCGTCATGTCGGTGGGGCACCAATTCACCGCGGCGGCCTTCTTGAAGGCGAGGCCCTGCTTGTACAGCTGCAGGAAGACCCACTGCGTCCACTTGTAGTAGTCCGGGCGCGACGTGTCGACCTTCTGACGCCAATCGACCATCAACCCCGCACGCTCGAGCTGCCGCTGGAAATTCGCGACGTTCTTCGGCGTGAGCTCCATCGGGTGCGCGCCGACCTTGAGCGCGTAGTTCTCCGAGTGGATGCCGAACGCATCGTAGCCGAGCGGCTGGAACACATCGTGTCCCAACAGGCGGTGATAGCGGGCCGAGATGTCGCTACCGGTGAACGCGAAC
>JBBARJ010000139.1:0-8610 GCA_040399825.1 Gemmatimonas sp.
CCGCCGGCGTGATCGCTGGCGTGAACTGGGTGGCCAAGCACCGCGTGAAGCCGGCCGTGGCCAACATGAGTTTGGGTGGCGGCGCGTCAACGGCGCTCGACAATGCGGTGAAGGCGGCGATCGACAGCGGCGTCACCTTTGTGGTGGCTGCCGGGAACGACAACCTGCCGGCCTGCTGGTTCTCCCCGGCGAGGGTAGGCCCCGCGATCACGGTGGGGGCGACCACGAACACGGACACCAAAGCGTCATATTCCAACATTGGCAGCTGCGTCGATCTGTTCGCGCCCGGGTCAGCAATCACCTCGGCGTGGTTCACCAGCACCACCAGCACGCTCACGATCAGCGGCACCTCGATGGCATCGCCGCACGTGGCCGGTGTCGCAGCGCTCTATCTGCAGGGCAACCGCGCCTCGACGCCGAAACAGGTGCGCGACGCGATCGTGGGGAGGGCTACCACGGTGTCGAAATTGAAGAACTCGGTTGGCTCGCCCCAGAAGTTGCTGTTTTCGAACTACTAGAGACGGCCGGCTGACGACGATCGGCTGACGACCCGGGGGGCGTCCATGACGCGAGTCGTGCGTGGCCGCCTTTACCTCCCGCTGCTCGCACTGGTTGCGGTCGCCGGATGCACCGACATCCAGCTCCGCGCGGCCAACCTGATCGAGACCGTCACGGTCCCTCGTACGGAGGTCGCCTACGGTGACGGCCCTCGACAGCGTATGGACGTGTACCACGCCCTCGACCGCGCGGGGGCGCCGCTGGTGGCGCCGGCGCCGGTGGTGATCTTCGTACACGGCGGGAGCTGGCAGAGCGGCAGTAAGGATGACTACGCGTGGGTGGGGAAGGCGCTGGCGCAGATTGGATTTTTGGCCGTCCTCCCCAACTACGGGCTCATGCCCGACACGCGCTTTCCCGCCTTCGTGGACGACGTCGCGCGGGCGGCGGCCCAGGTAAAGGCGCGCGCCGCCGAGTGGGGCGGGGATACCGCTCGGGTGGTGCTGATGGGGCACAGCGCGGGGGCACAACTCGCGGCGTTGGTCGCGTACGACCCCCGGTATCTCGCCAAGCAGGGGACCACGCCGGACATGCTGGGCGGTTTCGTGGGGCTGTCGGGTCCCTACGACTTCGTCTTCGATACGGAACTGCTCCAACGCACCTTTGCTGGCCCCAAGGAGCGGGAGTACGATGCGCTGCCGGTGCACTTCGTGACCCCACGATCGCTGCGGACATTCCTGGTGATGGGTGAGGACGATGAGACGGTGAACCCCCGGAACACCCGCTCCCTGGTGGCGACGTTGCGCAAGGCGCGGGCCCCGGTGGAGGAGATGTGGGTACCGGGCGCGCACGGCGTGACCGTGGGGGCGTTTGCGCGGATCAGCCGCGGCGACAGCGAGATCGTGCGGCGGATTGTGGGGTTCGTGCGCGCGACGCCGGCCGTGCCGGTCGCGCGATGAGCGCGCGATGAGCGCCGCCCAGCGGACGACCGTCATTCGACCAGCGACCGACACGGACTGGCCATCGGTCTGGTCGATTCTCTCCCAGGTCGCCGCCGCCGGACACACTTACTCCCTCGAGCCCGAGCTGTCGGAGTCCGACGCGAAGGCGTATTGGATGGGGCCAGGACTCTCGGTGTATGTGGCCGAAGATGACGGGGAGATCGTCGGCACGTACACGCTGAAGGCGAATCAACGTGGACTCGGCGCTCATGTCGCGAATGCGGGCTACATGGTCCGGCCCGGGCTCGATGGTCAGGGCATCGGTTTCCAGCTCGGCGAGCACAGTCTGGTGCAGGCGCGCGCTGCCGGGTTTCAGGCCATGCAGTTCAATGCGGTCGTGAGCACCAACCACCGCGCTATCGCCCTCTGGCAACGGTTGGGCTTCGCCATCGTCGGTACCGTCCCCAAGGCCTTCCGCCATCGTCAGCTGGGCTTGGTGGACCTGCACATTATGCACCGATTCTTGTAGGGGGCACTCGCGTGGCGGGTCGCGGCGCGCCACGCGCCCAATGGTGCCTGTTAATTACGGAACGATGCGGACGACGACGTCGCCCGCGGGCATCGTGCAGTACCATGCGCGTTCCACCGTGACCGACTCCACGGGATACAGCAGCGCGCCCTGCGCGAGGAGGTCACCCAGCCGCACTTCCACTTCCACATGGGGGTCCGGTAGCCCGCCGCCGCTGGCGTCGAGGCGGAGCGTGCGCAGCTCCATGGTCTCCTGCCAATTGGGGCGCGCGCTTTCGGCGAACGCGAGGCCGGCGCCCATGGATTCGGCCTGCGCCAGATGGCCCGCTCCATAGACGTCGATTACGGACTCGCTCGGGGCAGCGTGCGCGCGAACGCGGAACTGGCCCGGTGTGTCGGTGGGATGGAGGGCGCTGAACACGGCTTCCCGAAAGAGCAGCGTGTCAGGCGTGAGGCCATGGGTGGCGAGCAATTGGTCGAGAACCGCGCGGGTATCCGGTGAGCTAGGCACGAAGAGATCCGGTGAGGAGGAGACAGAAGACGCGTCACGCCAACGTGGTGCAAGGTAGTGAGGGGGCAGGACGTGCGGCCGCCGGTGACACAGGGTAAGCTGGGGAGATGAGAGGTCGTGATCACACCGTACTTGGATCCGTTAGGAGGAGCACGAAATGAGTACGCTTCAGCTGGGACTTGAGCGGGAGGGGCCCGTCGTGGTGGTCGTCATGGCCGGCCAGATGGACGGGACGACCGCCACGCTCTTTACCGCGTTCCTCGACGAGCACCTCACCGACGATGATCGTTGCGTGGTGCTCGATGCCTCGAATCTCACCTTCCTGAGCAGCGCGGGACTGCGAGAGTTGATGTTGCTGCTCAGGCGTCTCGCGAGGCATCAGGCCAAACCGGCCATTTTCGGCATGACTCCGCCGGTCGCGTTGTCGCTGGGGATTTCCGGATTCGAGTCGTTGCTGATCCGCGTGCAGGACCGCGCATCCGCCGTGCACGCGGTCACCCCTATCGCGCCGGAGAAGCCGGGGCTCCTGTCCCGACTCTTCGGGGGCGGCGCCCCATCGTGACGTGTCGGCTCGCGCCGCAACGCTTGATGACGGATGCGCACACCGACGCCATCGTCGCACGTGCGTGATCTGATCGCAGCCGCTACCATTCGCGGTGAGCTGTCCCTCTCCCCTTGGCCATGACCCACACGTCCTCGCGTTCGCCGTCAGCCCACGCGCCCAATAGCGGCGAAAGCAGCTTGCGTCTCGCCGTGCTTTTCTGCGGCATCGACGTGTGCCTCAACAGCTACGCGGCATACGGTTCGAACTCGGTCACCATCACGGGGGCACTCTTCCGGGAACTGGCGGATTTCATCGCCATGCTCTCGGCGTTTACGACGGTGCGTGCGGTGCGACGCGCGCCCAACGAGCGCTTCGCGTATGGTGTGGGCAAGCTCGAGAATCTGGTCAGCGTGGGCACCGCCCTGTTGATGGCCGGCTGTGGCATCAGCATTCTCTTTCAGGCCCTCGAGGCGATCAAGCACCCGCGGCCCACCGAGGGGACGCTGCCCGGCATCATGCTGTTTGCCGGGTCGGCGCTGGTCTGCCTCTGGCTGTGGCAGCGCAACCAGCGCGCGCTGCGCGATCAGCATTCGGCCATTTCGCAGTCGCAGGCGCACATCTGGTTTGCGAAGGCGCTCGTTGATGCGCTGATGGCCACCGCCCTGCTGCTCGCGCTGCGCTTCCCCGAGCACCGCTGGAGCGCGTACCTCGACCCCGTCGCCTCGTTGATGGGTGTGGCGTTCCTGTTTCACGGTGCCTGGGCGATGGCGTCGTCGTCGGTCCAGGATTTGCTCGATGCCACGCTCGAAGAGACCACCAAGTTGCGCATCATGCGGCACATGGTGGAGCACTTCGCCGACTATGAGCACCTGTATCACATCCGCACGCGGCGCTCGGGCCCTCGGGTGTATGTCGAGGTCTTTCTGCGGTTCGATCCCGAGCTGCGCATCGGGGACGTTGCGCACACCATCAACCGACTGCGCTCGGCCATCGGCGCCTCCATTCCCGGGGCTGACGTGACTGTCTGCCCCGTGGAGCCGTCCGCGGCGATCTGACGCAGGCGTGACCCAGGCGTGACGCGGGGCTAGTGGTCGCTGGACACGAACCGGCCGATGCGGGCGTGCACCGTCGGCGCGGCGACACGGAGCACGAGGCCCCAAGCGAAGCCGAGCGCGATAATGGCCGCGGCCAGCTGCGGAATCTTGCTGCCAAACGCGCCGACACCGCCAAAGGTGTCGAGCTTGATCACCAGCAGATACACGAGCATCGCCTGCGCCACGCACGCCACGGCTGGCGCGATGACGGTAGAGAACAGCCGTCGTTCGCCCGGATGATGACGCGTGAAGTAGACGATGATGGCCAGCGATACGATGGCCTGCAGGATGAGCAGCAACAACGTGCCCAGCACGGCCAGCAGGGTGTACACACCCAGATATGCTTGCACCTTCGGATCATCGGTGCCCGTGAAGTACGCGAACAGGCCGACGATCAGTGCGGCCAGCAGCGCTTGCACGGTGGACGCCACGTGCGGGCTTTTGAAGCGCGGGTGCGTGTGCGCCAAGACTGCTGGCAACACGCCTTCGCGTGCGAGCGAATAGGCGTAGCGCGCGGCGGTGTTGTGGAACGCCATCCCGCAGGCAAACGCGCTGGTGATAATCAGCACCGACATCGTACTGGCCCCGAAGGGGCCGACAAATTGCGCCATGCGCGTGATGAAAAAGTTGCCCGAGTCGCCCACGGCCGTGGCCAGCATGTCGCCCTCGCTTGGGAAGGCTGACACCGCACACCAACTGGTCATGGTGTAAAAGATCCCTAAGCCGATCACGGAGTAGAACAGCGAGCGCGGGACGTTCCGCGTCGGGTCGATGGATTCCTCGGCATAGTTGGGCGCCATTTCGAATCCACACCACGACCAGAACGCCATGAAGACGCCCACCGCTCCCGCTCCTGCCGCGATGGTGACCGTCCCAACCTGCTGCGCGGGCACGTCGGCCATGACCCTGAACACGTTGAGCGACTCGAGCGTGAAGTGCGTACCGGTGCCGGCGGTGGCCACGGCCACATCGAATACCAGCAGTGCCAGCACTTCGAGCAGCAGCGCGACCCCCAGCACCGCCGCTGACAGCTGCACGTCGAGGTAGCTGAGCGCCGCCGACAGCATGATGGCGAAGAGTGCGAGGTACAGCCACGGGACATCAACGCCGACGTGTGCTGCGATGAACGTGTTGGCAAAGAAGGCAAACAGGCCAGTCATTGAGGCCTCGAACACGCTGTAGGCGGCGAGCGAGGTGATGCCGGCCGAGAGCCCCGCTTCGCGCCCCAGTCCCAGGCTGATGAAGGCATAGAAGCCACCCACGGTGGAGACTTTGCCGGCCATCGCGGCATAGCCCACCGAGAAAATGGTCAGCACGACCGTGGCCATCAGAAAGGCTGCCGGGACATAGATGCCGTTACCGAACCCTGCGGCGAAGGGCACATTCCCGAGCATCGCGCTGAGCGGCGCGGCACCGGTTACCGTCAGAAAAAGCACGCCGATTAATCCGACGGCCCCTTTCTGCAGTTGCCCGCTGCCCTTGTCGTGTGGTAAGTCGGAGTGGTCTGGCATTATACGGAGTGATGCATGAAAGAAATTCTCGCGCTGAACGCGTTCGACCGGGCGACCGCCACCGCCCTTGACGCGGATGTGCAACGGCTGGTCGATCAACGGCATCGCGTGATGGGCGCGGCGTCGGTGCTATTCTACGATGCGCCCATTGAAATGGTGAGCGCGCGTGGCGCGTTCCTGTACGACGCGAACGGGTTGGCGTATCTGGACTGCTACAACAACGTGCCCTCGGTTGGCCACGCGCACCCGCACGTGACCGCGGCCATCGCGCAGCAGTTGACACAGCTGAATATCCACTCGCGCTATCTCCATCGGGGGATGCACGCGTACGCGGAGCGCCTTCTGGCCACGTTTCCGGCGGCGTTGTCGAATCTCACGCTCACCTGCACGGGGAGCGAAAGCAACGACCTGGCCCTGCGTCTCGCGAGTGCGTACACCGGCAAGACGGGCGTGATTGTCACCGCGTCGGCGTACCATGGCAACACGGCGGCTACCGCCGCGGTGTCGCCCGCGTCCGTACGGACCGCGGTGCACGCCGGCACCAATGCCTCACCGGTGCGCGTGGTACGGGCACCCGACAGCTACCGCGTGTCCGCCGCCGACATCGGTGCCCGCTTAGCGCAGGACGTGGCGGTGGCCGCCCGTGATTTGGAGCAGCATGGCTTTGGCGTATCAGCACTCTTGGTCGATTCGATTTTTTCGAGCGATGGGGTGTACGCGGATCCTCCCGGCTTCTTGACGGACGCCGTCGCGGTGGTGCGTCGTCAGGGAGGGCTCATGATTGCTGACGAAGTGCAACCGGGCTTCGGGCGCACGGGCGGTCACCTGTGGGGCTTTCAGCGCCATGACCTCGTGCCGGACATCGTGACGATGGGGAAACCGATGGGCAACGGCTACCCCATGGGCGGGGTCGTCACGCGACCGGAGATTCTGAGCGCCCTATGCGAGCGCGTGGGCTACTTCAACACGTTCGGGGGCACGCCGGTGGCCGCCGCGGCCGGTATGGCGGTGTTGGATGTGCTGGAGGCCGAAGGGTTGATGGAAAACGCCGAGCAGGTGGGCACGTATCTGCGCGAATGCCTGCGTGAGCTCATGACGCGATGTCCAGTCATTGGCGATGTACGAGGCGCCGGGCTCTACAACGCGGTGGAACTGGTGGACGACTCGGCCACTCGTCATCCCGCGTCGTCACTGGCGAGCGCCGTCATCAACGGCCTGCGCCAACGTCAGGTGTTGATCGGTGCGGCGGGCCCCCATGGGCATATCCTCAAGCTGCGCCCGCCGCTTTGCTTTTCCCGCGAGCACGTGGATACGTTGGTGCGAGCGATCGCCGAGACGCTGGCATCACTCGGACATGGATGACCCGCGAGACATGCACAGGAGCGACTGGATGAGCAGCACGTGGAAAACCGCATTCCGTTCGTTCTACTACGAGCACGCACCGGAGCCCGACGATCCGGTGCTGCTCGCCGGCACGGTCGCCTTGCTGGTGATCGACGTGCAAAACGTCTATCTGGCGCGCCCCGATGCCGACACGCTCGACGCGGCCGCGCGCGCGCGGTACGATGCGTGGACGCCGTTTCATGACCGTATGCACGGCACCGTGCTTCCCAATATCGCGCGGTTGCAGCAGGCCTTTCGCGCGCGGGGCCACGAAGTACTGCATGCACGCATCGCGTGCCACACCACCGACGGACGCGACCGCTCGCTGAGCCAAAAATTGCCGGGGTGGAACAACCTGCTGCTGCCGAAGAACGACTGGGAGTCGCAGATCGTCGCGGCCATCGCGCCGGTTGGCGACGAAATCGTGGTCACGAAAACCACGGACAGCGCGCTGACCGGCACGAACCTGCGGTTGATCCTGACCAATCTGGGCATCAGCCATGTGGTGTGCTGCGGCATCTTCACCGATCAGTGTATCGCGTCCACCGTGCGCAGTCTGGCTGACGAAAGTTTCTTCGTGCTCGTCCCCGACGATGCCTGTGCCGCCGGCACCGAGGCGCTGCATCGGTCGGAGCTCGAGATCATGAATCACATCTATTGCCACGTCATGTCCACGGATGACGTGCTGGCCTATCTCCCCCGCGACATCCCGTCATGACCGCGGAGTATCATCCGCACCTCGTCGCCGATTTGCACGCGATGGTTCGTGACGGATTGTCGCACTGGGGGCTGCCCTCGCACACCGACGTGACGCTGCTGTCGCTCTCGGAGAACGCCACGTTTCGGCTACGCGACGACCGGGCCGGCCGCGACATCGCGCTCCGGGTACATCGGCTGCACTACTCATCGGTGGCGGAAATCCAGTCGGAGCTGGCGTGGGTCGCGGCGCTGCACCGCGACGGCGTGCTGGAGACGGCGGTGCCCATCGCGGGCGAGAACGGCGCGCTGGTGCAGACGCTACGTTCCGCCGCCGGTTATGCCGATCGACAGGCGGTCGCGTTCACCTTCGTGTCCGGCAAAGAACCCGAGCACGCCGATGATTTGCCGTGCTGGTTTCGCCGTCTCGGCGGCCTCACGGCGCGCGCGCACGCGCATGCACGCCAATGGACGCGTCCGGCGGGCTTTGTGCGCAAGCGCTGGGATTTCGACGCGATGGTGGGGCCGCAGGCGTACTGGGGCGCGTGGCGCGAGGCGCCCGGGCTCGACGCGACAGGTGCCGAGCTGATCGAGCGTGCATTGGTCGTGATCGCGCAGGCGCTCCACCAGTACGGGATGGCGCCGGAGCGATTCGGTTTGGTGCACGCCGATTTACGATTGGCGAACCTGCTGGTACACGGCGAGACGCTGCGCGTGATTGATTTCGACGACTGCGGGTTCTCGTGGTTTGTGTACGATTTCGCGGCCGCGGTCAGCTTTCTGGAGCACGAGCCGTTCATCCCCACCTTGATGGACGCGTGGGTGGCCGGCTATCGCCAGGTGGAGCCGCTCGACGCCCACGACGTGGCGATGCTGCCCACGTTCGTGATGTTGCGGCGTATCCTTC
>JBBARJ010000140.1:0-8579 GCA_040399825.1 Gemmatimonas sp.
CCCTCAGTTACGTCTACTGGATTCCCGACACGCTGTTCATGGTCCTCCCCGCGGCCGTGCTCTTCGCCACGGTGTTTTCCATCGGCACGTTTACGCGCTATTCCGAGATTTCCGCCGCCAAGGCCTCCGGCATCAGCTTCTACCGATTCATCGCGCCGATTCTGTTCATGGCCATGATCGCGATGGGCATTGACCTGGTGTTCGCCGAAATTGCGCCACCAGCCAATGCCGAGCGTCTCAAGTTGCTGGCCGGAAAAGGTCAGGACCGCGACAACAATCGCTACAACTTCGCGTTCGCCAGTGAAACCGGGCGCGTCTACCGGATTTACACGCTCGATGTGAAGCAGCGGGCCGTGGAGAACGTGGAAATCGAGGAGCGTGGGTCGGTGAAGCGGCCAGGGCTCTTGGTAGCGGCCAGGAACGCGACGTGGTCCAACGCGCGCGGGTGGGTTCTGAAGTCAGGGATTGTGCACGTGGTCCCAAACGACTCCACCGATCGTGCGGTGGCGTTCGACTCCCTCGTCGACCGGCACTTCACCGAGAAGCCACAGGACCTGCAGGCCACCGAGCGGCAGCCAAGTGAAATGAACTTCGCGGATCTGTCGCGGTTCATCACCGCGCTTGAGCGCTCGGGGGCCGACGTGAACCTGCTGCGCGTGGAACGGATGCTGAAGTTGGCAATTCCCGTCACGTGTCTCATCATTGCACTATTCGGCGCTCCGCTGGCGACCAGTTCGCAGCGCGGTGGCGCCGCCTACGGAATCGCGGTCAGCCTGGCCACGACCATTCTCTTTCTCGTGCTCATTCAGTTGACGAAGGCGATCGGTGGGAAGGGGCTCATGCCCCCCGACATAGCAGCGTGGGTCCCCAACCTAGCGTGCGGGCTGTTCGCGCTCGTGCTGCTGGCGCGGGTACGCACCTGATGCGCCCAACGGGCATGCTCGTCCGGGTAGCCGAGCGACGCGCCGAGGGCATTCTCCGCGCGCTCGGCAAACGCGCCTACTTCGCCCGGGACATCGTGCGCGGGGTACGGGATCCCGGAACCTGGATCCCTGAAACGATCCGCCAGATGCGCACGATGGGCGTCGAGTCGGTACCCCTCACGATCATCGTCGCGGCGTTCCTCGGCGGCGTGACGGCCTTCCAGACGCGGTATCAGCTCTTTCCCGGGGTGCAGCTGTCAGTGGTCGGCCTGATCACGCGACAAAGCATCGTGCTGGAGCTGGGACCGCTGCTCACGGCGTTGGTGCTCACCGGCCGGGTCGGTGCGCGGATGACCGCGGAAATCGGCACCATGCGGGTGACGGAGCAGATCGACGCGCTCGAGACGCTCTCGTTCGACCCGGTGGCGTTTCTCGCGCTCCCGCGTTTTCTGGCCGGTATCGTCATGCTGCCCGCGCTGGTCATTCTGGCGAACACGGCGGCCATCATCAGCGCGTGGGGCATCCTGGTCACCTCGACCGACGTGCGCACAAGTGACTTTCTGGATGGACTGCGACTGGCGTTTACCGCCTTTCAGGTGGTGTACTCCCTGATCAAGGCGTTCCTGTTCGGCGCGGCCATCGCCTTCGTCTGTTCGTACGAGGGCTACGTCACCGAAGCGGGCGCCGAGGGCGTCGGTCGTTCAACCGCCCTCGCGGTTGTTATCGCGTCGGTGTGCATTCTGGTGCTCGATGCCCTCGTGGCTGCCGTCCTTGCTCCATTCATTCAGGCCTGACGGCCTGCTCTCTCTTCATACATGACGACGAAACGACGCGACGAACTGCTTGTCGGTCTGCTCCTGCTGGTGGCGGTAGTTCTGGGGATTGGCGGCACGATCTGGATCGCCCGCGGCGGTCTCGCCAGCGGCTATCCGATGTTTGCGCGCTTCAAGTGGGGCGCTGGCCTCAAGCAAGGACAGCCCGTGCTGCTGGCCGGCGTACAGGTCGGCTATGTCAACAAGGTCGACCTGATCCCTGACGGCACGATCGCGGTGACGCTCAAGCTGCAGTCGCAGTACAAGGTCCCGTCCGGTACCACGGCCACCGTGCAGGCCAACGGCATCTTCGGCGACCAGCTCATCGCCCTCACGCCGATCATCGGTCGGCAGGGCTATATGTCGGCCGGCGACACGATCCCCACGGGAGCCGGATCACCGGGCGTCCCGGAGTTGCTGGGCAAGGGCGATTCGATCGCGCTCGACATCCGCGCGCTCACCGGCGAAGCGCGCACGCAGTTCGTGGCAGGCGGCGGCATGAAGGATGTGCGGCAGACGGTGGCCGATCTCACTAAGCTCGTGGCGCAGCTGAGCGCGGTCACGGCCGAACAGTCGAAACAGCTCACCCTCACGCAGCAATCGGTGCGCCGCACGCTGGCCAGCGTGGATTCCACGAAGGTGGATTCCACCGTGAAGAATCTGCGGGCCACGTCGGCCCAGCTCGAGCAACTCACGCGCGACTTCAAGCAGACGAACATGCAGGTGCAGGGTGTACTCGACAAAGTGAGCAACGGCAACGGCACAGCGGGCAAGCTGCTGAATGATCCGGCGGTGTACGCGCGCCTGGATACGCTGCTGCTGCGGGTGGATTCGCTGGTGATGGATTTGAAGAAGAATCCGAAAAAGTACATTAATTTGCGGATCTTCTAGGAACTGCGAACTGCTAACTCCCTAGGGAGCAGGAGGGAGGGTATCAGGGGGCAGGGGGCGCTGACAGTTAGCTGTCGCGCCCCTTTGGCTTTTCTCGCTTTGCCTTTTCCACGTAGTGCTTTCGCAAACTGAAGGTCATGCGGCGGATCTGACGGGTTTCGTCGAGCGCGTCCTCGATGCCGACGAGGTTGAGCCCCAGCTTGTCGGCGAGAATGAGGTGGCTTTCGACCTCGAAGGCCGACGACACGGCGTAACTGAGGAATCGCGCGCAGTCGGCGGCACTGGGTTGAGCAACGCCCTCGGCAATGTTGGAGGGGATCGAATCCACGGCGCGATCGATTTGCGAGCGGAGCCCTGGCGCCTGCGTGCGTTTGATGCCGCGGGAAATCCGATGCACGCGGACCGCCAGCGCAATCGCGCGATGCCACGCCTGGATGTTGGCTGGATCTTGCATGCCGCCGAGGATAGCAGCCACACGCGGCCGCATTGTCATCCGATCCACGCCACCGCGTCCTTCGGAACGCAGTTCCCCTGCCTCCTGCCCCCTGATACCCTCCCCCCTGCTTCCTAGGGAGTTTGCAGTTCGCAGTTCCCAACCATCACAAATGAAAAGCGGCGCCGTCTCCGGCGCCGCTCTCCTTACACCACCACCATCACCACGAGCTTAGAACGACAACCGCAAGCTCGCCTGCAGCTGATAGAACTGGCTGAAGTTCAGCGGCGTGAACTGCGTGTTGAAGTTGTTCGTGAACGTCACCACCGGCACCTGCGTCGACGGATCGGCGCTCGAGAACGACTGGACCTGCAGCAGCGACGCATTGCCGTTGGCCGTGGCGGACTTGATGCGTCCCCACTTGCTGTTCAGCAGGTTGGCCGCGTTGAAGATGTCGAGGCGAAGCGTCGCGCGCTCGCCACGGATCGTCGGGAGCTGCTGTTCGATCGTGAGGTCGAAGCGATCGAACATCGGGTTACGGCAGGACGTCGGCTTCATGATCGTGCCGCGCTGCGACTCGAGGCAGCTGTTGTCCTTGATGAACTGGTCGAGCAGCGCGGCCTGCTGCGCCGGCGTGAACGTCGTCGTCCCGACCGTGGTGGCCACGAAGGCCATCTTCGGATCGGTCGGACCCGTCGGGATGTAGATCGGGTCGTTCGCGTTGGAACCGTCGCCGTTCATGTCGCCGCGGCCACCGTTGCCGCTGTAGACGAACGAGTACGGGGTGCCCGACGCCTTGCTGTAGTAGAACGTGATGTTCGTCTGGTTCGACTTCCACGGCGCCGTGTACGTGCCGTTGATGAGCAGACGGTGCGGCTGATCGAACAGCGACGCGTTCACCGGCTGGTCAGTCTGCAGCCCAGAGTACACGCGGCCGAACTGCCAGTTGGAGAGCGCCACCGACGACGTCAGGTCGGTCACCGAGAAGCTGCGACCGTACGTGTACGCCACCGAGCCTTCGAACGCGCTAGCGAAGCGCTTGCGGAGCTGGCCGGTGCCGCTGTACGCGTAATCCTTGCTCTGATTGGAGAGCTCGATCACGTTCGAGCCGTACACCGGGAAGAGCGGCGAGACGGTCGGGATGCCGGTCGCCGCGAAATTGGCGAACACGGTGCGTCCCTGCGCGTCGATGCGGCCCGTCTGCGGGATGTTGATGTTGTTGTAGAAGAAGTTGTTGATGCTCTTCGAGTACAACCCGTCGAACGTGGCGATCACGCCGCCAGGCAGCTTGCGGTCGTAACCAAGCGTGGCGCGGAGCAGCTGTGGGAACTTGAGGTCGGGATCGGCCAGGTTCACCGTGCCAAGGAACGTGCCGTCATCGAGGCTACGTCCGGCCGTGCCGTTGGTCTTCGGGCCACAACCGCGCGGAGACACCGGCGTGGCATTGAACAACGGCGCGGCGCCGTTGGTCGCCGCGACACCGCCGCCGCAGGTGAACTGCGCGAGGCCGGCGCCGGTGTTCTGGAACTGGTTCGACATCCACACGTACGCCGGGATACCCTGGAACAGACCGACACCACCACGCACCTGATTCTTCTGGTCACCGGTGGCGTCCCAGTTGAAGCCGATACGCGGCGAGAACTGCAAGTTGCCCGACGGGAGGTCGGCGGTGCTACGGCCGAAATCACGCTGCACGGCGGCGGCGAACGACGGCTTGTCGAAGAAGAGCGGCACGTCGATACGCAGGCCGAGCGTGGTGGTGAAGCGCGGCGTCACCGTCCACTGATCCTGGATGTAACCGGCGAGCTGTGCGGCCGTGAAATTGGCCACGACATCACCACCGAGACCGCCCGAACCGGAGAACGAGGCCGGCGTGCGGTTGCCCACGAAATCGGCGAGCGTGTTGTACGTGTAATTGCCGTACGAGTTCTGCAGGAAGGCATTGTAAGCCTTGTAGATCTCGTTGCGGGTACCGATCGACACGATGTGGTCGCCGAGCGGCATGGTGAAGTTGTTCTGGATTTCGTAGAGGTCTTCACGCAGCTCATTGCCCTGCGAGCTGTTTTCCGTGCCGGCGCGGAACGCAATGCCCGAGCCCGTGCCACCGATGTTCTGCACCAGGACCTGCGGCGCGAGGACGTCGGAGACCCGCTTGAAGCGCGTGGTCGTAAGGCCAACCGTGAACTCGTTCGAGAAGCCGTTCGAGAAATTCGTGAACGCCTGGCCGACGATCTGATTCGACTTCTCCGTACGACGGAACCCGTTCGACGTGAAGTTGAACGTGCCGAGCGAGCGGGAGAAATCGAACGCTTCCTGATCGTTATAGATGTTGCGGAGCACGAGACGCGTGTTGCCCGACAGCTGGTAGTCGAGACGCACGAAGGTGTTGAGCAGCGGGTTCTCGTTGCTGGTCAAGGCGCCGCTACCGGCGGCGATGCCCTTGCCGGACAGGTAGTTCACGAACGAGTCGACCTGCGCGGGAGTGATGCGCGCGGCGGCGACGGGCGAGTTGACCAGGCCGGTGGGGGACGTCGGATCGTAGAACGGTCCCGACGACGGCGACACGTTCTGGCTGGTTTCGACGGTGGCGAAGAAGCGCAGCTTGTTCTTGATGATCGGGCCGCCGAGCGAGAAGCCCATCTGGCGACGCACGAACGGTGACGTGCGGAGGAACGCCGTATCACGACCCATCTGCTGGTCGCGATAATACAGGAAGGCCGACCCCTTGAACTCGTTCGTGCCCGACTGCGTCACCGCGTTGACGAGCGCGCCAGTGAAGTTGCCCTGGCGCACGTCGTACGGCGACACGAGCACCTGGAATTCCTTGATGGCGTCGAGCGGCAGCGCGCGGCCGCCGACCTGTGCACCCACCGTCGGCGAGGCGCCAAGACCGAAGCGGTTCGCGAGCGACACGCCGTCGATCTGGATGTTGTTGAAGCGGTTGTTCTGGCCGGCGGCCGAGATGCGGCCGTCCTGCGACACGTTGACCTGCGGCGAGTTGCGGATCAGGTCCGTGACGTCGCGATTGAGCGTCGGCAGGCGACGCACGAGCGTATCGGTGAGGACCGTCTGCACGCCTTGCCGCGTAGCCGCGAAGTCGGAGGTCGTGGTCACCGCTTCCGTGCGCACGGTGGCGAGCTGGGTCGCCTGCTCCTTGAGCTGGAAGTCGAGGCGCGTGGCCTGGGTGAGGCTGACGACGATATCGTTGCGCGTCAGCGGCGCGAAGCCGATGCGACGGGCGGTGACAGAATAGGTGCCGACTTCAAGGTTCGGGATGAAGAAGCGACCGTTGTCCCGCGTGATCTGGCTGGCCTTCGCGCCATTGGCGCGATTGACCACTTCGACCGACACGTTCGGTACCGCGGCATTCTTTTCGTCCGTCACCGTGCCGGTGATCGCGCCCGTCGTCGTTCCCTGCGCCGCGAGCGGAGACGTGGAACCGACGGCGAGAGCCGCGACCGTAAGGGCCAGGCTAAGCCAACGTTGGATACGCATAGATGCTATTTGACCGTTTGTGGAGGAGACATCCCTCGGCGCTGGACAATCCTCACCAGCCATCGAGATGACGAAAGCTAGGTTCGCCGTAACAGACGGGCAACAGAATGGTGTAACCGGTGGGTCACGCCCGACGGCCAACTCCCTAGGAAGCAGGGGGGAGGGTATCAGGGGGGAGGAGGCAGGTGAACGGCGCGCCGTTGCTGCTTCCTGCCCCCTGATACCCTCCCCCCTGTTTCCTAAGGTGTTGGCAGTTAGGGTTTTGCGGCTTTTCTCCCAACCGTCAGGTAATACACCGGCACCCCCAGCAGAATCACGCCGAACACCCCCAGCGTGGGCACCCGCTGCGCGTCGTCCATCAGCGCGTTCACCAACAGGAACAGCGTACCGAGACAGAACAGCGCCGGTACCACCGGATACCATGGCGTGCGCACCGGCGGGTTCCAGTCGGCGCGCCGGCGCAGTTTGAAAATCGCGCCGATGCTGAGGATGTAAAACACGAGCGAGGCGGTCACGAAGATGTCCGCCAACTGCTCGAAGGTGCGCACCAGCACGAAGGCGATGGCGATCGTGGCCGTGAGCAGAATCGCCACATACGGCGTTTTGAAGGTCGGATGGACCGCCGCCACCTTCTTGAAGAACAGGCCATCGTCGGCCATCGCGAAGAAGATGCGCGGACCGGTCAGCAGCGAGCCGTTCACGGACCCGAAAGTCGAGAGCAGGACCGTAATCGCGACCAGTGTTACGCCGATCGGGCCGATCAGGCGTTCGGCCACGTCGGCCGCCACCAGCCGGGCGCCGCGAATCTCGTCCACGGAGAGCACCGACAGATACGCGATGTTGGCCAGCAGATAGATGAAAATGATGCTGAGGGTACCGAGGACGATCGCCTTGGGCAGCGTCTTCTCAGGGTCTTTCACCTCACCGGCCACCTTGCTGAGGTCCCCCCATCCGTCGAAGGCCCAGAGCACCGACACCAGGGCCAGGCCAAAGGCGGACACCGAGAAGCTGCCGGGAGGCATGGCCGGCGTGAAGTGGCCACCCGTTTGCGGCAGACCTAAAATGAGCGCCAGCAGAATGATCAGCATGAGGCCGCCATACTTGGCAACCGTGGTGAAGTTCTGGACCAAGGCCCCCCACTTGAGCCCCACCACGTTAATCACCGCCATCAGGGCCACCGTCGCGGCAGCGATCCAATGCGCGTAGGTATCGTAGGGCGCGAGGGACGGATTGAACCCGAGCCCTCGCAGCAGATACTCCGCGAAGGTGGTCGAGATGCCGCCCAGTGCCGCGGCCCGGATGAGGGTGAGCTCCGACCATCCATATAGAAAGGCGGGCAAGCGACCCCAGGCCTCACGGATATACACGAAGTAGCCGCCGGTCCGCGGCATGGCCCCCGCCAGTTCGGCCAAGGTCAGGGCGCCACAGAGGGCGAAGATGCCGCCGGTCGCCCAGACGGCCATCAAGGGCAGTGGACCGGGGAGCTTGTCGGCAATACCGGCCGGGGAGCGGAAGATTCCCGAGCCGATCGTGGTGCCGACCAGGATGGCAATAGCGCTCCACAGCCCCAAGCGACGCGGGAGTTCCGTGCCGGCGCCAGAATTTGTGCTGGTCGAGGAAACCGAAGGTGAGGTCATGACGCTATGGTAGTACGCCGCGCGCAGTACCGCACGGGGTGCGGTCGTCTACTTTTCATGGGCTATGACTTCTGTCCTAACTGTGTCCCTTCCGCCGGCTGTCGTGACCGCGCTGTTCTGGAGCGCCGTGGTAGCCTGCGTGATCGCGCAAGTCTTCATTTTGCGCGCCGTATTTCGAACGCTGCCGATCCTGCCGTCCTCGTCTCAGGTTCCCACGCCGCATCGGCTTACGGAGATCCTGTGGGTGGTTCTGCCGGTGGGTGGACTGATCGCCGTCTTCATTGGCGCGTATCGCGCGCTGCCACTGTGACCGGAGTTGCGCTGGACCCCGAAAAGGCCCCCACGCCGCTCTCGCGCGATCTGATCGCGCTGACCAAGCCGCGCATCA
>JBBARJ010000141.1:0-8539 GCA_040399825.1 Gemmatimonas sp.
ATAAATCTCGACATGCTCAGCCCTCGGCGCATCTGAAGCCGGAAACGGGGGAGAGAAACCTCACCAACGGGAGTGGAGATCCCGCTGGCCTACCAACCCAGCCCACCGCCTCCGCAGAGGACAGCCTGCCAGGGCACTGCACCGGTCGCTTTCGCGGATCGCTTTCGCGGATCGCGTACGCGCCGGGGAACACTTATCGAAAACCCGGGGCCGACAGGGGGCGGCGCCTTGGGCGCGCCACCGCATCGGGCACATGGGTCAGGGGTCGAACATGAGGAGCCGCGCACTGGGACAGGGACGAAGCGAGGGCAACCGGGACGGTTCCCCGATGGTTCAGCCGGTCTCTGCCTACAGAACCCCAATGGTATCGTTTGCGTCACATGGCGGCAATGCCAGATCGCAGTTCGCGGGACCAAACGCGCGTGCTGTGACCACACGAAGCGCCCGATCGGAGCAGTCCGATCGGGCGCTGTGTGTTTTTCGGTCGTGGACGCCGGTACGCCCTTAGCCAGCGCAACGATACTCGTCAATCGGCGCGTGCATGTTTTCCGGCGACTGGATTAACGATCGGTCAGCGGCGCGCCAACGCGGTCGGCGTCCAGTTGAATCCGACGGCGAAGGTGTCCTGTGCACCGCCAAGATCCGACCCCGTAAACGCCGCCGCCGCGCGCACGGCAAACTGTGCATTCACCTGAAAATTGACGCCCAAGTCGAAGTTGAGGCTCACTTCCGACTGGCTGCCGCCGCTGCGACCGGCGCCGCTGGCCCAATCGAGCGACGCGCGCGGGTGCACGTACGGGGTGATCGCCATGTCTTGCTCGAGGCCGAATGTGTGTCCAATGCTCACGCCCACGGGAACGCGCACCACCGTGGCCCCGCCCCCCAAGGCCGCGCCGGCCCCCGCCGTGAACAGCAGGTCAAGCGGCTGGTCATCTCGGGCCCGCATGATCTCGTGGCCGATGCCGCCGCCCACAAACAGCGAGAGGGCGTCGCTGCCCTTTCGGTCGGTCAGACCTGCTTCAAGCTGCCAATGCCGACGCGGCTGCCACGCTTCGCGCCACTGAAACAGCGCCGTCGTGCCGGCGCCGCTGGAGACGGCCGCGGTGTAATCACGCGTCGACGTTGTCGGCACCTGCATGGACGGATAGTTGGACGCCTGCGCGTCAGCGCGTTCGGTCACGGTGACGGCGGCCACGAGGGCGCCCAGCGTGAAGGCCACGGTCGTACGCACGGTCATCATGGATGAGGCTCCAGGGGACGGGAAGTCAAAGAAGGAAACGGCGGAAATCAACGACACCGTGACGCGTCTCGCGCCTTGTACCACACACGCTCGACTTTGGTCCATGCGCCGGCGGCACGAATGACCACGCGCGCCCGGCGAAGATCGCCGAGCGCGCGTGGTTGTTCCGGGCCCGTCCGACTGCCGGACCGCTACCGGATCAGCGACCGCGGATCGACGGCGGCAAGGTGGCTTCGAGGATCGTCGCGGAACCCATTCGACCTTCGATGCCCGCCTTGGGCTGCAAATTCACGCGCACGAACCCGTAATTCTTCCACGCCGGCGAACCGGCCGCGTCAGGGATCGTGTCGGCCGAGAGTCTCGACGCCATCGCAAAGATCACGCGCGGGCTGTCGAACACCACGCTCGGAGCCGGGTTGGTCTTGTCGGCTTCGTACAGCGAGATGCCACGATCGGGATACGGCGCGGTGCGACGTCCGAGATACGTGGTGCTGCTGAACTTGCCGGTGGTGTCGAGCTTCACGCCGTACGCGTTGTAGTAGTAGCCAACGGGCGGACGGAAGTAGTTCGAGTCGTTCAGGATCATGATGTTGCCACGCACTTCCACGCGACCACGCGGCACGATCGTCATCGCGCCGTTGGTGGCGACCACGAACTCCTGATTGGCCCCGGGGTTGCCCGGCTGCACCGGAATCCCGCGACCGAACGTGCCGAAACGCAGGCTGGCGACGCGGGTCGCATTGGCCTGGCTGCGGCGCGCCCACAACGGACGCACTTCACCCGGCGCGGCACCCGGCGCGCCGGCTTCGATGCTGACGATCACGACGTTGAGCGAGTCGGTCGCGGCCATAGCAGGCGTGGCCGAGATGCGGGACGCCGCCAGACGAAGCGCGACGTTGGGCCCGCCGTTACGGAAACTGGCCGCTCCGGTGACCGGGAACGTCGTGTTCGTGAACACCGGATCGCCCGCCGCATTGAGCGACGAGTCGCGACGCGTGGCGACGATGTTGACCGCGCCGGCCCGCACGAACTTGGTGGCCGAGTCGTTGGCAAACCACACCGTGTAGCTGCCGGTGGTGAGCGTGTCGAGACCGGCGAGCGTGATAATCACCGAGTCGTCGGCCGGCGTGGCCGAGGCCACGATACCAACGGGATAGGTGACCGTGCCACGCGGCAGATTCGTGGAGGTACGGAGGAAATTCGTACCGAAGCCGAGCGCACCCACGGGTTCGGTCGTGATCGACCGTTCGTTGCCGCAGGCCGCAGACACGGCAACGGCGGCGACGCCGGCTGCCAGAAGGGAAAGACGCATCATGCGCATCGGTTATTTACCCCCGCCAATGCCGCCGGGGACGTACCGGAAGCCCAGCGTGAACATGGTGTTCAACGCAGTCGTCTTCGCCGCCGGAGGCGTCGGGAAGTCTTCCGGGAACGGTTGAATGAGTTCACTTCGGTCACGCGCCGGATTCAGGAAATCGCGATCGTAGCCCTGATACTGCACCGCGCGCACGTCGAACTGGAGTCCGGCTTGCTCGCTGAGCTTGATCCAGAAACCAGCGCCACCGGTGTAGGACACGTCGTTGTTGCGCGTCTCCTTGCCGTTGACCTGGGCGTCGAGAATCATCACATACGTGCCGGCACCGGCCATCACGAACGGTGCGATCTTCTTGCCCGGATAACGCAGCGTGGCCGCGAGCCCGAGGTTGACGGTGTTCACCGGCTGTCCCACGTACTGGTAGCGAATCGAGTCACCACCAGCCACGGCCGCCTGACCGAAGCGCAGACGGGTAAGGAAGTCCTTCTTCGTGGTGTTGCCGCGCGACACGTCGACGGTGGTCCCGATGCCCAAATACTTGGACAGCGCGTACTCCGCGTCGAGACCGATGAGCGCCGCCGGATCGAGACTGGCGGCCCGCTCGGCCTGAAGGATGCCAAGACGCGTGGTGACCGTGAACTGCTTCGGCGCGACCTGCGCGCCGACGCTCGCGGCGGTCAGCGCCAAAGCGGCGAGAATGCCTGCAGCGCGGTTCATCGACCCACCTCGAACGAGAAGATCTGAATGTTCTGGAGCGCGCCGGCCGACTCAAACGAGTAGTCGAAGCGCACGTTACGACCCTTCGCCGGGAGCCGCAGCCCGAAACCACCGGCGAGTCCGACCGGCGTGTCCGTGCCACGATCGCGATCATCGTTGTACAGGCGCTTGCCACCACGCACGAACAGGATGTTGCGATAGCCGTACTCGAGACCGATGGCGTATTGCGTCGTGAAGTCGGTGGACTCATTCACCGCCACTTCGGCGTTGAGCGTGTTCTTGCCGCTGCCCTTGCCGAGCAGCGAGTTGGCCGAGCCGAGCAGATCCGACGCAACCGACAGGCGGAACTCGACCGGCAGTTCCACCTGCGACGTATACAACGACACGCGACGATTGTCGCTGAAGGTGCCACGGTCGGCGGTGCTGATGACGCGCGTGATCAACGCGCCGGAGGAACGAGCCGTGGGACCGACATTAGAGATCGAGCCACCAAGCGTGAGGCCATAAAGACCGGTGTTGAACTGGGTGCCGATGTCAGCCGCCACCCACTTCGTGCCGGCATCAGGGATGCCTTCGCTGATGTACTTGATCTGGCCACCAACCTGCAGGCGATCGGTGAGTCGCTTGGCGTAGCCGATGCCCACCACGGTGGACGTCCACTGGAAGAAGTTGCCACCCAGTCGATCGCCAAACGGATTGAGCTCCGTGGTGCGCTTGATGTCGCCCGAGCTCAGCGTGTTGAAGTGCACGCCGATGTTGCCGCCCAGCGCGGGGATCGAGAGCGCGGCGTACGTCTGACCGAGCCCGAGATCACCGTACAGGCTCTGACGTCCGGCGACCGCCGAGAAGGACTCGGAGGTACCAGCGCCCGCCGGGTTGGAGAACCACGCCAACGGACCGCTGACCGATGCGGCTGTGGCGTTGGCCATCGCGCCGCTGCGTGCGCCGACGCCGATGTGGAGGAAGTTGGCGCCACGCGTACCCTGACGATTCGGGGTATCCGCTGGCGTAGGAAGAAGTCCACCGGGCCCCTGGGCACGAACGGTCGTGCCCAGAAGGAGGGTGGCGGCGCCAAAGGCGCCGATAAGCCGAGTGATTTGCATCGCTGCTCCCTTAGCGGATGATCACGAACTTGCCGCGCTGCACCAGATTCTTGCCAGCCGGGCCGGTCGCAGTGAGCACATAGATGTAGAGACCAGACGTCATGTCAGTGCCTTCGCGCGTGCGGAGGTTGAACGGCAGGTCACCAGAGGTCGAGTTATTCCCCGCGTAGGTCAGGTCGCTCTTGGTCCACGTCAGCTCCTGAAGGAACTGGCCGGACACCGAGTAGACCCGCAGCACGCCTTGTTCGGGCACATTCGTGAAGAAGATGCGTGGTACGGCCAGTCGCGCGCCGTCGACCCCATCGTTGTCCGAGCGCACGATGTACGGATTCGGCACCACCGAAACCTTGGCCAAGTCGGCCTTCGTGATTTCGGACTTGATGCTGAACGGCGTGGCCACGAGTTGGATGCTCGAGCGCGGATCGAAGGTGCGCGTGAGTTCGAATGCCTGCTTCCACGTGGGCTCGACCGGTGCATAGCCGCCGGCCGTCGTGGCACCGCGCGTATTGATCGCGAGCGGGTTGCAGCTGTTCTGGTCGATGGTGGCCGACGGACGGACACCCGTGCCGTTCACACCACCGGTGCACGCCACCAAGAACTTGTTCAAGCCGATCGAGTCGGCCAGCACCGGGATCGTGCGGAATCCGTTGGAGCCATCGGCCTGCACGACCACCACACGCGTGGTACCCTGGAGCACCGTGCTGTCCTTCTCCACCTTCTGCAGCACGATCAGCGTGTCACCCGGCATCCAGAGCGAATCGGGGATCGACACGCGAACGGTGTCGTTGCCCGAGCCCAGGAGACGCGTGTTGCCGATGCCACCCTGCGCAAACGTCTGGCGGGCGAGCATGGCGAACTTGACCGGCTCTTCACGACCACCGACGGGGTCAGTGAACTTCATCGTGAACGGCACGCGCACGCGGACGAGCGGGCGAGCCGTGGTGGCTCCGGCGAGCGTGGCGACAGCGGCCGACGTTTCCGTGAGCGTCGTGGCCTTGGAGGCCACATCGACCAGCGCCGCCGTCACCGCCGCCTGCAGATCGGCGACGGGGTCAAGCTTGAACGCCTTGGCGCCCCACGGGTCGGTGAGCCACGTCATCTCGTAGCGTCCACCCTTGATGCGCTTGTTGCCGACGAGCGCGCCAGTGGTCGCCGTCGTGAACGTACCCTGCACCTGCGGGACGAATAGGCGGGCGTTACCGGAGAGCGTATCACCGTTCGTGCGCATCACGAAGTTCCGATCGCGCGACGTGTTGCCCGACAGGCGTTCCGTGCGGAATCCGTTGGCCGTGTTCGACGAGTCGTCCGGCTGGGCGGTGAAGCCCGGGTACAGCGGCGAGCCCACCTGGTCACGGACCTGGTTGCCGCCGTTGGTGCCGAACGGGTCGTTGATCGCGAAGATCGGCTTGTTGTCGCCGGTGACCCACACGTAGCCGGGGTACGCCGCCGGTGCGGTGATCGTGTCGACGAAGACGCGCGACGCGCCGGTGAAACCGCGAGCGGTTCCCGGTAGCAGCGTGGTGCCCAGGCGCACCGGAATGTCGCCGGTGGTCGTGAACGTCTGCTCCTTCGCCACGAAATTCGTGGTAGCCGGCGCCGTTGGCGACGTGGTGGCAATGGGCAGGATCCACCGCGCACTGATGGTCGACGAGACAGCGCGAGTCACCGTGTCCTGCACCTTGCGCACGATGAACTGGTTGCCGAACACGAGGCGCGACGTACCGGTCACGCTGTTCGAGACGGCCTGCACCAGCACGGGCTGCGTGGAGTTACCCACCACCGTGGAGGTGTCGACGCGGGCGAATTGACGACCGGCCGCGTTCGTGATCGGGGCGTACACCGTGAGCGATGCCGGGCCCGATGTGGCGAACGCCGAGTTGATCGTGTCGCGCGGGAATCCGAAGGCGTCCTGCGCGTTGGTGATGTACAGACCGCGGCCCGGGAGCGAGTCGACGATACGGAAGTAATCGTCGGAGAAGCCGCGGGTGCGCGTGACGAACACATAGTTGTACGTGCGGCCGGCCTGCAGGTTCTCGGCATAGTTCGCCGTCTGCGGCACGCCCTTTACGTAGTTCACCGTCGCGACCGGGCGCCAGCCGAAGGCGGGAATGGCCGCATCGATGGCGCGCGTAGGCGCCGAGATGCAGGTGGCCGCGTTACCGGTGGTGTTGGTGAACGTCGTGCCGCCGTCGCACGACTTGAACAGATACACCGAGCTCAGATTGTCGTTCGCCCGCGCTCTGAGCGAATCGAGCAACGTGGGATTGAGTCGCAGGATCCGTCGTGTGGCCACGTCACCCGCGAGCGAGTCGGCCCGCAGCTTGTTCACCAAGCCGACCATGTACGGATCGACCGGATTGATGTTCGGATAGCGGATCACGATCTGGGATCCGATCGACGTCGCGGCGCCGCCGGTGAGCGAGTCGATCAATTCGGCCGAATTGATCGTGTACGACAGACCTGCCCTCACGGCAGGATACGCGATGGGCTGCGGTCCGGCGTAGTTGGTGAGGTAGGCTTCCGTGAGGCCTTCGATCGCCTTGCGGGTGGTCACGGAATCCGGGTTCCAGGAGAAGGCCCACAGGAACTGCGTGGTGTCGCCCGCCTTCAGCTTGAACGGACCAGCCGTGATCGTGCCGAGAATGTTGCCGTACTCGTTGCGATAGCCACCCACGATGGTGTCGGAGTAGATCGCGTGACAGCCGAGCGAACCACAGCCCGGCACCGAGATCGAGTCCTGCACGCCGTCGTTGTTGTAGTCCCACTTACCGAACGGCTGGCCGTTGACCGGGTTGGTGGTGCCGCCCGGCACGAACTTCGGGAACTTCACACCGGCGGGCGTCGCGGGCAGCGAGCCGGTCCAGTCTTCCGGCGTGACCATGCCAACGTAGTTGTTGATCGTGAAGTCCGACGCATTCCGCCCATCGAGGAAGTCGTCTTCCTTGGACGCCAGATAGCCGAACGCGGAACGGGTGGAGCGGTTGATCGCCTGACCCGCACGGCCGACGGAGCCGGGGTGCGAGTGGTTGAACGTGATCGTATCGTCAGCGAACGGGCTGGCCGGGTTGTAATACGGATCGGCCGGGTTGCGCGTGAAGCGCTTGTTGCGCACGTCGCCCAACGGCGACTTGAGCCACGTCATGCTCCACACACCGGCCTGGAAGCCCACCGTCGACTGACAGCCACCGAGCGTGGAGTTGAGATAGCGCTTCGGGTACGACGTGCTGCAATTACCGCTGGTCCCGGCCTTCGACGCCAGAATGGTGTTCGTGCCGAAGTCAAAGTACGGCGACAGGTACTGGTTGCCATCGGTCGACGCCAGGAAGCCCGGCGTGGTGCCGAAGTACAGCGAGTCGTAGTCGACGCCCGTGCCGTACACGGCGGCCGACTTATTGACCATCTGCACCTGATAGAACTGGGTGTTGCGGGTGGCCGGCGAGGCGAACTGGTAGCTGTCCACGCGAAGCTCGAGGCCCAACGGGTAGCCGCCGTCGAGCGGCGTGCCCGCACCGCCGGGCACGATGCCGCCGTAGCGGAGCTTCTGCTCGCGGTAGTAGTCAGAAATGAAGCCGTACACGCTCTGCGTACCGAGGAACTGCGTCGCATCGAGGCGCGCCGCTGGAATACGCCAATCGTCCCAACGGAACGTGCTCTTGTTCGCGTTGAACGTGTTGAGCCACACCGAGTCCTGCACGACCAGCTTGCCCCGGAAACCTTCAGAGCCCCACGTGTCCGGGCAGTCCTTCTGCGCCAGCAGTGAGAAGCCGGTGGTGGTGTACACATTGCCGTCGGCCCGGCACGATGAGCCGTCCTGGGCGGTGACACCGGCGAAGCTCTTGCCGAACTGGGCATCGGCCGCGCCCCACTTGCGGCTGGACGATACGAGCGTTTCCCAGGTCAGCGAGGTGTAGCCAAGCGACCCGGTCATGTTGTTGATGCGCGGATTCACCACGCGAATCTTCCGGAATTCCGTAGGCGGCGCCGCCACCACGAAACCCATCTGGAAAAACACGTGGAAGCCGCCCGCCGTGGGGCTGACCGCGCGCGCGCCGAAGGCGATGTCGCCCTGGTTCTGCGCGACCGGACCTCCTTGGCTGGCGATGGCGGCGCGGTAGGTGCCGCTCATGCGGAGCGTGCCGAAGGCCAGATCTTCCGCCGCGAACA
>JBBARJ010000142.1:0-8524 GCA_040399825.1 Gemmatimonas sp.
GCAGCAGCGTGCGGATGTGCGCGCCGTCCACGTCGGCGTCGGTCATGATGATGATCTTGTGGTAGCGCGTCTTCGCGAGATCGAACTCTTCCTTGATGCCCGAGCCGATCGCCGTGATGATCGTCCGGATTTCCTCGTTGTTCAGCACCTTGTCGAAGCGCGCCTTTTCCACGTTGATGATTTTGCCGCGCAGCGGCAGGATCGCCTGGAAGTCGCGCTTGCGCCCCTGCTTGGCCGAACCGCCGGCCGAGTCACCTTCCACGAGGTAGATCTCGCAGAGCGCCGGGTCGGACAGAGAGCAGTCGGCCAGCTTGCCTGGCAGGTTGGCCACGTCGAGGGCCGACTTCTTGCGCGTGAGATCGCGCGCCTTGCGGGCCGCTTCGCGCGCGCGCGCCGCCGACATCGCCTTGTCGATGATGATGTTGGCCGACTTCGGATGCTCGTCGAGGTACTGCGTGAGCAGTTCATTCATCACGCTGCGTACCGCGCCTTCCACTTCCGAGTTGCCGAGCTTGGTCTTGGTCTGCCCTTCGAACTGCGGCTCGAGCACCTTCACCGACAGCACGGCCGTGAGCCCTTCACGCACGTCGTCGCCGGACAAGCGCGTTTCCTTGTCCTTCTTGTTGAGCGTCGACTTTTCCTGAATGTACTTGTTGATGACCGACGTCAGCGCGCTCTTGAAGCCGGTCAGGTGCGTGCCGCCTTCGTGCGTGTTGATGTTGTTCACGAACGAAAACACATTCTCGGCATAACTGTCGTTGTATTGCAGCGCCATCTCGATGCCGATGTCGTCACGGGTCGTGTCGATGTAGACCACGTCCTGGTGCAACGGCTTCTTGCTGCCGATCAGGTACGTCACGAACTCTTTCAGGCCGCCACGCGCAAAGAACACTTCCTCGCGCGCCTGGCCGTCCTTCATTTCGTCGGGGCGCTCGTCGCGCAGCGTGATCTGAATACCCTTGTTCAGATAGGCGAGCTCGCGGAGACGGCTGGCGAGCGTGACCCACTCGTAGCGCAGCGTTTCCTGGAAGATCTCCCCATCGGGCTTGAACCACACGCGCGTGCCCGTTTCCTTCGCCGGCACGGTGCGCATCACCTTGAGCTTCGTCTGCGTGATGCCACGCTCGAAGTCCATGTAATGCTCCTTGCCGTCGCGCTTGATCCACACCTTGAGCTGCTTCGACAGCGCGTTCACCACCGACACGCCAACGCCGTGCAGACCGCCGGAGACCTTGTACGTGTCCTTGTCGAACTTGCCGCCGGCGTGCAGCACGGTCATGGCAAGCTCAACACCCGGCATCTTCTCGATCGGGTGCATGTCCACGGGAATGCCACGGCCGTTGTCTTCCACCGAGATGGAATCGTCGGCGTGAATGATCACGTGCACGCGGTCGGCATGGCCGGCCAGTGCTTCGTCGATCGAGTTGTCCACCACTTCGTACACGAGGTGATGTAGACCACGCGCCGACGTGGACCCGATGTACATGCCGGGGCGCTTGCGGACCGCTTCGAGCCCCTTGAGAACGGTGATGCTGTTTGCGCCGTACCCGTTCTCGGGCTGTTCGCTGCTATTCGCCATGAGGTGGGGATGTTCCGAAGAAATGAACTGCTGCGGCCAGTCCACTGGCCTGCAAACACAACCCCTAAATGTAGTCGATCCGGCCTGCGCAAGCAACTCGGCGGTTATATCGCAAGTTGTTGATATAGAACGACTTGCGGGCGAGGCGGACTCAGCGCTGCAGCATCCACCGCAGGCGGGTGACCGGTGGACGCGACGTGTCCCGGTTCAAAGACCGCAACAGCTCGGGCTCGAGAAAGGTGAGCTCCTGCATCCACGCGTGCGTTTTCACCATCACCACCAACGTGCCATCCTGCTGCAACAGCAACGGCTCGGTGACGGTGGCGATCTGTGCCCCCACCAACGTTGGCCATTCCGGAATCACCGCCGCCTGCGCGACGCGATCGGTCAGCCCCGCGTGCTGCAGCACCGAGGCGAGCACGTCGCTGATCTTGGCGGGCGCGCGCTTCTTGGGATCGGGACTCATGCGGGCCTCGCCAGCGGCTGCAGCAGGCCGTCGCACATCGCGCGCTGCTCGAGACGCGTGAATGCGGCCGGGATGTCTTCCACGCGTGGCACCGCCAACAATACCTGTGAGGCGCCCGCGTCTTCGAGCAGCGCCAGCACGCGTCCTGCCCGTCCGAGGTCGAGTTCGGCGAAGGGATCATCCAGCAGCAACAGGGGCGGATAGCCCACCGCATCACGCAACGTCGCCAGCTCGAGCAGGCGCAGCGCAATCGCCGCGCTGCGCTGTTGTCCCGCCGATCCGAACGTGCGCAAATCCCGACCGCCCAGCAGCAACTGCAGATCGTCGCGATGCGGTCCCACCAACGTCACGCCCCGACGCAGCTCCTGCGCACGCTGTTGGGCGTAGGCCCGACGATACGCGTCTGCCTGCGCGTCAGCGCTCGTGCACTGGTCGTCCGCGGTCACACCGCCCGTCGCCGCGTATTTCATGACCACCGACTGTCGCTCGCCGATGGCGGCCGAGAGCTGCGTGAACCGCTCGGTGTGGTCGCGCACGAAGACGTGCCGGGTGGCGGCCACGACGCCGCCGTGTTCGGCCAGTGCCGGCTCCCATACGCTGACCCGCGCTTCGTGTTCGCCGCTGCGCTCGCCGTCGCGCTGCGCGGTCCGCAACGCCGCGTTGCGACGGAGCAGGGCGCCGCGATACAACTGCAGCGCCTGCAAATACGCGCGTGACGACAGCGCGAGCATCACATCGAGATAGTGACGCCGCTCGCTCGGACCGCCGGCGACGAGCGCCACATCAGCCGGCGAGAATTCCACCGACGGCACCGCGCCGAGCGCACTCGTCAGCCGCGGCTGCTCGACACCGTCGAGCGTGGCCCGCTTGCGTCGCGTGTGGCGTTCGAAGCCGACGGTCACGGTGTTGAACGCCGATGGGTGTGTCAACTCGGCGCGTACATGAAACGCCGCTGCCCCGAAGCGCACCACGTCGGCGTCGCGCGCGCCGCGAAACGATCGCAGCAACGCGAGATATGCGACGGCTTCGAGCAGGTTGGTTTTGCCATGCCCGTTCTCGCCAATGATCACGAGCCCGCTCGGGGGGACCTCGAGGTCGAGCTGCGTGAAATTGCGGTAGTCCTTGGCGATCAGACGGGCGAGCACGTTGGCGGCGCGATCAGCGCCCGATGAACTGGGGTGGGCGCTTCTCGAGGAACGCGCGCATCCCTTCCTTCATGTCGGCCGTGCTCGAGAGCAATCCGAAGAAGTCGGACTCGATCGTGCACCCTTCCTCCAGCGGCACGTCCTGTCCGCGGTTCACGGCCTCGATGCATCCGGCGATCGCGAGCGGCGCGTTGGCCAGCATCGTCGCCAGCATGGCGCGCACGGTGGGGATCAGCTCGTCGGGCGTCGTGACCTGATCCACCAAACCCAAACGGTACGCTTCGGCGGCGTCGATCATATCGCCCGTGAGCAGCAGCCGAAGCGCCGCGCCGCGACCGACCAGGCGCGGCAGCCGCTGCGTGCCGCCGTACCCCGGCACAATGCCGAGCTTCGCTTCCGGCTGTCCCAGCTTCGCCTTCTCGCTTGCGATCCGCATATGACAGGCCATGGCCAGCTCGCAGCCGCCGCCGAGGGCGAATCCATTGATGGCGGCGATGGTGGGCTTGGGGCTCGTTTCAAAGCGACGGAAGATGATCTGGCCCGCCCGGGCGCGTCGCTGCGCTTCCAGTGGCGACTGGGTTTCCAGTTCCGAGATATCTGCGCCCGCCACGAACGCCCGACCCGCTCCGGTGAGCAGCACGGCGCCCACGTCGTCGCGGGCGTTCGCTTCATCGATGGCGACCCCGAGCTCGGCGATCGTGGCATCATTCAGCGCGTTCAGCTTGTCCGGACGGTTGACCGTGATCGTGGCGATGCGGTCGGAGACGTCGAAGGTCAGGAACTGATAGGACATGGCGGACGGGTGTGGAGCGGGGTGATAAGTGAGGAACCGCAAATCTACACGGGACGCTGCCATCGACGCTCCCGCCTGCTACGTTTGGCCCGTGCTCCCCCTCCTCGCCGTCGGATGGTCGCCCGACCGTCGCGCCCTCCGCATTCTCGATCAACGGCACCTCCCCGGCGCCGAGGTGATTCGGGACCTCGTCACCCTCGACGAGGTGATCGATGCCATTCGCACGCTCGCTGTTCGTGGCGCGCCGGCCATCGGCGTGGCCGCCGCGATCGGCCTCGTGGTCGCGCTCGACCATGAAAGCGAGGGACGTGGGGAGCGGGCTCGCGAGGTGCTGGCGCGGTATGGCGAACGGCTCATCGCGGCGCGCCCGACCGCGGTCAACCTGTCGTGGGCTGTCCGGCGATTGCTCGCGGTGGCGGCAGGCGCGGATGACGACGCGCTGCTCGACGCCATCCGGGCCGACGCCGAGGCGATTCGCGCGGAGGATGTGGCCATGTGTGACGCGATCGGCCGGTTCGGCCTCGACATCATTCCCGACGGGGCACGGGTGCTGACCCATTGCAACGCGGGATCGCTGGCCACGGCCGGCATCGGCACCGCGCTGGCCCCGGTGCACCTCGCGCACCGGGAAGGACGTCGCGTGCAGGTGTACGCCGATGAAACCCGCCCGCTTCGCCAGGGGGCCCGACTGACGGCGTGGGAGCTGCAACGCGCCGGTATTCCCGTCACCGTGCTTCCCGACGGCGCGGCGGCCTCGTTGCTGCGAAGCGGCGCGGTCGACTTGGTAATCGTGGGCGCCGACCGGATTGCGGCCAACGGCGATGTCGCCAACAAGGTCGGCACGTACGGGGTGGCGCTGGCCGCGCAGGCGCACGGCCTTCCCTTCTATGTGGCGGCCCCCTGGAGTACGATCGATGCGGCCACGCCGTCCGGCGCCGAGATCGAGATCGAGCATCGGCACGCCGACGAACTTGGCGATCTTCCCGTGGGCGCCCGGGTATGGAATCCGGCGTTCGACGTCACGCCGCGCGAGCTGGTCAGCGGCTATCTCACCGACCGCGGCTTTGTGAAGCCGCCCTTTTCCGGAGTCACCGGCGTATGAGCGGCCAATGACCTGCGTCCTCGCCATCGATCAGGGCACCACCGGCACGACCTGTCTCGTGATCGGCCAGAACGGGCGCATCCTCGGACGCGCCTACCGCGAGATCACCCAGCACTATCCGGCACCGGGGTGGGTTGAACACGACGCCCACGAAATTCTCGAGCGCACGGTCGCGGCCGCCCGTGAAGCGATTGCCGACGCCGGCGTCGATCCGATCGCCATCGGCATCACCAATCAGCGCGAAACGATCGTGGTCTGGGAGCGCGCCACCGGACGCGCCGTCCATCGCGCCATCGTGTGGCAGGATCGTCGCACCGCCGATCGGTGCCTCGAGCTGGCACCGCACGCGGCGATGATCGCTGAGAAAACGGGACTGGTCACCGACCCGTACTTCAGCGCCACGAAACTCGAATGGCTGTTGGCGCAGCCGGGCATGCGCGAGCGGGCGGCGCGCGGCGAGTTGGTGGCCGGCACCATCGATAGCTGGCTGGTCTGGCATCTCACCGGCGGCGCGTCTCATGTGACCGACCATACGAATGCGTCGCGGACGATGCTGTATGATCTGGGCACGCGTGCCTGGTCGCCGGAGCTGTGCGCGCTGTTCAGCGTGCCCCCCGACATGCTGCCGACCATTGTGGCCTCGAGCGGGCTGATTGGCACCGCCGTCGCCTCCGTGCTTGGCCACGAAATCCCGATCATGGGCATCGCCGGCGACCAGCAGGCGGCGCTCTTCGGGCAGGGGGGCTGGCACGCGGGAAGCGGCAAGAACACCTATGGTACCGGTGCCTTCCTGCTGCTCAACACCGGCACGGTGCGTCCGCAGAGCGCCACCGGCCTGCTCACCACGATTGCCTGCGATGAACGCGGCGCGCCGGTCTACGCGCTCGAGGCGTCCATCTTCATTGCCGGCGCGGCCGTGCAGTGGCTACGCGACGGCCTGGGCATCATTGCCAACAGCAGCGAGACCGAAGGGTTGGCCCGTTCGCTCGACAGCAATGAGGGTGTGTACTTCGTGCCCGCCTTGGTCGGACTGGGGGCGCCCGACTGGGAGCCGAATGCCCGCGGCACGATCGTCGGCCTCACCCGTGGCACCACGCGGGCGCATTTCGCGCGCGCCGCTCTCGAGGCGATGGCCTACGCCACCAACGATGTACTGGGCGATATGCGTACGCAGGGAGGCGTCCCCTTCGACCGGCTGCGCGTCGACGGCGGGGCCACCTCCAACGACTGGCTTATGCAGTTCCAGGCCGACGTGCTCGGCGTGCCGGTCGAGCGTCCCGACATCGTGGAAACGACGGCGATGGGTGCGGCCGGATTGGCTGGTCTGGCCGCAGGGCTTTGGGCGAACGGGGATGAATTTCTGGCCGGGCGCCATTTCACACGGTTCACCCCAACCGGTGACGCGACGGCTACCGACGGATACGCCGGATGGCGGCGTGCGGTGCGTGGAGCACTAAGCTGGGCGCGGGACACCGGGGGGGCACCCTGAACGCGATGAGAACGTTCGCTGGCTAGATGACGCCCGAGCTCCCCACCGCTATCTTATACAAACACCATCCGGACGACGAGGACGGGTCCCGTGAAAGCTCGAAACAAATTTCTACTCGGCGGCGTGCTGGTGCTCGGCACCGCCGGTTATCTGATGGCCAGCTCGATCGACGAGACGGCCACCTACTACCTGACGCCGGGTGAGCTCGCGAGCAAAGTCTCCGACAACCCGCGATTTGTGAAAACGGGTGTGAAGGTCGGTGCTCGCGTTGTCAGCGGTACCATCGTGCGCGACCCGTCTGGCCGGTCGCTCACCTTCAAAATGACCGACGGCACCACGACATACGACGTGCAGTATCGCGGTATCGCGCCGGATACGTTCACGGATGGAGTCGATGTCGTCGTTGAGGGTCGACTCGACGCCAATGGCACCTTCCAGGCCACCACGCTGCTGGCCAAGTGCGCGTCGCGCTACGAGAACGCTCCCGAGAAGTACAAGGACACGCCCGGCTACAAGCAGGGCACGTCGGCAACCCCCCGCGCGTAACTGTCGCGCGCCTGCGCGAAAGCGCGAGGCCCCATGATTCTCGTTGGTGAATTGTCGCTCTGGGTCGCGCTGTTGATGGCGGCTTGGACGACCACTGTGTCGTTCTCCGGGGGCCTTCAGGGGCGTCCTGACCTCGTGAAGAGCGGTGAGCGGGCGCTGTACGCCACGTTCGGCTTCACGTTGCTCGCGTCGATCGGGCTGTGGACCGCCCTCTTCCTGCACGACTTCTCGATCAAGTTCGTTGCCTCGTATACGAGCTCGAATCTCCCGAAGATCTATACGTTCACGGCCTTCTGGGCCGGACAGTCCGGGTCGATGCTCTTCTGGGCATTGATTCTGACGACGTATTCGGCGATTGCGGTGTTCACGAACCGCAAATCGAATCGTGCGATGATGCCGTACGTTACCGGGACCTTGGGCATCATCTGCCTGTTCTTCCTGATGACGATGTGCTTCGGGGCCAACCCGTACGAGCGCCTCGACTGGATTCCGCCCGAAGGGCGCGGCATGAATCCGCAGTTGCAGAATCCGGGAATGGCGATCCATCCGCCGATGCTCTATCTGGGGCTCGTCGGCACGGCGATTCCATTCGCCTTCGCCATCGGTGCGCTGGTTACGCGCAAGCTCGATACGCAGTGGCTCGGCGCCGTGCGCCGTTGGGCGTTGCTCTCCTGGTTCTTCCTGACCATCGGCATCGTGCTCGGCATGTGGTGGGCGTACGTCGAACTCGGCTGGGCCGGCTACTGGGCGTGGGACGCCGTCGAGAACTCGTCGTTCCTGCCGTGGCTCACGATCACGGCGTTCCTGCACAGCATCATGATCCAGGAAAAGCGCGGCATGCTGCGCAAGTGGAACGTGACGTTGGTGGCGATGTCGTTCCTGCTCACCATCCTCGGCACGTTCATTACGCGCAGTGGCATCATCGAGAGCGTGCACGCCTTCGCGCAGTCGCCGGTCGGTGACTGGTTCCTCTGGTTCCTCATCTTCGCGGCGGTCAGCACGGCGTATCTCGTGTCCACCCGCTTGAACGATCTGCAGGCGAACGCGGAACTCGAGAGCATGGTGAGCCGCGAAGCGGCGTTCCTGTACAACAATCTCGTACTGGTTGGTATCTGCTTCGCGACGCTGTGGGGCGTGCTCTTTCCGATCCTCAGCGAGTGGGTGAAGGGCGACAAGATCACGGTCGGTCCGCCGTTTTTCAACGCGGTGAACGGCCCCCTTGGTCTGCTGCTGTTGGCGCTCACCGGCATCGGTCCGCTGATCGCCTGGCGTCGCGCATCCACAGCGAATCTCAAACGCCAGTTCACCTGGCCCGTGATCGCCGGTGTGGCCACCTTCGCCGTGCTGTTCGCGATGGGCATGCGGCAGATGTACGCGCTGGTGTCCTACCTGCTGGCCGGCTTC